>NZ_PVWG01000031.1:0-52274 GCF_003003695.1 Phormidesmis priestleyi ULC007
ACGACAAGCTAAAAAGCCTGATGAGTTGGAAGTTTCAATCCTTCAAAAAAGTCCAGCTCTTAGCCGATTAGAGTATAAAAGAAGCGAAATTTTACAAGAACTAGAGCCTCGCAGACCTCAAAGTTATCGTGTTTTAGCGGGAATACAGGATTCTGTTCGCGATTTTTTGGCTAGTCAAGCTGAGAAGGACTACGAACAGCTTGAGAAAATTGTGACTAATCTAGTTCTCTTTGCGAGTAGCAGACAACCCTCGCAAGCTATTCTTTCAGAGGTAATTAGCAAATTAGCTGCCGAGATAGCACAAAGCTCCAATCAAATCAGTCCTTACCGTCTTCGTCTTGCTTACAAAATTGATGAGTTAATGAAGGTCATATCAGCACGACTAATCTTCTCTGCTGATTCTGAAATTAATAGCGACTATCAATCACTCGTCAATGAGCTACAGTCTCGAATCAAGCTTTTATCTGAGCAGTTCAATCGTCTACTTAGAGCCAGACAAGAGGGTGCAACCGAGATAAACAGGCGTGTACAGGAGATCTCTAGCCTTACCCGTGATATCTCTGATCTGCATCGAGCTATATCTAATCGTGATGCTGATATAGCTACCTTACGGAAGGATGCTCAAGAGTTAATAGAACTAGCTCAAGGAAAACAGAGTCAGATAGAAATATTACAAAATTCTATATCTGATCTGCAAGCAGATATTCAGAGTTCAAAAGAGATTGATCAAAGAAAAGAATCTAGAATTACAGATCTACTGAATGAGAAATCTCAATTAAACTTTCAAAAAGAAGATCTGCAACGACAGTACCAAAAACTGGAGCAGCAGTATCAACAGAAGCAAATTGAGATAGATAACTTAAAAAAACAACTAGAAGATTTATCCGAGGTTGATAGGGTCAAGTCCCAAAATTCTACCCGTACGACACCACACCCGCCTGTTAAACCAGTTGCGACTAAAGAGAATATTTCAGTAGAAGAATATCAAGGAATCTCCAACCAAGGTGAGTATGAATACGTCAGTGGTTATCCCAATGGTAGGAGCGGGAAATGGGTGAATGCATACTACAGAAGACCAAAACGAAAAAGGATAAGGCGAAAAAATCGGTGACATTTCAGCAACTCAACCAGTTGGGGCAGACTGGCCTACTTAGTCGATGCTATAGCAAAGTTTATAGCATCGCTCAACTGGAACGTTCTGAGGCACTTGCCGATACAATTGCAACCTCCTAATCATTAAATTGCTCTGCGGAGCGAATATTTGTATTGCCCATGAATAGTTATCGACATCGTTAGTCAAAATATGAATCAGACAATCCCGAAACACTCCACCTCGTAAAACCGAAAGAGCTAATTGTCCACGTAAAAGGTGTTAGAGAACACAAGTATCATTTCACCTGAACGGAAAACGAATATTTGTATCCCTTGTAGTTGGAATCGAGTTCTAGCGTGTAGTCACCTGTCATCGCGAGTTCTCCTGTCCAGGATTTTTGGCGATCGTCCAACCCTCTCAATTCTTTGCCATTAGGAGCCAAAATCATCGGCAGTGGGCCGCGATCGCTTCTCACACTCAACGTCTGACCTTTGCCCAAGTTAAAGCGATATCGGTGTGAGCCAGTGCCCACAAATCGCTCTGCGATCGTCACCGAATCGCCTCCCGCCCCAAAACTCACGCGCTCGGTTTTCTCGTTACAATCACTTTCGGTCTGATTTTGAGCAATCCATCCTTTAACTGGAGTTGCGATCGCAAACCAGCCATCTAACTCATTAGTAACCGTGACAAACGTGCCATTTTTGAGTTTTCCAACCACGTTGTCAGGGGCGATCGTAGGGTTCGATCGCACATTCAAAGGTGGATTAGCATCCGCCACTTTTGCCATCGTGATTTTACAGGTTTCTACCTTTCTAGAAGCCGCTTCTGGCGCTTGAGGCTTTGAAGGCAGCGGCTCAGTTGGCTCGATCGGAGCGGTAACAGGAGCTTGAGGTGCGGCTCCCTCCGCAGACTGCTTTGCCGCCGGAACCGCACCGGGTTTATCAGTCGGTTTGAGGGTCGGAGAAACGATCGTAGTTGGTGCCACTGTCGGAAGCGGTTGGGGATTTTGAGATTGCATCACGGCAGATGTCACGCCTGCCACAGCCGCAACACCCGTCAAACCTGCCGCGATCAAAATAGCTTTAGTGTCCATGAATTGAGAATATTAGCGATCGTAGTTAACTTCATCGAGAACTCAGTAAAAATCGGAATTCTAAACGACTATTTGGGGTGACTTTGAGGCGCAGCATTACCATAATGCTGATAATAAATCGCTTGCTTCACCAGTGGGGTAAATTTCTCTCTCCAATATCGGATATCTGGAATTTCCTCCACAAGCTTCAGCACATCTGCCGCTCTGTTTTCCTTTAAAGCAGTTTGAGCGGTGCCATACAAACTCTTAGCTCGTCTCCATTGATTGGGCATTGTTTTGAGAGAAACTTGAGCTTGAGCATAAACAGAACTGTCTTCTGGAATCGTTTTAATCAGCTTAATTGCCGAATTCAAATCGCCTGACTGATACTCTTCGATCGCTTCCGCTAACACCCGATTTCCCACATCTGTCTTCATGGCAGAAGATTTTGCAAGTTCGGCTTGCTCGGCTTGATCACAAATTGTTTTGGTTAACGCTTTATCTACCCAACCCGGCACAGGCGCACTAATTTGCAGCCATCCTCGCTGTTTGCCAATCACCGTTATTGAGTCTCCATCTTGAATACCACCCACAATGTTGTTAAAGCGATCGGTCGGAGCCGCCCGAACATTTAAGGGAGGCTGTGGATCGCTGACGATCGTCAAACATCCCTTAAACGCCTCCAGCGAATCGGAAGATAATTGCACCGTTTCAGACAGAGGTTGAGAAGCCATTGACGAGTTCGGCTGAGGCTTCAAAGAAACATACCCAGTTCCCACCACGATCATTATTGCCGTAACAAATGCCCCCAACCCTAGCGGAGACTTCAAAATCTGATTCACCCTGAAAGCCATTTCAATGCCTCAAGCTTTATGACTAAACAACTGCGCTCCCAGGTTTCCTAGATGCTGACCAGGGTAACTCTGGAACATTCTGCCTGTAGGTTGCCCAAAGCCGTTGATAAAAGCTCTCATGCCATCTGATAAACGCATCGAGTTTTTCATACTGATTTGATCTAAGCGACAGATCCGCAGTAGGGGTATGCCATGCCCTCTCGCGATCGTTCGATCAATCGCAATTGTTTTTGAAATGGGTATTACAAGCCAAATTCGTAAATGCAGCTTCTATGTCTTCTATAGTGAGGAGAGGCGATTAACAGGAGATTATATGTTTAATCTGGGCTGGCCAGAGGTGGTCATTGTTTGCGTCGTTGCAATTCTGATTTTTGGGCCTAAAAAGATCCCTGAACTCGGCAGCACTTTTGGTAAGACGTTGCGAAGCTTTAAAGAAGGCATCAGCAAAGAAGAAGAAACAGACAAGCCAGATCACGACTACGACGGCTAACTGATCAGCAATTAATACACCAAAGCAGGGGCATAGTCATGCCCCTGCTTCACAAATCAACCATCTGTTACAAGATTGACGACAGATTAGCCGCTCAACCCGCTAGAGACGATCGCTTTTTCTTCTGTTAATGACACATACCCGTTTGAATCAGGGGTTGGCTGGGCTGCTGTAGGCGTGACCACCTGCACGGGATTCCGCGCCTCAATTAGCTGAATTGCTCGGTTAACACTCTCAGGCAAAATCACCACCAGACTGCCGGGAGTTGCCGAATCGAGCGCTGCTTGAATTGCGGTTGTCTCGTCAAAAATCATCTCACAGTGAACGTCAGGTCGGGTTTGCTCAATGCTCTGATGAATCCACTTTGCCACCTCGCCGCGATCGCGCCCTCGCGTGTCATCGTCTTCTTTGACAATGATGCGATCGAAGATCTGAGCTGACAGGGTGCCGAGAGAAACAAAGTCTTCATCGCGACGATCGCCCGGCCCGCCAATTACGCCAATCCGCTCTCCGGTTGTCCAATTTTTCACAAAGCCGCCTAGTGCTTCGTAGCTGTGGGGGTTGTGAGCATAATCAATCAGAGCGTGGAACGTGCCCAAATTAAACAGGTTCATTCGTCCGGGAGTCTGCTCGGTTGATGCCTGAAAAGTCACCAATGCGGCACGAATATCTTCAATCCGAACGCCTTGAGCAAAGGCCGCCAAACTCGCCGCTAACGCATTGGCAATCATAAAGGGTGCCCGTCCGCCCAAGGTCAATGGCACGTTGACCGCTTGCTCAATTCTCAGCGTCCAGTCGCCTTTGAGAATCGACAGATAGCCATTCTCATAAACAGCAGCGAGTCCGCCGCGCTGAGTGTGCGATCGAATCAAGGGGTTATCGGGATTCATGGAAAAATAGGCAATTTGTGCCGATGCCCGATTTGCCATCGCCGAAACCAGAGAATCATCGGCATTAAGCACAGCATAGCCGTTGGGCATCGCTGCCTCTGCCACCACGCTTTTGACCCGCGCCATGTCATCGATCGTGTTAATGTCTCCTAGCCCTAAGTGATCGGCGGCGACGTTTAGCACTACGCCCACATCACAGGCACTAAAGGCTAACCCCGATCGCAAAATTCCACCGCGCGCACTCTCTAAAATCGCGACCTCCACGGTCGGATCTTGCAAAATCAGTTGGGCACTCTGCGGCCCTGTGTTGTCACCTGGCTCGACCAGATAATCACCAATATAGGTGCCGTCGGTGGTCGTGTAGCCAACGACTTGCTGAGTTTGTCTGAAGATGTGAGCAATCAGACGGGTCGTCGTGGTTTTGCCGTTAGTGCCAGTGACTGCCACGATCGGCACTCGACTAGGCGACCCTGGCGGAAACAGCATATTGACCACAGGCTCCGCGACGTTGCGAGGAATGCCCTCACTAGGGCAAATGTGCATCCTAAACCCAGGAGCAGCATTTACTTCAACGATCACTCCATCCATCTCTCGTAAAGTCTTTGAGATATCAGAGGTGACAATATCAATTCCGGCAATGTCTAGACCGATGATTTTGACGACTCGTTGCGCGAGCCAAACAGTTTCAGGGTGAATATCATCGGTGCGATCGACCGCGATTCCCCCGGTACTCAAATTTGCAGTGGCTCGCAGATAGCAAACTTCATGTTCAGCCAGAACGGTGTCGAGGTTATAGCCTTTTTGATCTAAGAGTTGCCAAGTCGTGCGATCGACCTCAATTTTGGTCAGAACGTTGTCGTGTCCGTCACCTCGCCGCGAGTCGCGATTGGTTTCTTCGATCAGGTCACTAATCGTCGATTTGCCATCCCCAATCACATGGGCCGGAATTCGCTCCGCGACCGCAACGACTTTGCCATTGATCACGAGAACGCGGTGATCGCTGCCCTCATAAAACCGCTCGACGATGACTGCTTTAGACACTTCCTTTGCCACGTCGTAAGCAGCTTCTGCCTGTTCCCATTCAGTGATGTTGATCGTGATCCCGCGTCCGTGATTGCCGTTCAAAGGTTTGATCACGATCGGGTAGCCGCCCAAATCGTCGATCGCGTCCTGCAACTCATTCAAATAGTTGATTACCGTCCCACGAGGCACCGGAATGCCTGCCGATCGCAGAATTTGCTTCGTGCCTTCTTTATCGCTAGCCAGTTCCACACCGAGAACGCTGGTACGATCGCTCAACGTTGCCTGAAGTTTCTTTTGATGCACCCCATACCCAAGCTGAATCATGGCACGAACACCCAACTCCATCCAAGGAATTCCACGAGCTTCAGCTTCTTTCACCAAAGTCTCAGTACTTGGGCCTAGAGCTGCATCTGCTGCAAATTCGCGCAAATCTTTCAAGTCTTGCTGCAACTCATCTGCCGGATACGTTCCGGTTGCGATTACACTCTCGCAGAGTCGAACGGCCGCACGAGCCGCATAGCGCCCTGCTTGCTCATTTTCATATTCAATCACGACTTGATAGGTGCCAGGGGTTGCGGTCTCGCGGGTGCGTCCAAACCCTACGGGCATCCCTGCCAATTCTTGAAGTTCCAGCGCTACGTGCTCAATGATGTGCCCCATCATGGTGCCTTCTAAAACTCGGCTCAGAAAGCCACCTCGGCAGCCAGGAGAGCAAAAATGCTCAACTAAGCTCGGAAGCGTCGAAATCAAACCCTCATAAAAGCCAGGAATTTCACTGGAGGGCGATTCTGCTAAGTCTTCCAAATCAAGGCGCATGATCACGAGTTTGTGTCGTCGAATGCTCCAATAATTAGGGCCGCGTAACGTCTGGATCTTGAGTATTTTCATAAGGCTAGGTTAAGAGATGAAAGGCTAACTGCGATCGTGCAGACAATGACAAAGCAGCTATCTAAACTGAACCGGGTGGAGAGTCGCCTCAGAGAAGCCACAACTCAGTTTCAAACGCCTGAAACGCCCGAACTGTTCACCGCAAACAGTTGACATTAAGAAGCATCTCTGAGTAGGTTAACTGGTAAGAGATGGTGCAAACACTTATTCAAATATTAGGGAAGGAAAAGCGAATAAGCTGTGATGAAACTTAATTAAAAATTGTAAATCTACTCTACAGGAAACTTACCACAACAGGTGCATGAATCTATAAGGTTAACTCGCAAATCTACCAGAATGTGCGTGAAACGCTAGGAATAAAAAACGAATAAATTGCACTACCTACAGTTCTTGGTCTTTAACCTCACAATCTCGTGGTTGTTATTGCGGACAACTTGCAGATAGCCTCTTATTTAAATCGTAACGGCATCCTTGACTCAAGATATGAACTCTTAAGTTGCAGATACACAACGGGTCAGCTAATCCTACTTCGGCGCGGTTGGTGTAGGTCATCTCACCGGGATCAATGATCGTGACCGTGCCTTTGCCTAAAACTTGTAGAGTGCCGTCTCCCTCAAATAGGGCGCAGGTGTCTTCGTCAATGCCAATTCCTAACAGATCGGGGTGGGCAGAGACAGCGCTCATCAGACGAGCCATCCGATTTCGATTGTGAAAGTGTTGGTCTACAATCACCTCTGGAATAATGCCCAGCCCTAACGTCATGTCTACCAGAGAAGAATTTGGAGATTCACCGCTGCCGCCTCCTGCGATCATATGATGACCCATGACAGCAGCCCCAGCACTGGTTCCAGCTAGAGTAACTGAGCCAGACTGAGCGCGGGTACGCACAATCTCCATAATGGGCGTGTCTGACAGCATCGCGCAGAGCCGTAGCTGGTCGCCGCCCGTCATAAAGATCCCCGTGCAATTGCGGACATATTCCTGCAAAATTGGATCATTGCACTGAGCGCGATCGCAGATATTGAGAACCTCGATCGCCTTCGCGCCCATCTCAGTAAAAATCGTGTGATAGCGCTCTCCGATCACCACTGGCTCACGAGACGCACAAGGAAAAATGGCGATGCGAGCATCTTCGCCGCCAGCCCTTACAAAAAAGCTTCGGAGGATGTCGCGTCCGTGTACTTTGTCTTCCGCTCCCCCAATGACCATAATGGCGGTATTTGTGGGCTGAGGCATCTTCAACATCAGGGATTGCAACGCTAACTCTATCATGGGTGTCTCTGCGACGTGAAACACATCAATGGAGGACAATTGAAAGGCTGGTTTTTAGAGGATCTTATAGACTAAATGAAGCGATCGCTGAAGACGAAATATTAAATTTTCCTTAATCCAGATCATGCCAGATTATTAACCATAAGTTAAGTAATTGAAAGATTTTTTTGTGTAAATTCCCTGTGACAGGTTGACCTGGCAATTTCCCTTATCCTATTGCCTTTATTTATGCGCTTTGACATCGTAACCTTATTCCCTGACTTCTTCGCCTCCCCACTCAGTTCTGGATTGCTCGGAAAAGCCCTCGCTAAAGAAATCGCGATCGTCAATCTGATCAATCCGCGTGAGTTTGCCCTTGACAAGCACCGTCGCGTCGATGATGAGCCATATGGCGGCGGGGTTGGGATGTTGATTAAGCCAGAACCCGTTTTTGCTGCCATAGAATCATTGCCGATGTTGCCCCGGCGACAGGTGATTTTTATGACTCCTCAAGGCAAACCCATGAATCAATCGCTACTCAAAGAACTAGCAGTCAATTACGATCAGATTGTCATCCTTTGCGGACATTACGAGGGCGTTGATGAGCGGGTGCTTAATCTCGTCGATCGGGAAGTGTCTCTCGGCGATTTTGTGCTCACCTGTGGAGAAATTCCAGCGTTAGCATTGTTAAATGGGACGATTCGGCTGCTTCCGGGCACAATTGGCAAAGAAGAGTCTCTCAAAGCAGAAAGCTTCGAGGCAGGATTGCTCGATTACCCTCAATACACCCGTCCTTTTGTGTTTAGGGAATGGGAGGTGCCGAAGGTGTTGCGATCAGGGAACCATGCAGAAATCGATCGCTGGCGCAAAGAGCAGCAGATCGAAAGAACCCGAATTCGTCGCCCCGATCTCTATCAGCGTTGGCTGGAAGAAGAAAACCAGGGAGCAGATGCAAGTTAACTTAATAAATGGACATTATGCCAACCAGAACCTTTAAGCTTTTTTGTGCCACCGTAATGAGTTGTGGTCTCCTCAGTTCAGTCAGCTTGCCGATCGCCACTCTTCAAGGCAAAAAATTGGATTTAGGTAACGCTGCTTACGCTAAAAGCAGTGGCGGACGCAGCAGTGGCGGATCATTTCGGAGTTCGCCCTCTCGATCGAGCGGGTCGAGTCGCAACAACTCCTCTGGAGGCTATAACAGTGGGGGCGGTGCCGTGTTTATCCCTTATGGGGGTTCCTCCTACGGCTATGGCTCTAGTGCGATCGGCGGGTTTGGGCTGCTTTTGGTGATGTTGCTGGTTCTAGGCGGGGGTGGGCTGGTGGTTTGGCTGCTGCTCTCAGCGAGAAAAGGAATCGGCTCCACTTCAGAACTCGATAACGATAAGGTAACGGTTACTAAGCTACAGGTAGCACTTTTGGCAGAAGGTCGCGCCATTCAATCGCAGCTATCCGAAATTGTCCAGAATGCCGACACTGAAACTTCTCAAGGACTTCAGCAAGAATTACAGGAAGTCGTTCTAGCGCTGCTGAGAATGCCAGAAAACTGGAGTCACGTGTTAGCCAGTTCTCAAACGGTGAAAACTCGCGAAGAGGCAGAGACTTTGTTTAGTCAGAACTCGATCGCCGAGCGCAGCAATTTTAGCGTCGAAACCCTAACCAATGTCGGCGGCAGGGTCAACACCAAGACGTTTACGCCTGATCCTGAAGAAGACCCCGCTTCTTATATTGTGGTGACACTGATTGTCGGGACGGCTGACGACAAGCCTCTATTGAGTGAAGTGCGGACGACGGAGGCACTCAAAGCGGCGCTAGAGAAACTTGCCTCAATCAACCCAGACTACCTCATGGTTTTTGAACTGCTCTGGAGTCCGCAAGACAAGGGCGACAGTCTCACCTACGACGAGTTGCTGACTGAATATTCGGGAATGATGCAGATTTAAATTTATTTTGCGGGGGCAGAGTCTTCAGGCTTTACTTGAGGCAAGCCAAGACTGTAATTTAGGACACGGCTGTTGAGATTATAGGAAATCTCGCCTTTGTTGAGGAGCGATCGTACCAAGTGTTCTAGATCTGACCCGATGCGACGCAAGTTATAGTCAGTCAAGTCAGCCCCACTGTAAGCCTCGACCAGATCGTCAAATTTGCGGTAGATCTTCTGCAACGCATCGTCATTCCAGTTGAGTTCATTATCGGGGTCAACATCCAGCGTCAAAACGTTGTCACTGGGAACCAACTCGTTATGTTCAACTTCAGCAGTAAAAATACGAATATGGCGGGTGGTGGATTTCACTAAGGTCATAAAATTATTCTGCTGAACTGGGTGTACAAAGCCTGCTATTGCAATTGTAATCGGACTTTAGCACCAAACACGATCGACCATTGGCAACCGCTCTATAGAAAGTTCTCAATGCTATAAATTGAACGGTGTCAATGTCTGACGACTCATTCACTCTTCTAACACCATGTCCAAAGTTCTCAAACTCTTGTTCATCCGTCACGCTCAATCGACTGGCAACCAGCAAAAACGGATGCAAGGACACGGAGACTTTGAACTTTCTAGCACGGGCAGAATGCAGGCAGAAAAACTAGCGCAATATCTTTTGGCAGAATCCTGGCATCCGTCCCACGTTTACAGCAGTCCGCTGAAACGAGCCGCTCAAACGACCGAGATCTTATTATCCTCCTTTCAATTAGCCCCGCTTCCGGCAACGGTGAGCGATTTGATCGATCCGTCGGCTGAGTCTTCGTCAGCAGAAATCGAGGAGAAACGCCCCGCGATCGCTATCCGATACGCCAACGAACTCAAAGAATTTCAGAACGGAATTCTCAAAGGGCTAACCTGGTCTGAAGCTCGAACTCGCTACCCAGAACTTTGCCGCCGCCTAGAAGCCTCACCCGACTGGATTCAAATTCCAGAAGCCGAGTCGCTGCACGATGCCCGCACTCGCGCTCGTCAATTTATCACGCACCTCATTGAACGTCACACTGACGGCGATCGGTTATGGGTCGTCAGCCATAGTTGGATCTTGCAGCACTTGATCGCTGAATTGTTGGGCAGCGATCGCTCGTGGCGAGTCAGAGCGGGCAACACCGCATTATTTGAATTTTGGATTGACCGATCGCGCTGGCACCAAACCAGTCAAAATCGTTTTAACACGGATCTTTGGCAAATACGCCGCTTCAACGATTCTCGTCACCTAAGCTAAGTAAATGCTCGGTAAGGAATTCATCTTTCATCTACCCATCTACAGATCTCCTGTTATCATGATTTCTTAATAAAGTCGATCAGGGTTCATTCCGCACCAAACTGATGAGCATGACAGCAGATTCGGTTAACGATATCTTTCGACAGGCCCACCAGGGAAGCGTCGCAGCCATTATTCAAGTGCTGAACGACAAACTCGCTGACTCTGGGGTCAGAACGCGCGCCATCTTTGCCAACGGCATTTTGCAACTGCTCTGCGAAGCTTCAACCAAGGAGCAACTAGAGCAAACGATGCTCATCGATCGCGTGCAAAAAATTTTAGAAGCGATCGAGCCTCGCAGCGTTCGTCGCGTCAATATCAACAGCCGCATCGTTCGTGAACAACAGTTGCTGTGGCTCGAAGAAATTAATCGTGACCCCGATGGGCAAGTGCTCTGGTCAAAAGAAATTGTCCTGAAGCGCAAAAATCCTCTCAAGCGACTTCTAACCGATTGGCGAGACGATCGCATTGAGAGCTTCGATCGCCCTCAAACGAGATCGCCTCACCTGATTCGTGAACAAAACCAATTTAAAAAAGGCATCGTTGGCGGGTTAGCGGTGAGCGCAGGTTTGCTATTAGCAGGTTGGGGAGTTTACATGTGGCAAGAGGGGCGATCGTCCACTGCTCCTCCAAAAAATTCAACTTCCATTCAATCGGCAAGTGGAATCAATCTCGATCAAGACAATTTTGCGACGGCGGTTCGTTTAGCAGAAAGAGCCTCTGAAATTGGCAAAACAGCGCAAACTCCTGAACAGTGGCAAAACTTAGCCGATACGTGGGGCAAAGCCTCCAAGCTGATGGGGTCAGTGCCTGCCAGTGACAAACGGTATGCGATCGCGCTCGATCGCACAGCCCTCTACCGCAGATATCAAGAATCAGCTTTGCAAAAAATCAAGTAACGGCTGCAACCCTCTAATCGATGCTTCTGCCTCGCACCGTTTGCGCTCTTTTGGGAATTGCAAGGGGGGCTTGCTCGATCGTTCGCTCTTGCACTCGATGCGTCTGAAAGTGCTTTAACCACTCTTCGGGAGCATTCAGCGTTTCTCCACCATGTTTAGTGAGGCGTTGACGCACTTTGCACAGCACTGGAGTATTCACACACGCCCCAGATATAATCACTTGTCCTTTAGTCAGCGCAGGTAACTCTTTGAGAAGATCTCGACCTGCCGCTTCGACTCCGTGCTTAAGGCTTTCCTGATCGACCGGATTAACAATTCGCATGATGAATTGACTCATACATTGAGACAGCACATCTGAGTCAATCTTGCCCGGACGCTGGGTAATCAACCCGATGCCGACCCCAAACTTTCGTCCTTCACTCAGGATCGTTCTCAGCACTGCTTTGCAGCGAGATGGCTCATGGGCAGGGGCAAAACGATGCGCCTCCTCGATCAGAATAAACACAGGGTAAGGCAGATAATTTTCGTCGCTGCTTTCGGTGATTCCTCGATGAGTATTCATCCGCGCCTGGTTTGATTGCCGCAGCACCGCCGCGCAGATCACCTGCTGCTCGTCTTGACTAATTTCATTCATTTGCAGCACCGTAACTTGCCCCGGCTCAAATAAGTCTTTAGGGCTGACCGTGTGTTCAAAGGTGTGAAAGTAGTCCGATCGCTCCAGTCGCTCTAATTTCCACTCTAGCGCTGGAGCGGACGATCCCTGTTTGAGATTGCCTTCGTCGTCTTCTTGAACATCGGCTTCTCGCACTGCCGCAATCAAATCTTGAATGCCCCACCGATATTCGCCTTTTTTGTGCTTTTGCAGCAATCGATAGGCTTTGTTGAGAATAGACTGTTGACGATCGCTCATCTCTGGCAGCAGCGTCAAAATGTCAGAATAATCCAGCGAAGACACCCGAATCCGAATATCTTCCGGCTTTAAAACCTTCACTTTGGGCGAATAGCCATCGGGATCTTGAAAGTCTGGATGACCCCGCATTTCTGTGAGCGTCCCATATTCCCCGTGCGGGTCGAGAATCAGCACTGCTGCCCGATTGTAGGGTAGTAGCAACTCTTCGACCAAAACGCCTGCTGTATAGGATTTTCCCGATCCCGTGCCTGCCAAAATTGCCATGTGGGTGCTGACCAGTTCTTTGACATCTAGCGCGATCGGCACAGCGCCCGGTTCTCTTAGCAGCAGTGAGCCAATGTGCGCCGATCCCATTTCTTGCGGCTGTTTGCGATTGAGAATCTGTCGCAACATCTGATCATCAGCCAGACAGACTTTTGCACCTGGATTGGGACTTTTACGGGGATTCATGAATCCTAAAGAGGGATCAAAATAACCAATCACATCGACGCTGACTTCGTAAATTTCAGGATTGGCGTAAGTGAAACCTACGAGAGCCGCGATCGCTTCGGGACTGATTTCCGTATCGGCAAAAATGCGATCGGGCAAATGATCAATCAGCCGCCGCGCCGAAATCTTTCCTAAAATCTTGAACGCATCATCATTCTCTCGAACTTCATAGTAGACATACTCTCCAATTTTGACCGAGCGATTATCAGAGGTAATGAATACATATTGATTGCCATTTTCGCCCGGCCCTTTGACCGTGCCAATCACTTTGAGAGAAAGAGGAGATGCTTGATTTAGGGTCATGCTTACGAGTCAACCGCTTTAGATAAGAGTGTGCGATCGTCTAACTGTCCGTTCAAGTGTACTATGTCAACCCTAAAAAGAGAGAACAGTTTCAGTCTTAAGGTTAGACGAGTCTCTCGCTGTGTCTGCTTCACATCCTCAGTGCAACTCTGGAGATTTTGAGAATAGTACAGAGAGATCGTGAGGGAATTACGGATACTGGATGATTTTCAGCACGTTAACCTGATAGCTGACGATGATTGTCGAGCCAATAGCTAGCAAGAACAAACCCCGCCTAAGTTAAGCAATTATGGGCACGATCGCAGGATGCAAGCAAGAGTTTCGCGGGTTCACACAAAGCCGCAAGAATTAGCTGGGCGAGCCATCAACTCTGCCGATCCTAGAGAAGAGTGCCTTCCCGTCACATCCAAGTGCAAATTTTCACTCTCTAACCGTTCAGGTGAAAGTGCTTTCGTGGATCAAAGTCCTACCCAACCCACTCAGCAGATCTCAGAAGCGCTCCTGTGGCACAAGATGACTCAGGTAGTGGTTGCAAATGCTCAACCAGAGGTTATTTTGTCTAAGCTTGCTGCAATTTTAGGAGAAGAATTTAGAGCAGACGGCTGTGTGATTTCGATCTGCACCCGGCACTCGACTCAACACCACGTCGCTAGTTGGTTTGGCGACGATTTGACTGCCAATCAGCAAGCTGGAATTTTGGCAACTTATTCAACCCTTGAAGCGGCAACGTTAGACGCAGGCAGCCTAATTATTTCAGAATTACAGACCCGTGATCTGATTCCTGAGTGGCGATCGTGTTCGATCGGATCTGTTTTGTCGAATGTCACTCGATTTCAAGGTCAAGTCAACGGAGCGATTAGTCTCATGCGATCCCATTCCCATTCTTGGACGAAGTTAGAAGCGACAACTCTAGCCACGATTTCTGATCAAGTCGCTGTTACCGTTTCTCAAATTCTGCTCCAGCAACAAGTTCTCAAGCAGGCTCAATATCAATCATTGATTCAAGAGTTGACGATGGCTATCCAAAACTCAGTGGATTTGCCTCAAATTCTCAAGCTGGCAATTGATGGTACGGCTCAAGCCCTTCAAATTGCTCAGGGATCGGTGCTGCGCTTGAGATATTGGGATCCTCGACACAATTCGCGCTCTTTAGATGGCATTCCCAAAGCCAGAGTGACTGTGGAATGCCAGTGGCAACCAGAGATCGCGCAACCTCAAAGCTCTAGTCTAACCAGCGAGACTCTTTTAAGTCAGTCTTTCTGGGTGTCAGAGTGTGTCGTGTGCCAATCTGCTGTCAGTTATGCCGAGCCGACTGCGCTAAGCGATCGAGACGATTTTCCAGCCACGACAGAAGCCGCTGGAATCGCACCTTTATTTGCACCTGAACGGATGCCGTCGCTTTTGATGGTGCCTCTAGAGAGCAAAAATAAACTTTTAGGATTCATCACTCTTCAGCACGATCAACCTCGCGTCTGGCAACCTAACGAGATTGAGTTTGCAGAATTGGTAGGCGCTCAAATCAGTTCTGCCATCATTCAAACTGAGACGCTGCGCCAAGTCGAATCGCTGGTCGAAGAGCGCACGGCTCAACTGCAACAAAGCTTAGAACTTCAGGCAAAGCTGTATGAGATCACCCGCAGACAGATTGAAAAACTGCGGGAAATGAATCAGCGCATGGATGAGTTTCTCAGCACCCTAAGCCACGAACTGCGAACACCGCTGACTAGCATGATGCTGGCGATTCGGATGTTGCGCGAGGCAGATTTGCCGCCCGATCGTCGCGAGCAATATCTCAATATCTTGGAGCAGCAGTGCGCTCAAGAAACCAGCCTGATCAACGATTTGCTGGCGCTGCAAGAGCTAGAGAGCAAGCAAGTCGCGATTCAGCTTCAGAAAGTTGATCTGAAACAAGTGATCACAGACCTAAGTCAATCTTTTGATCAGCGTTGGGCACTAAAAGGGCTAACTTTAGAAATTGAACTACCGCCGCGATCGCCCGCGCTCAATACTGATCTGGCAAGTCTAAACCGCATTCTGTTAGAGCTGTTGACCAACGCCGGAAAATATTCAGATCCCAACAGCACTGTTTCAGTTAAGGTCTCGCAGCAAAGCGGGCAGCAAATTGCGATCGCGATCTGCAACGGTGGGGATGGCATCTCAGAAGAAGAACTGCCCTACATTTTTGAGAAGTTTCGCCGATGCCAGGGCGTAACCCAAAATGCGGTGCCCGGAACCGGATTAGGACTCGCGCTCGTGAAGAATTTAGTGCAGCACTTGAATGGCACGATCGCAGCATCTAGTTTGCCTACCGATGCCACTCAGTCTCTCGAAACTCGCTTTACGGTGACGCTGCCGCAGAATCTTGAAATTGCTTAATAAAGATTGTGAATTGAATCATGTCGGTTACTTGCAAAGACACTGGGCACGGCAGTGCCATGCCCGTACGCAACTTCTGAAATTCATAATTCTAATCAGAATTTCTGTTCGGATTCAATCATTTGGAATTTGTAGTCAGCGAGGATATTGAAGCTTTCTAGATTCAGGCGGGAAGACTGAGTATAATAACTTGAAGCTATGTTACAAACCATCTCACCCAAACCTCTGCGCTGGCAACAGCAAACCGATTCTCCACTAGCGCGTCAAGTGGATGTTTCGCTGTCGGCGGCTAAGTTTGGCTTTTATCTGTGGTGGGACAGTCGCATTGCAGAGCGTTCTTCAGCCCGTCGCGATCGCCGCGCTCAGTGGCTCGTGGGCACATTGCTCAATTTGGGCCCGACTTTTATTAAGATTGGGCAGGCGCTCTCGACTCGCGCAGATTTGCTGCCGATCGAATATGTCAAAGCACTCTCACAGCTTCAAGATCGCGTCCCAGAATTTAGCGCTGACCAGGCGATCGCCATCATTGAATCTGAACTAAATTGCCCCCTTCACACGCTTTATCGGGAGTTCGATCGCGTGCCTCTAGCCGCAGCAAGTTTAGGGCAAGTTCATCGCGCCAAGCTACACACAGGCGAAGAAGTCGTCGTTAAAGTGCAGCGTCCTGGACTCGACCAGTTGTTTGACTTGGATCTGAAGGTTCTTGATCGCGTTGTTCGGCTGAGTACTCGCTATTCTGCGATCGCGAGACAATACGATCTGGAGGCGATTTATCAAGAGTTTGCTGAAATTCTCTATAAAGAAGTTGACTACGTTCAAGAAGCGATGAATGCCGATCGCTTCCGTCATAACTTTGCCGATCATCCGCGAATTGTGGTGCCCAAGATTTATCCGCGCTACACCACAAAACGCGTGCTGACAATGGAATATGTGCCCGGAATCAAAGTTAACGATCGTGAGAGTTTAGAAGCGATCGGCATCGATCCAAAAGACATCAACCATCTAGGAATTTGCGCTTATCTTAAGCAGTTGCTGCAAGATGGCTTCTTTCAGGCAGATCCCCATCCTGGCAATATGGCAGTCACGATTGATGGACGACTGATCTTCTACGACTTCGGCATGATGGCAGAAGTCATGCCAATCAACCGCGATCAGATGGTAAAAACCTTCTTCGCAGTCCTCAAAAAAGATACCGACGAAGTGATCCACACCCTGATCGATATGGGTTTGATTGAGCCGATGTCAGATATGACTCCGGTGCGGCGAGTGCTGGGGTTTTTAATCGATCGCTTCACTGACAAACCCGTCGAAGTCGAAGCGTTCAACAGCTTACGCAATGAGTTGTATACGCTGTTTGAGAAGCAGCCTTTCCGACTTCCTGCCAAGATGACGTTTATCATCAAGGCGTTGACTACCCTGGATGGAGTAGCGCGTGATTTAGATCCGCAATATAACTTGCTGATTGCCGCAAAACCGTTTGTGAAGAGTCTGGTGATCACAGCACCTAAAAATCACGGCAGTGGCTTGGGTGAGTTGGCACGGCAAGCACAAAGTTTTCTGACCTATCAGATTCGCAAACCCAACTCAGCAGCCCTGGCGATTCAGCGACTCGAAGCGCGACTTGAACAGGGAGAATTGCAGATTCGAGTCCAGTCAGAGAGCGATCGCCACCTCAAAACCCTACACTTAGCGGTGAAGTCTTTAATTTACGCCTGTTTGACAGGATTTTCTGTTCTGTCAGGGGTTGTGCTGCTAGTGGGCGCTTATCAGGGGGGCGCGGTCGTCAGCTTTATTGTCGCTGGCGTTTGCGGAACTTTTTTGGTCAAATCGCTGATTCGACTCGCCTTGAGAGAACGGCTCAATTCGCTTCGCAATGCGCCATAAGCTTGACACGTCAAATTAATTTGTCCTCCATAAAATCTGTCTAGGGTGTAGAAAGGATTAAGGATGCAGTTTTCCTCCGGTATAGTAGGGCTGCTGCGACTTCTGAACTTTCTGCACACTGCCCTATGGTTTCTACGGTTTTCTCAAAAGATTTTCGGCGTTATTGGCTGTTGGGTCTGCTGGCAGTTGGGGTAGCGATCGTCCTCAGTTCTTGTAACCCTAGACTCTATCGAACCTCGGCAGCCCAAGTGCCTCAACTGGTTGATTTTACTCTCAGCGACCCGAAAAGCTTTAACTATGCGCTGATCAATGAAGACCCTAGCGTCGCCACCTTGATGTATGAGGGGCTGATCACTGAAAATGGGTTAACTGGAGCAGTCGAGCCAGCCCTAGCAGAATCGTGGAAGATCGCAGAAGACAAAAAACGCATCGAGTTCACGCTGCGTCCGGGGCTGAAATGGTCAGATGGTGAGCCGTTGACGGTGGAGGATGTACTCTTCACCTTTCAAGATATTTTCCTCAATCCTGCCATTCCGACCGATATTCAAGATGTGTTGCGGATTGGCAAAAATCGCGTCTTTCCCAGTGTGCGGAAGGTGGACGATCGTCGCATCGAATTCACCACTCCAGAGCCGTTTGCCCCGTTTTTAAGGGTATTGGGACTGGCAATTTTGCCTAAACACATTTTGCAAGAGGCGGTCAAAACCAAAGGCAGCGACGGCAATCCAGTTTTTCTCTCGACCTGGGGCACTGGAACTGACCCTAAAAAGATTATTTGCAATGGACCCTATGTGCTTGATGGCTACGCGACGAGTCAGCGAGTCATCTTTCGACGCAATCCTCACTATTGGCGCAAAGACGCTCAAGGCAATGCTCAACCTTACATTGAGCGCATTGTTTGGAGCGTGGTAGAAAATCAAAACACCGCATTGCTGCAATTTCGATCGGGCGGACAGGATATCTCAGAGCCGATTCGACCTGAAGATTTCACGCTGCTTAAGCAAGAAGAAAAGCGCGGCAAGTTTACGCTGCACATGGGAGGGCCGCGACCGATCACCACGTTTATGGCGTTTAACCTCAACCAGGGTCGGCGCAAAGGAAAACCACTCGTTGACCCGATCAAGTCTAAATGGTTTAACAACGTCAAATTTAGACAGGCAGTGGCTTATGCCATCGATCGCGACAAAATGAACAACAACATCTATCGCGGTTTGGGTGCATTAGTCGAATCGATCATTATGGAGCAAAGCCCCTATTATCAGCCGCCTCAACCAGAGAAAGCTTATGGGTTTGATCCTAAAAAATCTAAGCAACTGCTGACCGAAGCGGGCTTTAAATATGACGCAAACGGTCAGTTGTCAGATGCAGAGGGGCATCGAGTCCGCTTTAACTTAATCACCAATGCGGGAAACACGGTGCGAGAAGCCTCGATCGCGCAGATCAAACAAGACTTAGGCGCAATTGGAATGCAGGTTGACTTGACCCCGATCAACTTCAACACGATGATCGACAAGCTCGATAACACGATCGATTGGGATGCTTATTTAATGGCAATGGGTAACTCAAGAGAGCCAAATTCGGGGTCTAATATTTGGTCGCCCGAAGGGTCATCCCACAACTTTAATCAGCCGTCACTGCCTGGAAAACCGATCGAAAATCGAGTCGTCGCCGATTGGGAAGCAGAAATCGGTCGTTTGTATATTGAAGGCGCACAAGAGCTTGACGAAACCAAACGCAAAGTGATCTATGGCAAAATTCAGCAAATTGCTCATGAAAATTTGCCCTGGATTACGTTGATGAATGCGCGAGTCATGGCGGCAGTGCGCGATCGCGTCGAGGGCGTAAATTATCCTGAGTTAGGCCGTGCCTTGTGGAATATTCAAGACTTGCGAGTCGTAGATTAGGCATTACCCAGAGCTTTTCTCTGAAGGTTGAGAAAATCTTAACAAAACCTTGATTGCTCGTTAATAACGGATTGGTAGGGTTCTCTTAACTACTGAGATAACCCTATACAGTTATGAACTGGTACACTTCCTCGCGTCTATTATCGGCGGATTTGAAGCGACGTGACCTGCTTCGGGGCGCTGGTGTTCTGACAGGCATTGCGATCGCGAGTCAACTTCCGCAGCAAGTCATTGCTCAACCTCGATTTTCAGGGTATCCCTTTACGCTGGGAGTTGCCTCCGGTGATCCACTCGCTGATGGCATCGTCTTGTGGACGCGGCTTGCTCCCGATCCTCTCAAAGGAGGTGGGATGCCAAATCATAGTGTGCCCGTACGAT
This sequence comes from Phormidesmis priestleyi ULC007, assembly GCF_003003695.1. Taxonomy (NCBI): domain Bacteria; kingdom Bacillati; phylum Cyanobacteriota; class Cyanophyceae; order Leptolyngbyales; family Leptolyngbyaceae; genus Phormidesmis; species Phormidesmis priestleyi. The sequence continues at coordinate 19,950 of NZ_PVWG01000031.1, forward strand.
GGCAAATTGCTACGGACGAAGGCATGAAGCGAGTCGTAAAATCTGGAACCGAACTCGCGATCGCAGAGTTTGCCCATTCCGTTCATGTAGATGTGCGCGGTCTGCAACCGGGTCGTCATTATTGGTATCGATTTAAAGCAGGCAATGAAATGAGTCCGATCGGTCGAACTCGCACAGCACCCGCCAGGAATCAGCGTCTAAATCGCTTGCGCTTTGCGTTGGTCAACTGTCAAGACTGGCAAAACGGTTACTACACCGCTTATAAGCACGTTGCAGAGGAAGATCTCGACCTAGTGGTGCATGTGGGTGACTATATTTATGAATATGGGCCCGAACCCGGAGGCCCACGTCAGCACAACAGTCCTGAAATTGTCAGCCTTGCAGATTATCGTAACCGTTACGCACTCTACAAAGGAGATCCCAACCTTCAGGCGGCTCATGCTGCATTTCCTTGGGCGGTCACTTGGGATGATCACGAAGTCGAAAACAACTACGCGGGCAATATCTCTGAAAACAACGACGCGATCGACCAATTTCTGACCCGACGAGCTGCCGCTTATCAAGCTTATTATGAACACATGCCTCTGCGTCGCTTATCGCTCCCTAACGGTTCTGATTTGCGCCTATATCGCCGATTGCAGTTTGGTGATCTGGCTCAGTTTAATATTTTAGACACTCGTCAATATCGCACGAATCAGCCCTGCGACGATGGACTCAAACCGCTTTGTGAAGCGGCACTTGATCCCAACGCGACGATGACTGGGCAGACCCAAGAGCGCTGGTTGTTTGAGGGATTGCAGCGATCGCCTGCCCGTTGGAACATCATCGCGCAACAAGTCATGTTTTCGCAGTTTGACTTTGATCCGCGCCCAGAGATGCAAGTGTTTAACACCGATCAATGGGATGGCTATGTGGCAGCCCGTGAGCGTGTGTTAGCGTTTCTTGATCGGCAACAACCCTCTAATCCGATCGTGCTGGCGGGTGACATTCACTCTAGTTGGGTTCACGATATCAAACGTGACTTTAATCGACCAGAGTCGCGGACGATCGGGACAGAGTTTGTGTCAACCTCAATTTCTTCAGGCTTTCCGACTCAGTTTATTCAGCCCGTCACGCTGGCGCTCTCTAACAACCCTCACACCAAGTTTTTTAACGGTGCTTTGCGAGGATATGTCCGGTGTGACCTAAATCGCAAGCATTGGCAAAGTGATTATCGGGTCGTTTCCACCATTCGCAAACCCGAAGCCACGATCAGCACGGTGGCATCTTTTGTTGTCGAGGATGGTAAACCGGGCGCTCAACGGGCTTAATGAAACGTGAGTTCGACGAGTTTTTTCGCTTCGTTCTCAGCGGCTTCTGCCCCCTAAATCCCCCAACTTGAGGGACTTCAAGCCAAAATTTCTGGTTCAAAGTCCCCCAAAATTGGGGGATTTAGGGGGCTTCCCGAATTCATTATCGGAGTGAACCACTTCTATCGAACTCACGTTAATGAAGTGGGGGCGGCTAGATAGCAGATGGACGAGTAGTCTGTCAAAATTGATCTCAGACTATCATCCGTGATATCTGAGATCAACATCTAGTTGCGCCCTTAATTCCTTCGTTGCCCATGATCTTCAACTTTACGTCGCAAGTCCGCTGCGAGTTTGTCAGATTTGTCAGCTTGGGAATGGCGATCGTTCTGTCGCTTGGGCTGTCAGGCTGCAATCCTCATCTGTTTAGAACTCAAGCGGCTCAGGTGCCTCAATTGGTTCTCAGCACGCTGACTGATCCCAAGACGTTTAACCCGGCGCTGATTCAAGAGTTTCCCAATATTTCGCTGTTTTGCTTTGAGGGGCTGACAAAATCAGACGGGCTGACGGGTAAGATTCAGCCAGCGTTGGCGGAGTCGTGGCAGATTTCGGAAGATCGCAAGCGCATCGTGTTCAAGCTGCGCGAAGGGTTGAAGTGGTCAGACGGACAGCCGTTGACCGCAGATGATGTGGTGTTTACGTTTGAAACGATTTTTAACCCTAAGATTCCGACCGATTGGAAGGACAGCCTGAAAGTTGGGTTGCAAGGCGCGTTTCCTACGGTGAAAAAGCTGGATGACTTGCGCGTTGAGTTCACGCTACCGGAGCCATTTGCGCCTTTGTTGAATGCCCTTTCTGGCGCACCCGATAATATTGTTATTTTGCCGAAGCACGTTCTCGGCGAGTCGGTGCGAACGATCGCAAGTGATGGCAATCCGCAGTTTCTCTCGACTTGGGGAACCAACACCGATCCTAAAACGCTGGTCGTGAATGGGGCGTATCAGATTGAGAGCTTTCTCGGTGGGCAGCGATTGGTTTATCGTCGCAATCCTTATTATTGGCGCAAAGACGCTCAGGGAAATCGGTTGCCTTATGTCGATCGGATCATTTGGCAATTTATCGAGAATGTCGATACGCAATTGCTGCGATTTCGTTCGGGCGATCTCGATGTTATGGGAGACGCGCGCCCGCTGCGTCCAGAATATTTTTCGCTGCTGAAGCGGGAAGAGCAGCGAGGAAATTTTAAGCTGAAAAATGGGGGCGCGTGGTCAGGAACGCTCTACATGGCGTTCAATCTCAATAAAGCAACTGCTAAAAATGGGAAGCCGATCGTAGACCCGATTAAGTCTCGCTGGTTCAACACTTTAGCGTTTCGTCAAGCTGTGGCGTATGCCATCGATCGCGACAAAATGAACAACAATATCTTTCGCGGATTGGGCACGATTCAAAACTCACCGATTACGGTACAAAGTCCGTTTTTTCTGTCGCCTAAAGATGGTTTAAAGACTTATGACTATAATCTGGCACGATCGCGCGAGTTACTAAAAAGTGCCGGATTTAAACCCAACACTCAAGGACAGTTGTTGGATTCGGAAGGCAATCGAGTTCGGTTTACGTTGATTACGAATGCAGGCAATAAAGTTAGAGAAGCGATCGGGGCTCAAATTAAACAAGACTTGAGCAAAATCGGCATTCAGTTAGACTTTAACCCAATCAATTTCAACACGCTGATTGACAAGACTTCGACTTCGCGAGATTGGGATGCCCACATGATCGGGTTTACCGGAGGCGTAGAACCTCACGGCGCGGCCAACCTTTGGATGAGTGGTGGCGGTTCTCACTCGTTTAATCTCAAACAGCAGGCGGGACAGCAACCGATCCAAGGATGGGAGGCAAACGACTGGGAAAAAGACATCGATCGTTTGTTCATTGAAGGCGCAAGAGAACTCGATCAGGCAAAACGCCAGAAGATTTATGCCCAGTTTCAGAAAATTGTGCAAGAACAATTGCCTGTGATCCATTTAGTTAATGACTCAGCATTGATGGTGGCCCGCGATCGCGTCCAAGGTCTAAAATATTCTGGTTTGCCCAGTTGGGGGCTTTGGAACATCGACGAACTTAGAATTAAAGAAGACTGATCGGGTTAACTGACAAAAGGGATTGTAAATTCAGTCGTGCTTGTTGACTTAAAAGCCCACCCGGAAATTAATTTCCGGGCTAACAGCAGAAGTCCCTTTCAATGGACTGAAATCCTGATTCAGTGTTCTTCAGAACACTTTCGCTATGAGCCAGGAAATTAATTTCCTGGCGGACTCGATCGCAGCGAGTCGCTACAGCTACACAGGATTCTGAATATACTCTTCAAACAAACCGAACGTAAACTTATGGCACAACAGCAGATTCTCAAGTGGTTTCAACAACGTCCCTGGTTATTGTTGCCCCTCCTGGGACTGATTCCACTTGCAGGACTGGCGTTAAATCAGCACCCAGAACAACCTGCACCTCAGGCGAGTCAAACGACTACTGCACCCTCACCGACGGCATCGGTTCCACTGCCCTCTGCTGCTAAATCTCCAAAACCAAAGGCTTCGACCTCACCTAAACCAATTGCTGTGAGTCCAATTCCTGTGAACCCGGCAACGTTTACTAAAGAGCAAGCGGCCATTAATCAACGAGCCAAGGCAGCGTTTGCGGCATCTGCGGCGACAGTAGATTCATTTATTGAGATGCAGATAGGGATTGCGATCGGGGTCAGCAGTGCAACGATCGGCTCTTCGGCAGGTGCCGATTTAATCGATGAGAAGGGGCGTTCTCTACACCAGCTATCAGCCGGAAAAGCCTATACAGCGCAAGCGGGAGGCAGCGGACTTGATTTAGGTTCGTGGCAACTTCCAGCCTTGGTTTGGGTGGAACCTGCGGAGGGAGGAGTGCTGTATTTAGGCGACAAGCCTTATCGCGGTAAGTTTTTGCTGGCTGCTCAAAAGGGACGAGTCTGGGTGGTGAACTATGTCAACTTGCGGCACTATCTGTCTAGTGTAGTGGCGAGTGAGGTGTCTCCAAGTTGGCACATGAATGCGCTTAAAGCTCAATCGGTGGCGGCTCGATCGTATGCCTTGACCTATTATTTCAAACCTGCAAACTCGCTCTATCAAATGGGTGCCGATGAATATTACCAAGTCTATAGCGGACTTGCCAAGGAAGCCGATCGCACTCAGCAAGCAGTAGATGCGACAGCAGGAGAGTTTGTGAGCTATCGCGGCGGCATTGTCGAGTCGCTCTATGCAGCGTCTGATGACATTGTGGCAGAAGCGTTTCAAGGTAAGGGAATGAGCCAGTTAGGGGCACTAAATTTAGCAGAGCATGGCTATTCTCATCATCAGATTTTGGCGAACTACTACCCTAAAACGGGCGTTGCGCGAATTGAGCAAGACCATGAGTAGTGCCGAAATTAAAACCCGTCTTACTGGGGTGAGGGTCTTAACTTTTTTGCTGCATAAGCTGCTCGGCTTGAGACCTATCAACCTGCTCGGCAAACGTTTTGAACTCAACAGCATCATGACTACAAAAGAGGCGAACATCGCGGTGATCGATCGAGAGCGCATAGAGCCGATCTTGGTTGTGGAGTCGGGCCTTACGATCCACCTCCATCATCCACTGATAGGCACGCAGTCCCGGTGTGCAGTGACGATTTGAAGCATCCATCTCGTGTCGGTAGAAATAAGCATCGCCTGCATGAAGCAGCCAACCCTCTGGTGTTTGAATGGCAACGCCTGCATGACCGTGCGTGTGTCCCGTTAGTGGAATCAGCAGAATCTCTGGCGGCAATCCATCCAGGTCGCGGACTGCTTCAAAACCAAACCAGGGTTCGCCTCCTGCCGCATAGTATTTCCAGCTTTTGACTTCATCCCACTGCTTTGGGCGATAACGCCGACTCGCGACGAAGCCCTGACGATCGCGGGCTGTCTCAACTTCAGTTTGCATCACATGCACGGTTGCTTCCGGGAAATCTTCTAGACCGCCTGCATGGTCGAAATCGAGGTGGGTTAGCACAATGTGTTGCACGTCGCTGGGGGAAAATCCAAGCTGTTTAATCTGTTCGATCGCCGTATATTTGCGATCGAACTGGATGTTATTAAACTTCACAAAAAACGGACTGAGCCGTGAATAAGGCGACTGGACATCACACAATCCGAAACCAGTATCAACTAGAACAAGCCCTTGGCTCGTCTCGATCAGCAGGCAGTGGCAGACGAGGTGAGAAAATAAGCTACGGCTGAAGCCGTCGAAAAGTGACCCACCGATCGGACACATGCAGCCACAGTTGAGATGATGAATGTGCATAAGTGATTTTCAAGAAACGATGTCTTGTTCTAGTCCGTTACTTGTTGGCTGAACCTGGCTGATTCAGCTTGCGGCTCATCTCAGACGTAACCGTATCGGGCAAGACGCTACCGATCGCGCCCTGAACTTTTGTCATCAGCGATTCTGCTAGAACACTATTCACGATCGTTGACTCCCTTGTTTGTATTTTTACTTCAAATCGCTGATTAAATTACGACTTGCCAGAAGGGTCAGCCGCATGAACCAGCTCAGGCTGCTCTTGAACAGGAGGACGCTCGATCGTCTGGTCGGCAGTGGGGCGTTGCTGACGATCGGGAGTATCAAGTTTCACAAAACTACCTGTCTCGATCGAACGGTAAAGCGCCCGAATAATTTGAACATCAATCAGCCCTTCCTGACCTGACGGCTCTGGCTCTTTGTTCTGCAAAATGCAGTCGGAGAAATAGACAAATTCAGCAGCAATCTGATCATGCGGTGCAAACGATCGCTCCTGCTTCTCACCGTCGATCGTCAGAGTATGCTTGATTTCGCCTTGAGTGCCATAAGCCGAATCAACCCGCAAATCACCCTTTGTGCCAACAACTTGATAGGTAGCAACCCTTCCACCTCCAAAGCTAACGGTAAACGCTGCCAGTCGATCGTCTGGAAAGCGCAGAATCGCACTCGTCATCTCATCAACTTCGCTGAAGCGTTCCTCACCATTGTTGGCGCTGGTTGCAAACACCTCGATCGGCTCATCCTGGAACAAATAGCGAACGGCATTAATGCAGTAAACGCCAACATCATCCAGAGTGCCGCCACCCTTATCTTTCTCAAGGCGAATGTTGCCTGCTACCGTTTGTTGAGTAAACACCGAGTTGAAGATGCGCGGTTCGCCTATTTTGCCCGATCGCACCGTTTCTACTGCCTGCAAGTTGGCTTCTTCTAAATGCAGGCGGTAAGCAATCATCAGCTTCACGTGATTGTCCTTAGCAGCCTGAATCATCGCTTCACACTCATCTACGGTGACTGCCATCGGCTTTTCGCACAAGATATGAACCCCTGCGTTAGCAGCCCGCACGGTATACTCACGATGCAGATGATTTGGCAAGGCAATATAAACGGCATCTACTTCACCACTGTTGAGACAGTCTTCATATTGCTCGTAGGAGTAAGTTCGTTGAATGTTGTATTGCTTACCCAGCTCGTCTCGTTTTGTGGGGTCGTCTGAGACGATCGCGACCAGTTCAGAATTCTCGGCATGGTCAAATGAGGGCAACGCGGCGGCTTGAGCAAACCAACCTAACCCAACAACGGCGTAACGAATTTTGCGGCTAGCAGAAGCGTTCTGATTGGCTGCCATACTGAATGTGCTCACAGTTTACGTGTTTATCCTAAGCAGCCAAAGATATCTTCTCATCTCACTTTTGAAGGATACTGGTTGATGAGTTAAAGCGAGAAAAGCTGTGCTTAGGAATACATAAGATGAATGAGTGGTTGAATGGTCTACTTGACTATTGGATGAATCAGCGCTATCTCTAACGATCGATAGAGTTGCATTTGGAGAAATACAAACAGTATGAAAGAGTCCTAGATTCTGATGAAAGGTGTTGAAAGGACGGGCAACTGCCTATTCTCACTACGGGCAACATTCAGAACAAGCTTGGAAATAGTATGAAAGCCGCCGTTATCTATAGCTATGGTGCACCTGATGTGTTGCAGGTTGCAGACGTAGAGCAACCCCAGATTAAGCCCGACCAACTGCTGGTTAAAGTATATGCCAGCAGTATCAATCCAGTTGAATGGAAAATGCGAAAGGGAATACTCAAAATTCTCACGGGCAGCAAGTTTCCAATGATCTTGGGGTTTGACGTATCCGGTGAGGTGATTGAAACGGGTAGTCAGGTGACTCAATTCAAGCCCGGAGATTTGATTTATGCTCGACTAGATCAACTAACCGGAGGAGCCTACGCTGAGTATGCAGCAGTTTCTGAAAAAGTAGCGGCTCTGAAACCGTCTAATGCGACTCACGAGCAGGCGGCAGCGGTTCCTCTGGCGGCAATGACGGCTTTACAAGCGCTACGGGATCAAGGGCAGCTTGAAGTCGGGCAGAAGGTATTGATCAATGGGGCATCGGGTGGTGTTGGCACATTTGCTGTTCAGATTGCCAAGGTGTTAGGAGCCGGGGAGGTTACAGGCGTTTGTGGCAACAAAAATATAGATCTCGTCCAGAGTTTGGGCGCAGACCGCGTGATTGACTACACTCAGCAAGATTTCACTCAGGACTCAGCGAAGTACGACATTGTATTTGATGTGATTGGCAACCGTTCTTTGTCCGACTGCAAATCGGTCTTGCGATCGCAGGGTGTATACATCACAACACAGCCGTATCCTGGCAATTTTCTCCAGAGTTTTTTTACGTCTCTGTTGCCAGGTCAGAAATACAAAGTGATTTTGCTCAAATCCAACAGTGCAGATTTGTCCTATTTAAAAGAGCAAATTGAAGCAGGCAAAGTTCGATCGGTGATCGATCGCACTTATCCCCTATCCGAGATCGCGGCTGCTCACGCTTACAGTGAAAGCGAACGGACTGTTGGCAAAGTTGTGATTACGATCGCACAGCCAATCTAACCCTCTGTAATAAGGGAGATTGAACAAGGTTTGCTTGAATATAATCAACATCAAGTTCACCTTGATTTTAGGTTGCAACACGAGCGAAATATAAACCCAGTCTTATGAAAGATAGCTCAACTATACCCGTTGGTCTCTTGGGAGAGAGTCTAACTCAATGGCTCAAAGTAGACTACTCGTAGCTTGTTTGTCGGACAGGAACGTTCCATCGTCTCGGTGTCTACCAATTTATAACAACAAATGCTCACCCGACTTCTGATTGCACGATCGCAACTCCCAAAGAGGAAGTGGTGTAATTAAGAGAACATCTCTAGAATTAGTCCAACGTCGAAAAATCTCTCGATAGTTAGAGTTAAAGTCTTACATCAGGAGGAGGTTGAATCTGAGCGATCGCGGAAAAATGATGAGGAACTACAGATGCGAAGGAGAGAAATTCCTGTGATCAGTTCTCTATTTTTTGTTGCTCAATTTGCGATTCCTGGCACCGAGCTTTGGCACTGGGAAGGAACTCCGGTCATAATCGGAGCTTGTCTGCTTGTTTTATTAATTGCTAGCCGCACCATTAAATATCCCCATACGGGAGCTAAAATGCCTCTGCCTTTCTCAAAATCGCTGTTTAACGACATTAGCGTTGCAGGATTTTTAGCTTCGATGAGTTTTGGGCATATTTTAGGTTTCTTAGCAACGTTAGCGCTAGCAAACACAGTAGCGCGATAGAAATCATCGGTTAGTGATTAGCAGTATTTGTTTTGAAGATGCTTTGTCTAATCGCTAACCGTGATCTGAAGAGTTTGTAGATTAGAGCGGACGGTAAACGCGGTAGTTGATGTCGGGAAAGATGTTATCGATCGCTTCGACTTTCTCAATCCAACCCGAATCGATTTTGCCCTGATTGATGTCTTCATAGAGTTTGTTGAAGCGCATCAGGTGCGATCGAGTTCGTCTAATCGCATAAGGAACCATTGTTCCCGTTCGCATAATAAACGCCCAGTCAGACGATTGTGCTAACAGCAGTTCTCGCGCCGCTTGATTGAGCGCCCGCCAGCTTAACGCGTCTTCAGGCTCTTTTTTAGAGAGTTCGATCATCCGTTCTGCGGCTTTGTGCAAGTGTGGATAGATCCAGGCATTGGTTTCGTTGAGCCAATACTCATGAAAGCCTTTGTAGCCCCAACTCGACTGAGACGGACGGCAAACTTGTTGAGTGGGTTCTGCTTTTAGATAGTCGGCTAAGTGCGTCATATCATAAGTGCCTTGGTCAAACCACGACTTGCGGAACAAATGGTCAATAAACCACGGGCCTTCATACCACCAATGCCCAAATAGCTCGGCATCATAGGGCGACACAATGATCGGCCGACGCTGCATCATGTTGTGGAGATGCTCGACTTGCCGCTCTCTATTGTAGGCAAAGTTTGCGGCGTGTTCGGCCGTCTTTTCTTTTGCCCAGTAGGGATCGTAGAGTTGTTTGTCAGACAGCCCTAACCCTTTACCCGTGATCTTGTGATATTTGATGCCCACATTCTTACGCTGACCGTTAGGCATGACATAAGGCTTGATATAGTCATATTCAGCATCCCAGCCTAAATCGCGGTAAAACTCTCGATATTCGGCGGCACCGGGGTAGCCAACTTCAGATGACCAGACTTGCTGCGAGGACTCCTGATCGCGACCAAAGGCGGCGACTCCTGCTTCGGTAAAGATCGGGGCGTAGGTGCCAAACCGAGGGCGCGGACGGGCGTAGAGAATGCCGTGCCCGTCGGTGAGGAAGTAGCGCAACCCGGCATCTGCTAATAAGCGATCGACTCCTTCGTAATAGGCGCATTCTGGCAACCAAATGCCGTTAGCAGGACGATCGAAGGTCTGCTCATAATGTTCACAGGCAACTTGAATCTGTGCCCACACCGCTTGGGGATACATCTTCATTAAGGGCAGATAACCGTGAGTCGCGCCACAGGTCATGATCTCCAAGTTGCCACTATCGAGGTATTGCTTAAAGGCTTTAACGAGGTTGCGATCGTATTTCTCCCAAAAGACACGCGCCGCGTTAAATTCTCTCGCATTGTGTTCTGCCAGATATTTCATGTGCCCATTTTGGGCGTGGCGAGCGATTTCCATCTCGGCGAGTTCTTCAAGCTGCGCGAGGTGTGCATCATAGCGGTCTTGCAAAAGCGGATCGAGCAACATTGACACTAGTGGCGGAGTCATGCTCATGGTGAGTTTGAAATCTACACCATCGCGAATTAAACCCTCAAAGACTTGCAGCAGAGGAATGTATGTTTCAGTAATAGCTTCATAAAGCCATTCTTCCTCTAGCACATAATCACTTTCGGGGTGACGAACGAAGGGCAAGTGGGCGTGCAAGACGAGGGCAACATATCCAATGCTCATAAGACTTTCGGGTGTAGAGGTTGAAAAACTGGGAAGAGTTGCCAAAATTGTAAAGCAAAATTGAGGACGAAAATTATTCTGTGGGGATCAGGTTCGGCAAATATTCCCGTTTGTTTCAGCTTCTCTTGCTCTAAGTCATATTGACTATGACTTAATATTATTCGTTCACGATCGCTGCATATCGTCGGCGCGTCACGATCGCAAACACTAATACGATCGAGGTGAGAACCCCCGCCAAATACAAAGGATAACGATAAGTAGTCGGATCGGCTTGATTGACCATCAGTCCAGCGATTACCGGCCCGATCGCATTTGAGATACTTAAATAAGATGAATTAATTCCCATCACCGTACCTTGATCTTGAGAATTTGAATTTAGAGAGATCAATGTATTGATCATTGGCTGAACTAAAGAGTTAAACAGAGAAAAGAGAATGCTAACGATCACAAAATAAGTAATGTTTGCCCAAATCGACATTAAGACAAACGATAAGCTGCGAATGAACAAGGCAAACAACAAGATGTTCACTAGGTTGAATTTGCGATTAAGCACTGATACTCCCCAAGTTTGCATGATCACTCCCAACACGCCAAACATAAAAAACATCATCGTGAGAGCACGATTGTCTTGATTGAGTACATGCAAAAAATAAGGCTGAAAGGCATAAGTAAAGATCGTGAAGGTTGTGCCAATAAAAAAGTTAATGATCAGCAGAATGCTCACTCTAGGAATAGTCAATCCTTTGATTAGATTTTCTAAACCGAGATCAAAGATATTGTGCGATCGCTCGGCTTTGTGTTGCAGCGTTTCGGGCAAAAAGAAGAGTGTGATCAATAGCGCGATGAACGCGATCGCGCCTGATACCAAAAAAGCTGCTCCGAGTGAAATCTGTTGAGCAAACAAACTGATCGCGGGGCCTAACACAAACCCTAAACCAAAGGCTGCCCCAAAGATTCCGAAGCCTTTAGCGCGGTCAGCAGGCGTTGTCACATCCGAGATGATGGCTTGAGCAACCGATGCGTTTCCTCCCGTAATGCCGTCTAGAAATCGGGCAATAAACAAAATGCTTGCTGTAGTCGCAGTGCCTGCGATCAGATTAGCGATTACCGTTCCTGCCAGACTGATGATTAAAAGTGGCTTGCGCCCGAAGCGATCGGAGAGTTTGCCAATAATCGGTGTTGCAAAAAATTGGGCGATCGCATAAATCGAAAACAACAAACTCGTTTGAAAATCATTTAAACCAAATTGTCTGCCATATAAATAAAGAACGGGAATCAGAATCGTCAAGCTAAGCGCATTAATAAACGCAACGAGAGCCGTAATCCAAAAAGTTCGATTCATTTCAACCATCGTCAGGGCGGTCTAATTAATCTCGACTAAAGCAATCCATGTGTGCCAGACAACACGGAGAAACAAATCACCAGTGATACGTTAACTAAAGACCTATGAAAACCTAAACAAGTCTTCAGTAATGCGTATCAAGCTGCTATTGATGGGAATGCTTTTGTCGAGTTTTGTCGCCCCAGCTTACGCTGAGACAAAGCAGCTAGACTATACTCTCACGTCTGCTGCCAACCAATCTTTTAGCGGGCTAATTGAGCAAGCAGAATTGCTGGCAGAACGGCTAGCCAAACAAGGCTTTGCCAACCCTTCAACAACAGTCGTTGAAATGAGAATCTTAGCAGAGCGCGAAGGACTCACTGCCCCGATTCTCTATGTACGAGTGACGCGTGCTGAGTGGCAAAAACAGCCCAAGCTCCGTGCCATCACTTATTTGCGAGGGGTCGATCGCTTACTGGGTTTCAGTCCTCAAAACTCTCAGCCGCCAGTCTTTCCATCGGCAACCGTCAGTTTTGCTTCATCCCAAAGTGAGCCAAACTACTATGATAATCCTTGAATCATACCCATTTGATTTGTGGACGTGACAGAGCAACGGAGAGCACGGCAATGCCCTGCCCCTCTTGATTAATTAAGAATGGCTAGGACAATTCTCTTATAGATTTTTTGACCTTTTTCGTTTAGGTGAACTCCGTCGAAGGTCAGGTCTTGTCTGAGGCTACGATCGTCAAACAATGGATCAATTTCATCAGTGACAAGCCCAACATTCTCAACGTCGGCAACTTCTCGAATTAAGGCGTTGATTTCTTCGACTCGCTCAACGGTGCCTGCAACATTAGGGTTACGGCTGGCTTCAACCGTCGAATAAAAAGCAGGAACGACCGTAATTTGGCTGGCTCCCATCGATCGCGTCAGCAAAATAATGCGTTCGAGATTGCTGACAAATTCGTCATTGCGAATCGAATACCAGGCATCGTTTGTGCCGATCGCGATCATCACATTTTGGCACTGCACATTTGCGGCTTTAAGAGTTTTTAGCTGTTCTAGCAGCGACACGGTGCTTAAGCCGCCCATCGCAAAATTAGCGGTCTCTTTGCCCAATGGGTTGCCTAACCCCGACGAAATCGAATCTCCAAACAGACAGCCGTGAAATCGCCGCCTCTGACTAGATTGCGCTTGGGCTTTTACCTTCGATCGCCACCAGTCTAACTCGCCGAGTTTGTCTGGCTTCATCTGGGCGATCGAGACTTGATTTAGCAGACCAAACAGCCCAATCAGCGGCAGCATTGTCAGCAAACTAGTCTTGAAATTCTTAATCATAGCGAGTCGATAGAGAAGAGTCAGAAAGCTTGCGTCATAATACCTGAACGAGTAGGACTTTAGAAAGTTCCGATCGGATAAATTTAGCAGCTTCAAACGTCAAACTTTTCTAAACGATCAGCTTTTCAACGAGACTCCGCACGAGGCGATTTAACCGCTCAGAATAGCTTTTCATCACTTCTAGCGCAAAGAACGGGGTTTCTTGAACCACAAAAAGAAATCGTTTTTCATCCAAGAACGCGAGTTTGCAGTCGGTTTGCGCGATCGCTGTATAGGTTCTGACACTCGAACTCACAAGAGCGCCGATGCCAAACACGCCACCAGGAACGATCGTTTCTACAATCTTGCCATTCACCGATAGCGCAATCTCCCCTTCGAGAACGCCGTACATCAAATCTCCAGGCTCTCCTTCTTTAAAAACAGCCTGCCCTGCTGAAAAGGATTGAGGGTCAGGCTGTCTCTGAAAAATGATCAGGGTTCTAACGGGGTCTAGCATAGGTGCGTCCAAACGGTGCAAAAGCCATTGGGTAGTATACGTTAATCTTTCTGCACTTCCACGTTAGCTACATCACATTGCACCGCGATCGACATCGCTACCTGAGTCAAAATCGTCATCGGTCGCTGATTTTTGAGCAGTTGCAGTTGAGCCTGATCGCGCACAAACAAGCTGCCTGCGAACCCTAAAGAATTGACGGATATTGACTCAAAACTTTCTCGCGATCGTGGCACCATCAACAGCCATTCTCGCGTCGCTAATAAGTTGTAGGCGGAACCTGCCTTTAAATTTAGCTGGTTAAGCAGCGTGTGATAACAAGCGATCGTCTCTTCAGCCGCCGGGTTAGGTTGCGCCCAATTCGATAATCGCATTAGGCCATGAGCAAATGGCAATTGTGGAATCGTTGCGATCGGGCCGTCAAACTCGGCTGAGGCTAACCAAGTGTCGATCGCGATCGCAGTTCCTGATAAAAGAGGCAATGGAATCAGTTGCAAATGTTTATGGCGTTGACTTGCGCCTGCATTCCTTCCAGCATTATAAAAAGCTAATCCGTCATATTCTGCTAGGCATATCCACAGCGCTAAAAAATCTTGCAGCGTCAACAAACTTTCTTGCTCTTCAAAAGCACGCGTAATAATCAACAAGTGATAATCTACGACATTAAATTTATTTAGCAAACACAAGTGGGTTTCTGATAAATCGGCAACAAACAAGTCTTCTTCATAGGGTAAAAAAGGATTAATCACCTCGCCAGAGATGATGGCTTTTTGCGCTTGCTGTTGGGCTGCTTTCTCCTTGCGCGTCAGATTTGCTAAGATTCGCACCAGAAAATGTACCCCGTCTTGCTCGACGATCTCATAGTTAGTCGGAATTGAGCGCAGCGCTCCGCAGTCTAAAGCGTGCTGCGTCTGTTCGATCACCCGTGCCCAAAGCGTTCCAGGTAGCATCAATCTGAGCAATAATGGCAGCTAAAACAACGTCAGTCCGACGAGTTTTTTCGCTTCGTTTTTCAGGGCTTCAGCCCCCTAAATCCCCCAATTCTAGGGGACTTCAAGCCCAGAATTTAGATTCAAAGTCCCCCAATTTTGGGGATTTAGGGGGCAGCCCGGATTTGCAACCGCAGCGAAAAGCTTCATCGAATTCACGTTAAAACAAAGCAGAAACACCAGCGCGGCGCTTCTGCGATCGAGCAAAACTCAGCGTCAATAGCGGCTTCTCAGGCATCTGAGTTGAATCACTTAAAAAATTGCCCCAAGACAAAGAGCGTGTGAGAAGCGGCAAAGCTCTCTATCTTGGGAGAAAGGACTTTTTAGTACAACTCCTCTTCTTGGTGCGTCATAATCGTGCAGTCAGAAGTGGGGTAAGCGACACAGGTCAGCACATAGCCCGCTTCGATTTGGTCGTCATCCAAGAAAGACTGATCAGATTGATCAACGGTACCCGCCGTGATTTTGCCAGCACAAGTAGAGCAAGCACCCGCCCGGCAAGAGTAAGGCAGATCCAAGCCCTGCTCTTCGGCAGCATCAAGAATGTACTCGTCTTCAGGAACGTCGATCGTGGTGTTTAGCCCTTCGGCTTCGTTAATCAGCGTGACTTTAAAAGTTGCCATTCGGTAGTCCTCTCTATAGTAGAAACGGCATTGAAGCCATTTGAAAGCGTAACTTTAGGCGTTGCCTGCAAAAGGCTTGCTTACTGAGTCAGTTCCAATTCTGATACTACGGGAAAACTTATGACTTAAAACCTACAATCCACCTCTGGGGTGAACGGGATTCGTAATAAATCTGGCCCATTTAATCTACTTATACTTATGGGACGGGAAAAAAAGGCTCAGAATGGGGGCTTCAAGGCTCAAAATCAAGCGCGAAACGATCGCTTGCCTCAATTAATGCGCTGCGAATCCCAGGTTCCATCATCGAGTGTCCAGCATTGGGAATAACGATCAACTCTGCATCCGGTAAAGCTTTGTGCAGATCCCAAGCAGAAGTCATGGGGCAGACGACATCATAGCGCCCCTGCACGATCGTGGTGGGCAAGTGTCGAATGCGATCGCAATTCTGCAAAAGTTGGTCGTCTGGCTCAAGAAAGCCTCGATTGATAAAGTAATGGCATTCAATGCGCGCAAAAGCATCGGCAAACTCGGCATCTGCAAATCGACCTTGCAATTCGGGGTCAGGAATCAGCTTGCTGGTAGTGCCTTCCCAAACTGACCAGGCACGAGCCGCTTCTTGACGAGTTTGAGCATTTTCGCTCGTTAGACGACGATAAAACGCCGCCAGCAAATCGGTGCGTTCCTCAACGGGAATTGGCTTGAGATAGTCTTCCCAGGCATCTGGAAATAAATAACTCGCGCCGTCTTGATAGAACCAGAGAATCTCCTTTCGCCGCAGCAAGAAAATGCCCCGCAAAATTAAGCCAAGACAGCGATCGGGGTGAGTTTGACTATAAGCCAGCGATAATGTGCTGCCCCAACTGCCCCCAGACACGACCCATTGAGGGATTTGGAGGTGCGATCGCAGAGCTTCAATATCTCTGACGAGATCCCAGGTGGTGTTCTCTCGAAGTTCGGCATTGGGAGTGCTGCGACCACAGCCCCGCTGGTCAAAAATCACAATGCGCCACTTTGTTGGGTCAAAATATTGTCGAAACACAGGCAGACTTCCGCCTCCGGGCCCACCGTGCAAAAACACAACTGGCTTGCCTTCTGGGTTTCCTGACTGCTCGAAATAGAGGGTGTGTAGATCAGATACTTGCAGTGTGCCTGACTGGTAGGGTTCTAGAGGAGGATAAAGCTCACGCATAAAACAGTTCAGTTATAAATCCAAAATTATTAAACATTGTTGAATAGCAGGATGATTTGGTATGGACAATCCCCCGCGGTTGCCCTCCGTCGGGGGTAGGCACGGGGGCGCTACCCCTACAGCCATTTCATTTCCTCATTCTGCAACGTCGATCGTCGCTTTGATCAGCGGTGCAAACTACGCGGATCGAGGGCATCCCGCAGCCCATCTCCCAACAGGTTAAACGCCAGAACCGTCAAAATAATCAGCAGTGCAGGGGGCCAAATCAGCCAGGGTTGCAGCACCAAAACCGAGGCATTGGTTGCCAGCGTCAACATATTTCCCCAAGATGGATCAGGCTGTTGAATTCCCAAGCCGATTAGACTCAACACCGACTCCGCCACAATAAAACTTGGGATCGCAAGCGTCGCCGAAATAATGATGTAAGTCGCTGTCTGAGGCAAAACGTGCCTAATGATGATGTAAAGAGGTCTGCCGCCCATCGCTCTTGCTGCCTGGACAAATTCTTGCTCTTTAATCGAGAGCACCTGTCCCCGAATCACCCGCGCCAACCCTGCCCAGCGAATAAATGACGTGATCAAAATAATCAGCAAAAACCGTTCAGCACTGGTCAAGCCAGGAGGCAACACCGCCGCCAACGCCACCAGCAGATAGATTTCGGGAATCGTCATCAACACTTCGACAAATCGCATCAGCACACTATCGAGCCAACCGCCCGCATAGCCAGAAATGCCACCGACCAACATGCCTAGCGGAAACGCGATCGCGATCCCCACCAGCCCAATACTCAAGCTCACCCGCCCGCCATAAACCAAGCGACTAAACTGATCTCGCGCCTGTTCATCCGTTCCCAATAGGTTAAATTTGCCCTCCCCATTCGTGCCAAACAGGTGCAGATTGCCAGAAATTCCGGGAAACAATTCGATCTCTTCAAACTTAGGATCGGTGAGTGAAAACTGAGTCGGCAACGGCAACCGAATCTGCAAAAAGCGATAGTCATCACCCTGCACAAGAAACCGAATCGGAGACGGCTTTGAACGATCGACCTTCAACTCACGCTCGCCCGTCTGCACATCGACCGCGCCTTGAGTCGTCGGATACACATGAGGGCCGATCAAGTTCCCGCCCTGATCACGCCAATAAACCTGGGTTGGTGGCAAGAGTGCCCCATCTGGTTGAGAGACATAAGGATCGTAGGGGGCAACAAACTCAGCCGCGATCGCTGACAGATAAAATACCAGCAGCAGCAGCGCGCCAAACTTTGCAAGCGGGTTTTTTCGGAGTCTTTTCCACCAGTCCATAAGAGAAGGGTTAGGGGTGAAGGGGTGCTTTAATGCTCTTTGCTCGTGACAATCAGCCGATCGTCTTCGGCATCGACTGAGAGCATGGGTTCTAGGATACTATTCTCCATCGCCTCCGAGAAGATAGAACCCGTTTGGGGCGGCAGTGTGGGATCGAGAATAATCTCGACGATCGTCCGAGTCACGCTGGTTAGCGGAATCGCTAAAATCACGCCTAATAGTCCTGCAACTCTAGCACCGATTAGCAGCGAGGTCAGAATAATCACCGGGCTAAACCCAGTTAGATTGCCCATGATCCGAGGAGCAATGAAATTATCTTTAACTTGCTGAAGGGCGATCGCGGCTCCTAAAGTTTGCAGCGCTAACCACCAGTCGATAAATGCCACGACAACGCAAACGGCGGCGATTCCCAGGGTTGCGCCGATAAACGGAATCACCTCCACCACACCGATAAAAACAGCAAACACTAAAAAGAACGGCACGTTGAGCCACCAAAATGCTATCGATAGCACGATTGCCATAAACAGCCCTAGCAGCAACTGCCCCGATGCAAATCGCTGTAAACTATCGCGGAGAGAATTAGTCAAGCGCTCTCTAATTTGGGGAGAAAAGATGCTCGTCAAGCCCGTCCAGATTTTTCCCCCATCTAGCAGCAAATAGAACGAGATCACCAGAATCAAAGTGAGGTCTAACACCCAGTTAAACGTGCCCAAGACCAACCCGATTCCCGTCGAGGCGATCGTTCTGGCCTGTCCTTGCACCTGGACAGAAAGCTGTTGTTCTAAGAAGGAGAGATCGAACCCAAAGTGACGAGCTGCGCTCCAGGCTTCTAGGTCATTTAACTGCTGCTGCCCCGACTCAATCAGCCCAGGGAGATTGGCAGTCAACTGCTGTGCCTGAGAGAGGATTGGGGGCGCGATCGTCACTGCCGCAAACCCTAACACCAGTCCGGCGAGCAAATAAACGACAGCAGCAGCGATCGGTCGAGGCAAAATGGGGTGCAATCGATCAACGGCATAGTTAAGCAAAAAGGCAATCAACCCAGCGGTCACCAAAACGCTAAGGAGTTCACCAAAGTAAGTGAGCGCGTTTAGGCTCAGCCAGCCTGTCACTAAGATCAGCAGCCAGGTGATTAAAAATTGCTGAATTGGAGAGAAAAAACGATCCATTGGCAGAGGCTTGGGTAGAAAGAATTGAGCGGCGAACGATCGCGCGGTTTGTGCTTCTATCCTATACTCTCTGCTGGTTTACTTAAGCTTAGTGGATTTCAGTCAGGCTCATGCTCGACTACAAAGACGTTGGAATATAGATTTGCAATAATCTGTTTGCCCTGCTGAGTTAGCGAAAGGTAATACAACGCATCTTTAATATAAGGATGAACGCCATGCCAGTAGAACTTGGGATAGTTTTTGCGAAGATCTCCGGGATGTTGGTAGCCTAAAGCTTTATTAACGCCCGTCTCCTCAAATTCGTAGTAGAGGGCACTAATTTTCTTTAAATAGCGGGGATCACTGAGTTGACCAATCAGATCCGAGGCGCGAATCAAACCTGGATAGTCGATCGTGTCCTGATGATCTTCTGCCGTCGGAATCGGGAAGCGCGTCAACTCAATGTTGCGTTTGACTAGCTCGGCATCAATTAATTTGTGCCCTCCAAAGCGTTCATCGATAAATAATTTGGCACGATCGACGTGATAGGGAGTCAGCGCCGCATCTGACGCACCCGCAGGAAGCCCCACTTTTGCGCCGTCTTTGCCAGTCGCATACAGTCCGTCGCTGTCTTGACGACACACGCCTTTGACATAGCCAATGTCGTGACAGACCAGCGAGATCACAAAATGCAGCCAATCTTCACACGAGACACCCCCTTGACGAATGTGGCGACCCCGCAGAATCTCTTGACCGACCAGCGTCACCAAAATCGAATGCTCAACGTTGTGATAGAGCGCGTCACTATTGGCAATATTTTCCATTGCCATCGACCCAACCCAGCCGATGATGTCTTCATAGTCAGACTTCCAGCCGCCGTAGGTGCGTCGGTAGCCATCTTTGAGCTTGGCAACAAAGTCATCAATTAAAAGTTCGGTGGCATTAAACATGAGGGGCACTCACCGCTGAACGACTGAAATCTATCTATTCTTCTCTTAATTGGAGCAATTTCCGTGAAATTTAGATTAACTTCCGGCGATCGGATGAATAAGCACTCTCACCCCAAACCCATCTCCCGCACGAGAGGGACTTCCAAACAATCTCTAGTTCCCTTTCCTGCGGGAGAGGGCTGCTTTTAGGCGATTTTAAGAAAGTCGTACATCGCATTTGACTCCCGGCGATCGAGTGACTCATCTGGAGGATGACAAGGCGATCGTGACTATCTTATCGTGGCTATTTTGCTATGGGTGATTTGAATGACTATTTAGCGTAAGAACATTTCGCGTACGTCATAATTAAGAAAGATATTTTAGATTTAGAGTTCTTTCACGTTAGATCGCCTAAAAAGGTTTGTAGAGGAAGCATCGTGCCATTAAATACCCTGACAGAATCTGATCCCCCTGAACCGCAGCAACCCCGCAATGCTCAATTTGATGATTCAGGGACGGGCGCTCCTGCTGCTCGTGGGCGTTTGGCAGGAACACGAGGCATCTTAGTCGGGGTGGGAATTGGCATGGCGATCGCTGCGGGTGGCATGACGCTGCTCTCGCAATCTAACAAGCCTGCGGCGGCTCCGGTGGCAGAGACGCAAAGTACTCCAGTCGCGGGTCAGAGCGTGGGTGTAGAGACGGCAAAGTTGGCATTTGTGCCGAAAACCTTTAGCGCTACTGGCAGCGTCGATGCTCAAAATTGGGTGCAGGTTACGCCCCAGGCAACGGGTGTGCAGATTCAACAAATTTTGGTGAATGAGGGAGACACGGTTCAGACGGGGCAGGCGATCGCCGTTCTAGACAGTTCTGTCTTGCAAGATCAATTAAATGAAGCGAAAGCGCAGTTGAGTTCGGCTCAGGCGCAATTCAGTTCGGCTCAGGCACAGTTAAATTCGGCTCAGGCGCAAGTGGCATCCAATCGCTCGATCGTGCAGCAAAAAGAGGCAGTGCTTAAACAGCAGAGGGCAGTATTGGCAGAAGCTGAGAGCAATCTGAGACGCTATCAAGGTCTGCGAAACGATGGCGTAATCAGCAGTCAAGATTTAGAGTCGCGCACCACGTCAGCGACCACTGCACGAGAAGCGATCAGCGTCGCACAATCCAATATCAGCAGCGCTCAAGCGGATGTGGCAAAGGCTCAAGCAGGGGTAAACCAGGCTCAAGCGGGGGTGACACAAGCTCAAGCCGGAATTGATACGAATCGGACGCGCATTCAACAGCTTGAGACTAAGATTGCTCAAACCACAGTGCGATCGCCTGCAAGTGGCATTTTGTCCAAGCGCAACCCCAACGATCAGAAAACAGCCGTTGCTAGAGTGGGCGAACTGACGGGATCGAATCCCCTATTTTATATTGTCCGAAATAGTTCGCTACAGCTTCAAGTGAACATACCTGAAAATCTGCTTTCGCAAGTGAGAGTGGGCGAACCTGCCAAGATCACGTCTGATGCCGATAAGCGGATTAATGTTCAGGGTCGGGTGCGAGAGGTGGAGCCTGTGATCAATCAGCAGACTCGTCAAGCCACCGTCAAGATTGACCTACCCGAAAGTGGGCTGTTGA
The DNA here is from genome assembly GCF_003003695.1 of Phormidesmis priestleyi ULC007. NCBI lineage: Bacteria > Bacillati > Cyanobacteriota > Cyanophyceae > Leptolyngbyales > Leptolyngbyaceae > Phormidesmis > Phormidesmis priestleyi. Next base: position 41,529 of record NZ_PVWG01000031.1, read on the forward strand.
AACCTGGTATGTTTTTACGATCGAACATCGTGACTCAAAAAGTTCAGGCGGTGGTCGTTAGCGAGAGAGCGGTGGTGTCAGAGGCAGATGGTCGCAAAATTGTCTATGTCTTAGACGGTGAAGATATCGCCCGCGCTAAACCCGTCGAAACTGGCGATCGTAATAATGGACAAATTGTGATCACAAATGGCATTAACCCTGACGATCGCGTAGTGGTCGCAGGTGCAGGATTTGTCAAAGATGGCGATCGCGTGACCGTTGCTAAATAATCTGATCTCTGAAACCTGAAATTTGTCTTTCGCTATGTCTTTTAATATTTCTGCCTGGTCAATTCGCAATCCAGTTCCTACGATCGTTCTGTTTGTCATTTTGACGTTAGCAGGACTGATCGCTTTCCCATTCTTAGGGATTAACGATAATCCCAACGTAGACGTTCCAACTGTGACGGTTACGGTTACTCAACCAGGGGCAGATCCTTCAGAGTTAGAATCGCAAATCACGAGGAAAGTTGAGGATGCAGTTGCGAGTTTAGGCAACATTGATGACATTACTTCAACCGTTAACGATGGCGTTTCTAATACTGTCATCAACTTTGTGTTGGGGACGAATACCGATCGCGCCACCAACGATGTTAGAAATGCAGTCTCTCAGATTCGGCAAAACTTACCGCAAGACATTAACGAGCCTGTAGTCAAACGAGTTGAATTTGCGAGTGGTGGGCCGATCACTACCTATGCTGTTTCATCTGATCAACGATCGGTAGCAGAACTGAGCAATCTGGTCGATCAAACGATTAGCCGAGCCGTGTTAGCGGTGCCCGGAGTCGCGCAAATTCAGCGAGTCGGCGGAGTTGATCGCGAAATTCGGGTTAATTTGAACCCCGATCGTCTACAAGCTCTGGGCATCACCGCCACGCAAGTAAACGACCAAGTACGCACCTTTAACACCAACCTTTCGGGCGGGCGGGGCAACGTCGGCGGCAGCGAACAAAGCATTCGCACGTTAGGCAGTAGCGACAGTGTGCAGACGCTCCAAGACCTGCAAATTACTCTACCGCAAGGCAGCTTTGCCCCGCTCTCTAGTTTAGGAACAGTCACAGATGGGACGGCAGACCCGCGCAAAATTGCTCGACTAAACAATCAGCCTGCGGTTGTCTTTTCGGTCTTGCGGAGTTCGGGCACCACGCTAGTTTCAGTCGAAGAAGCGGTGCGGGCTGCTCTGGATAAATTGCAAACTACGCTGCCTCAAGACATCAAATTGAGGCTGATTAATAATGTGCAGGCAGACTATATTCGGGAGTCGTTTACGGCCTCGGTTGATGCCGTTCTCTTTGGTGCAGGCTTGGCGATCGTGACAATTTGGCTATTCTTGCGAGATTGGCGGGCGACGTTAATCACGGCGGTGGCGCTGCCTTTGTCACTGATTCCCACGTTTATCGTCATGAAAGTGATGGACTACACGCTGAACGATCTGACGCTATTGGGGTTAGCCCTCGTCGTCGGAATTTTGGTCGATGACGCGATCGTAGAAATTGAAAATATCGAACGTCACATGCAGATGGGCAAATCAGCCTATCGAGCCGCGATCGATGCCTCTGATGAGATTGGGTTAGCGGTGGTTGCCACCACGTTTACGATCGTCGCCGTGTTTGGCCCCGTTGCCTTTATGACGGGCATCACCGGACAGTTTTTCCGTCCATTTGGCATCACTGTGGCGGCATCAGTTCTGTTCTCACTGCTGGTTGCGCGGATGGTCACGCCTTTAATGGCAGCTTATCTGATGAAAGACCACGCCAAAGCCCCTAAAGAAGATCGCCTTTCTGCTCAATATCGGCGTTTGCTCACCTGGTCGATTAAACATCGGTTAGTAACTTTAGCCGTTGCGATCGCGTTTCTGGTATTCAGCTTGAGTTTGGTTCCCAGAATCCCGGTTGGGCTGTTCTCAAATGCCGATGTGAGTTTGTCAACCATCTCACTGCAATTGCCACCCGGCTCGACCATTGAAGACACCGATCGAGCCACTCAACAGTTGACCACTTTGCTGCTACAACATCCCGCTGTTGAGGGAGTGCAAACGAGCGAAGCCGTCGCCAAATCAACTCTCTACGCTAAACTCAAGCCCAAATCAGAGCGGAAGATGACTCGCAAAGAGTTTGAAGATCAGATTCGTCCTGTATTTGCTCAAGTTGCGGGGGCGCGAATTAGCTTTGTCAAAGGAGGTCCGGGTGGTGGCTCGAAAGAAGTGTCGATCGTGCTGAAGAGTGAAAATCCGGCAGCGTTGACTCAAGCGGCAAACGAGCTAGAAAAGCAGATGCGCCAAGTCACAGGATTGGTTGAAGTTACGTCGGGTGCCAGTTTGGTAAAGCCAGAAATTTTGATTACGCCTGACCCCGCACGAGCCGCCGACCAAGGCATCACCGTTCAGCAAATTGCCCGAACTGCAAACCTGGCAACGCTAGGAGACTTTGATGCCAACTTAGCAAAGTTTGACTTGCCCGATCGTCAAATTCCGATCCGGGTGCAGCTCGACCCGAAATCGCGCAACAACATTGAGACGATTAAAAGTCTGCAAATTCAAAATAAAAGTGGAACGTTAGTGCCATTACAAACCGTTGCGGATATTAGCTTTGGCAGTGGCCCTTCTCAAATCGATCGCTACAACCGATCGCGCAATATCTCAGTCGAAGCCAACCTAAAAGGTTTAGCACTCGGCGACGCACTCGCCAAAATCAATCAGCTACCGATCTTAAAATCGCTCCCGGCGGGTGTGACGCGAGAAAACTTCGGGAATGCTAAGATTCTCGCCCAAGTGTTTGGCAACTTTGGCGGCGCGCTGCTGGCGGCAGTTGTGTTTATCTACGCAGTGTTGGTGTTGCTGTTTAACGATTTTCTGCATCCCATCACAATTATGGTGGCGTTGCCATTCTCGATCGGGGGTGCCATGCTCGGCTTACTCCTCACTCATAAAGAACTTGGACTGATTGCCATCATTGGCGTAGTTTTGCTGCTGGGTCTGGTGACAAAAAACTCGATTTTGCTAGTAGATTACGCTTTGATTAACCAGAGAGAAGGGAAGTCTACGTATCACGCTGTCATTGATTCTGGAGTCGCGAGATTGCGTCCGATTTTGATGACCACGATCGCGATGATTGCAGGCATGATTCCGATCGCGTTGGGCATTGGGGCAGGTTCTGAGTCGAGAAGTCCGATGGCGATCGCCGTGATTGGCGGTCTACTGACTTCAACTCTGCTGACACTGGTGGTGGTTCCGGTGATCTTTACTTACATCGATCGTTTGCAAGTCGCCATTTTTGGAAAGTTACTCAAAGGCCCGATGAAACGGCGGTCAGAAGATGCGATCGGGGCAGATGGTCGATCGGGCGGTCTTTCTGCTCACAAGTAGAGGTATAATGGCTAGATAACTAGTCGCGGGTATAGTTTAGTGGCAAAATGAATGCTTCCCAAGCATTAGTTGCGAGTTCGATTCTCGCTACCCGCTTAATCAAAGTTTATAGTTTTTTGAGATCTGTTCGTCTGGCTCACTTATCTCATGCTGATTCCAAACGCAGAATGTGATGTTGGAGATGATTAACATGACTACTAAGACTATCAGTTTGTTAGAGGTAGTAGCCCTAACAGCCGATCTTCCTGAGTATAGTTTGCGGCGTGGACAAGTCGGCACAGTAGTTGAAACGTTGGCAAATGGTACAGCATTTGAGGTTGAATTTAGCGATCGCAACGGACGAACTTATGAGTCTGTAGGATTACACCCAGAACAGATCATGGTGCTGCATTTTGAACCAGCTTCACCAGATATTGAACCAGAAATTGTCAAGGCGTAAGCAGCACAACAACGCCGTGTAGCCGATCGCTTGAATCCCTTCATTGTCAAGCGATCGCCCCTATCTAGGCTACGAGTCTGGCAATAGTCCACAATTTCATTCAAGTCATGGCTAGCTTCTACGGAGATGAGGAATCTGGGCATTCCTTCGCCTCGCGTGCTTGGTTCAGTTTTGCTTGCAGTTGGGCGATTACGATTTCCCCATCCAAGACTTCACCAAGAAAATTTGCCTGCTTGAACCTGTGCCTGGATAAATTGCTCGTGTTCGGGCTTGAGTATAATACTCATGGCTTAAAGAATCGGGTTAGAACCATCATGAACAATCGTCAACTATTCTTGAGTGACATCAAACCTTCCTATCTCCGCAGCCAGATGCGTCTTAGCAGAGAAATCTACGACAATTGGCGCAACTAAGCTTAATAAATATGGAGGTTCCTATGCGAATCGCTCAGATTGCTCCCTTGTGGGAGAGCGTACCTCCCCCTGCTTACGGGGGGGCTGAGTTGGTCGTTAGCCTGTTGACCGATGAGTTGGTGCAGCGCGGACACGATGTAACGTTATTTGCGTCAGGTGACTCTGTGAGCCTTGCTCAGTTAGAGGCAATTCATCCTCGTGCATTGCGGCTTGACCCTAATGTTAAAGAGCATCCGATCTATGAGATGCTACAACTCGGTCATGTCTATCAGAGGGCGCAAGAGTTTGATATTATTCATTCTCACATTGGTTGTGCCGCTCTGCCCTGTTCGCCTTTGGTCAAAACTCCAACGCTACACACCCTGCACGGCTCGTTTTCGATCGACAACGAAAAGCTGTTTACTCATTTTCGCGATCAGCCCTACGTCAGTATTTCAAACACTCAGCGCGAACCGAGGCTGGGGCTGAATTATATCGCAACCGTTTATAACGGAATTAACCCGGCAGCACACAAATTTTATCCTGAGCCAGATGGGTCACCTTATCTGGCTTTTTTAGGGCGAATTTCTCCTGAAAAAGGCCCGCACCTAGCGATCGAGATTGCCAAACGATCAGGCTGGCACCTCAAAATGGCGGGCAAAATCGATCGGGTCGATGTCGATTATTTTGAGCAAGAAATTAAGCCCCACATTGACGGCAAGCAAATCGAATATTTAGGCGAAGCCAATCACGTTCAAAAAAACATCTTGATGGGCAATGCAGTGGCAACCCTATTTCCGATCACTTGGCAAGAACCCTTCGGACTTGTGATGATCGAGTCGATGGTCGCCGGAACGCCCGTGATTGCCCTAGAGCTTGGTTCAACGTCTGAAATTATTGTTGACGGCAAGACCGGGTTTCTCTGTCAAAACGTGGATGAATGTATTCATGCAGTTAAGAAAGTGCATGATCTCGATCGCAATGCCTGCCGTGATCATGTCGTTAATTACTTTGGTGTAAAACAAATGACCGATGGTTATGAGGCAGTCTATCAACAACTTTTAGCAGAACGCTTTTCTAAGAACGGACGCGCTCACCAATATGTAGGCATCAGGTAACTCACTCAACAACACGAATTTAGAAAAAGTAGCAACGGATGAACAGTTAGCAAGGTCATGGCAGTGCTGTGCCCCCACAAGAATCTGTCGCACTTATTGATTAAATAGGTGAAGCTCAATTCTATGAATTAAGAGCAGACACTTAGTAAATGCTTTAGAGATAGCTACTCTGAAGGCCACTAACTTGCTGCTCTTAATCCAGACTATATGCTAAAGATAACGATCGTGAAAAGAATCTAGAATCGCTAGAATCTATGTGAGAGAACTGCCCGCTTGGGAGAGAAGTTGCCCCAACTGTTGCAGTTTAGACATTGCATCACCACTTGCGGTTCCGCCAGCAGCAGCGGTTTGAGCGCCCAGATCAGAAAGAAGTTCACCGATCGCGGCACCACTCATGCCTTTGCCCTCAAGCGCCATTTTTAATTCACCCAGCGTTTCTGCGATTTCGGTGCCTTGCAACTGAGACTGCCAGCTTTCGATCGTGCTGATCACCGCTTCAGGAGGCAAGGATGTAATTCCACTTTGTAGGGCAGCGATCGTGGAATCTAAATCAACGGTTTGAGTCATATCAGCCATATCAGCCTTCCTTTTTTATCGTGAACGTTTGACAAGTTGCTTAGGAATTTGCAACTCAGAATCACCCTTACACCTAGCTTGATTCTTCTTTACACAACTCTTCAATTCGTCAGCCGAAGGAGAGATATCCGCTCATCGGCAACTGTGTTCAATGAGGCTGGTTAGCGGCTCGATCGATCGCTACAATAGGGGCACAAAACTTCTGATTGATTAGCTGTCTGATCAGCTTCAGAAATGGGATGACCACAGTCGCGCCGTAGCTCAAACGATCCATCAGTCACCCCTTGAATAACGGCGACTCGCTGATCAAACACAAAGCATTCTCCTTGCCATAAACTTTGATCGTCGGGCACTTTTTCGAGATAGTTGAGAATGCCGCCTTGCAGGTGATAGACCTCTTCAAACCCTTCGGAGAGCATAAAAGCCGACGCTTTCTCACAGCGAATTCCACCTGTGCAAAACATGGCGATTTTTTTGTGCTGGCTGGGGTCAAGCTGCGATCGCACATAGTCAGGAAACTGACGAAAGGATTGTGTTTGCGGATCAAGGGCCCGATCGAAGGTGCCAATTCCGACTTCAAACCGATTGCGGACATCGATGACGGTCACGTCTGGATCAGAAATCAGCGCATTCCACTCAGACGGGCTAACGTAAGTTCCGACTTGCTGACTGGGGTCGATTTCTGGCATCCCCAACGTCACAATTTCTTTTTTTAGCTTTACCTTGATGCGATCGAAGGGCTGCGACTCGGTATCAGACTCTTTAATCTCTAAGTCTGCTAACTGAGGATCGGCTTTGAGAAATGCCAAGACAGTATCAACTGCATGACGGCTTCCGGCGATCGTGCCATTAATGCCTTCTTCTGCCAGCAAAATGGTTCCTTTTACCCCGTGGGTTAAGCAACACGACAGCAAAGGATTTCTGATCTCGACCCAGTTATAAAGCCGCACAAACTTATAAAAGGCTGCTACGACTTGGGGCATACTCTATCCACTCCTAAAGGCGTATTTCATCATACGACAGTCGATCGCGAGAGGGTACGGCAGTGCCAGGCCCCTACTGTGCCCTCTCGCACTGTCGCGTAAATCAGATTGATATTAACTGATGACAGCGTACTCTTAACTCATGATAAACAACAACAAATTATGCAATATTCTTGTTTAGCAATAAAAAACCGACAGTTTTCATAAGAAATCCGTCGGTCAGTCGTGTGTTCCCTGTTGATGACTCGGCTAAAGTTGAGTCCTGTACAGTATGTCTGTCAGATGACTCACCTTTAGCGATCTCGATCACATAATAAAATGATCACAATCACAAGGCGAGTTTAAAAGTTACCAAACCCTTACAGAAGAAAGGTCGTGCCACTACCTGGATCGATTGCACAAATCAAATTGGTATAACTTCCCGCGCTATTGGCAGAATTTTTCGACGCAGCGCACAAAGAGTTCGACACCCGTGCTGAGAGCAGTTTCGTCAAAATCAAAGCGAGGATGATGATGGGGATAGTCTAATCCTTTCTCAGCGTTAGCAGACCCTAAAAAGAAATAACAGCCCGGAACCGCTTGTAGGAAAAATGACATGTCTTCACCGCCCATTGTTTGACAGTTAGGAACGATTCCTAAAGGGGACTCGATGACAGTTTCAGCCACCGATCGCACCAAGTCAGCGATCGCGCAATCGTTAATCACAGGCGGATAGAGTTTCTCATAATTCAATTCATAGTGTGCCCCATGACTGTGACAGATTCCGGCGATCACTTGCTCAAGGCGTGGGGCAAAATAATCGCCATATTTGGGGTTGAAATAACGAACAGTGCCTTTGAGTCGAGCCGTATCAGCAATGACGTTGCAAGCAGTTCCGGCGTGAAATTCGCCGATCGTCACGACCGCAGATTCGATCGGGTCAATATTTCGCGCCACGATTGTTTGCAGGGCATTCACCACTTGCGAGGCAACCACGATCGAGTCAATGGTTTGTTGCGGGATTGCGCCGTGTCCCCCTTTGCCAAAAATAGTGCAGCTAAACGTCTCGACGGCTGCCATCAACGCCCCCGATCGAATGCCTGCCATTCCTAACGGCAATTGGTTCCACAGATGCAGCCCAATGATCGCATCGACATCAGGATTTTTGAGCACCCCAGCCTTTACCATTGGCAGCGCGCCCCCTGGGCCTTCCTCGGCAGGTTGAAAAATAAGTTTGACGGTGCCAGCAAAGTCACGATTTTGTGACAAATAACGAGCGGTGCCGAGCGCGATCGTCGTGTGTCCATCGTGACCGCAGGCGTGCATAACTCCATCGTGCTGCGATTTGTAGGGCACCTCATTTTCTTCTTGAATCGGCAGCGCATCCATATCTGCCCGAATCGCCAAAACCTTACCCGGACGGTTGCCATGAATCGTCGCGACCACTCCAGTCTCGGCAATTTGGGTTTGATGATCAACGCCCCATTCTTGAAGTTTTTGGGCGACAAATTGTGAGGTCAGTCGCTCACGAAAGCCTAGTTCGGGGCGTTGATGCAGAGTTCTGCGCCACTCGACCAACTGAGGATGCAATGCCTGGATGTCTGGACGAATCCGAGATGAGTCGATCGCAGACGGATTCGCAAAAGTGGAAACCATAGATCAATACAATTTTTGAGTGAACGATCAGCGTTGCTTAGTCAACTCGTAACTCGCCTATTTTTTAATTCTAAAGCTTATTTTGGCTTCAATCTTTAACGCCCAAACTCCCTAAAAATCTTATTGACTAAAACGAAGTATCGAAAAATTTAGCGGTTTGTTTGTTTGCCCGTATCACCGCTAATTCTCTATCAACGCAATAAGAATGTTGGTAACTACAACCATTTACTTTGCTATGAGCCTCTGACACGATCGAGATTATGGGAAAAGCAGGAAAGGCGCTTAGGCAAGTGCTGGCTACCTACAACATTAACCAGAATCGATTGGCGGTGACGATGGGAATCAACCGTTCAACCGTTCACCAATGGGTAAATGAAATCAGTGACCCGCTCGCAGAAGCCGTGACTGAGATGATCAAAGCCTTGGGCAAAATTGATGAAGCTGCCGCCAAAGATTTTATTGATCTCTATTTAGAACGCAACTTACAGCAAAACGACAGCGCCCACTGAACGGTAGAGTGTGAAGGGTAGAATTGTTGATTCTGTCTTTTTCAATCTATGAGAAACCCTCCTCAACCGTTGCCCGAAAATCTTTGGGGTGAACGCTGGCGATTTGCTTCTTTGTCTGCGATCGAGCTTTCTGAAGCCTTTACAGGACGGTTAATTCCAGTGATCGAGATGCCCGATGATCTCGCACCGATCAAGTTAGGAATCGCCTCAGACGTGGCAGTGCCAGGCGTGGTGATTGATGGCGGACGGCGATCGCTGCAACTCGCTCGATGGCTGCAAGCGGCGCGTCCGATCTCGTTGATGGCGATCGCGGGGGCACCCGATGGGTTGATCTTGGAAGCTGGGGAAGCCGATCGCTGGATTGTTGCCACTTTCGACGATCCTGAAGTCAGATCTGCCGCCCAACTCTATGAACAGCGCAAACAAGCGAGCAAAGGTCTGCATTTTCTGCTGGTGCAACCCGACGACTCAGGAATGACTTACACCGGGGTTTGGTTGTTGAAACATCAAGACTCTAACATTCTGTCAAAGCTGGATTAATGGTCTAGGAAATTTGCAACTTTGGGGCGATCGCATCTAAAACTTATTGGCGATCGGATCTGACGAGCTAACGGCTAAAGTGAGCGGCGGTAAGAGAACTAGAACGAAGCGCGAAGTCTCTGTACCGTCTGCTCCACTGTTTTGTTATGCCGCTTCTTCACGATCAACTTCCCGGACATGAACAACTCTAGCTTTGCACGGAGTCGTTGAGTTGCTGTTGAAGTTGCTGGACTGCTTCGATCGATAATCCAGTGCCACGAGCAACGGTTTCAACAGATACGCCTTCTCGCAGAAGATTGAGTGCGATTGCTCGATCCCTTTCTTGCTGAATCGAACGGTAAATGACAGATTCTTGCATAATGTCCCTTTGTACCAAACGATAAATTACATCTTGCTCTAATCTTAACCCAGCCAAAATCGCTGACGCTGCCATCAAATTTGCTTGTGTTGTTGGATCTTCAATCTGATCCACAATTTGCGTGACTTGCCGCAAAATGCCTTCTGGACTCTCACTCTGTCCCAACGTTGCAAACGGCAATAATCCAGGATATTGCAGGAAAAGTGAGACAGGCTGCTCCCAGAGCCGAATCACATCAAACTCATGACGGGTGCGCTCCAGTTCGTAGCTCGTTTGATAAGCCAGTTCAGAGGTGGTGGGCTTGAGATAAATGACCACTTGTCGCATCGGTTTCCCTTTGTAGCGCCGCTGTCCTCGAACGCGATAATCCAGCATCCGAAATGGAATTTCCTGCTTCGGTAACGTTTGGAATTTGATGTGCAGGATAGACTCTTCCGACTGAAGCAGAATCATGGCATCGGCTCAAATCGGATCGAGGGAGAGTTCGGAGGGTTGAATCTCTGTCAGGGTGACAGGTGTTCCGAGCAGCCAACTGGCGAAGTCGGCTGAGAAGTGTTCGGCAAGGAATCGGCAGGTGTCATCGTACATAGAAATAGTAAGATTGTACGCCCTATGATGCCGATTTAATTTTCAGAAAACCCAAAGTTTGATGAATGATGATTACGAGTGATCGCCTTTACCGGCTTGTACAGAATTGCCGTCTCTTAAGTACAGTACTCCGGGTGCGATTCGTTGAGTGACGAAATACGGTAACCAGTCCGTCCATAATCACTCCAGCCAAGACTCCTAAGTCT
>NZ_PVWG01000032.1:0-51894 GCF_003003695.1 Phormidesmis priestleyi ULC007
GCGGGGCAACTCGAACACGCAAGAGCGCTTTGACCAGTTGGTCGAGTTTCTGTGCGTCTTTGCACCTGAAGACATCGATGACCAGTGGAACTACAAGTCGAGCAGCAGTGGATGGTCTGCAACCTCCTCAGAAGGCTTGAACCTGGAGCGCGACTTCAGCCAAGACCTCAACGAGGACAAAGCAATCGGGGATGCCGTTACATCGATCGAATCGGTGGGCAATACCACCTTGGTGCATGATGCTTTGAACAATCTGTCGGTTGAGAGCAACAGCGTCAAGCATTCAATTCTGTTGAACCAGAAGTTGGTGAAAGCAGACATGTTTGCAGGCTGGCAAGTGCTCGGAGCCGAAACGGTCAACGGTGAGAACCGTCTGTTGTGGAAGCTGGCTGCTACCAACGACCTCTATCTGTGGAATCTCGATGACCAGTGGAACTACAAGTCGAGCAGCAGTGGATGGTCTGCAACCTCCTCAGAAGGCTTGAACCTGGAGGTTAATTTCCAAGTAGATGCCAATGGCGATGGCACACTCTATGAGGCAAACAACGCCATTATGGGTGATGCAGATGCTAATACTCTCGATGGTGGAATAGGCAACGACATTCTTAACGGTGGAGCTAGTAACGATATTCTCATTGGAGGCGCAGGCGACGATCTCCTTATTGGAGGGGCAGGCGATGATGCCTTAACAGGTGGGGTCGGGAAAGATCAGTTTGTCTTTGATTCGTTAACTGGAGGTGTTGATACTATTACCGACTTCTTGGTGGGAACTGACAAGCTTGCTGTGTCCGCTATAGGTTTTGGTGGCGGACTGGCTGCCAACGCTGAAATTACGGAAGCTCAGTTTGCCCTTGGCACGGCGGCAATGACCAGCAGCCACCGATTTATCTATGATGCTGCAAGGGGTGCTTTCTCCTTCGACTCAGATGGTTCTGATGGGTGCGACCTCCATCCGATACATTGGAAAAAACCGATTACCTTTTGCTCCATAAGGGTTTTGAGTGCCTGTAAAATTGATCAATGAATAATCAAAAAGACTACTGTGAAATCGTTCAAAAACCTTATCAGCAGGAGGCTTGAGTCACTTTAGTATCAGGTAGAGGTCGCACCTGTTCTGCTTCAACCCCACAGATACAAATTGCTACTCTTGGCAGTGGCTTGCTGATTACTCAATCTGACATCTTTGCTGCGGCTCCCAGGCAGTAGTTGAACTTGAAATGTGCCCATCTTGTTACAATACTCCAGACAGTCTTCACAAAGGGGATGATTGCCAACGGCGGAACATGGGTTTCAGGCTCTTTATAATTCTGAGGTGACAATGAGGAATCAAGGGTTTTAGGCTCTTATTCAAAAATTGTGGTTGGGTCGAGGGGGAGTAGCTCTTCCGCCCATCCAAGTTAGATCCATCAACCAAAATGAGAGCAGGCATCACCTCCAGTTTTCCTGAGGTATTGCTCTAGCGTGATCCGAAATTCTTGCCAAGGTGCCACCCCACAGAGCGATGTCGTCGTCGCATTCCCCATCAGTTTTAGAAGGGTGGTCTATTGGGCACGATCGGGTTACATATTCACACGGCGTTGCTGAATGTAGGATTGGATCGTGAGTTATTTGCAGGTACACAAAAAAGCGTAGTCAGTCCAAAGGGGAACGCCGCCATGCTGATATTTGGTTTCTACCCAACGCTACTCGATCGTTCAACGCCAAGAGTTAGGGCTACTGGGGCAGATGGTCGCCCTTCCCTGTCTACTCGAACCGTTACGATCGAGAACCTCCTCAAAGTCCGCTTTGGTGCCCTTGATACACAGCTTTCTGACCTAGTATGAGCCGCTCTTAGCCTTGTCACCCGAAGAATTTACGCCGCTTTTGCTACAGCAATCTCGCGAACAGTTGGTCGATCGCTTCTCAAGCCAGAACTCTTAAAAAAACTTGATTTTACGAGAAGCGTAGAGGCACATTTGCAGCAAAATCAAGCCTTCACGGACATGAGCAATGTTGGATGCCCCATAAGTGCGAGGTTGATAGCGCACAGGCACATCGACCATGTGTAAGCTCAACTTTGTGGCACCAAACAGCAGATCAAAATCTCCGAAGGGGTCAAAGTCTCCAAAATAGCTGCGCCCGGCGGCGATTTTTTCGTAGTCTTCACGCCGCAAAACTTTTGTGCCACACAGCGTATCTTTTAACGGTTGCCCCAACAGAAACGAAAACGTCAGACTAAAGAACTTGTTTGCCCAATTATTCAGCCAAGGCATCGCTTCACCCGATCGGGGATAGACCAACCGAGAACCATTGGCAAATTCTCCGCGACCGGAAGTGATCACTGCAAAAAAATGGGGCAAGTCTTCAGGCTGAACGGTCAAATCAGCATCTAGAATTATCAAAATATCGCCGATCGCGTGATCAAATCCTAATCGCACTGCGTCGGCTTTTCCCTTTCCTAATTGCTGAAATGCTTTGAGAGTAAAGCGATCGTGCCCCTGCTGCACCACTCGCTGAATCTCTGCCCAGGTGTGATCTTGAGAATGTCCTTCTACAAAGATGACTTCGGTGTGTTTGCCCAACTGCGGGAGACGATCGATCGCGCCCCGAATATTACCCGCCTCGTTTCGGGCAGGAATGATCACTGAACACGTGTAATCATTGGCATCGGTGGCTGGGAGATCAGGTCTTGCAATCACATAATTCGTCAGACAAAGATGGTTGATTCCGGGCAGATGAGCGAGGATGCGATTGAAGAGAAACGCCAAGCCGGGAATGGGTTTGGGCATGAGAAAACGCCGACCCGATCGCACGGGCAAATAGCCTGTAATCTTCAGCAAATTTTGCACATCGGTCATCGAAAGCCAGCTTTGAGGCGGCTGCGGACGACGCTGACCGATTCGTTCTGCGAGGTGTAATAGTGGCTGCCACAAGAAGTTATGAAACGTCAGAATTAGCCGCGTCCGAGGGTGACAAAAGGCTTGTAGCTGCTGCAAAGCCTGCTGGATGTCTCCCAAATGCCCTAACGTGCCCGACAGCACAATAAAGTCAAACGCAACATTGCTGCCAAGCTCTTTTGGAGTCAACGTTTCAACATCCCGACAATAGAACTGTAGATGAGGATATTTTGCCTTAGCAATGTCGATCGCAGTCTGAGAAAAATCAATTCCTACGCCCACATCTGGGTCTAGTGCAGCCAGAAGATTTCCGGTGCCACAGCCCACTTCTAAGAGGCGACTGCCTGGAGGAATCAAAAATTGATGTAGGCGATCGAGATCCTGATAATAATATCCATTGCGACGGTTCCAGCGATCGAGGTCGGGTGCAATCTGATCAAAATAAGTTCTCACCTGCTGTTTAAAAGCATCTTTAAACAGCGAAGTCGTGGGTTGAGTCGTGGGTTGAGTCACAAGGGCAATTCTAGAAGATTGGTGCAGAGTCTATGCACAGAGGCACCCAATTTTCTCACGTTTTGAAGGAGTCACCTTGATTTTAAAGCCGCACTGCATTAATAAAGTCTTATGTCTTCAGTGAGCGTAACAGATTTATCCTAAATTTATTGTGTTGCACTTTAGTTCTATAAATATCTGAAAGACCGATCGTATTTTTGAGATTGCAGCGTTGAAAAAATCCCTACATTTTGGTGGGTGCAAACAAAATGACCATAAAAAGATCTTCAATCGGTAGCCTCGCCCTACTCTTGAGCTTGGGAGCAACCTCGCAGCCCATCGCTGCCTCTTTGTCAATCAATCCAGTTTGGGCACAATCGGTTAACTTTTCGCTGCCTAGCTCAGTGCCTCAAGGAACGACCATTCAGATTAACGGCTCAACCAGCATGGCAAGCATCAATCAGTCGTTAAAGCAGCGCTTTGAGCAGCAATATCCTGGCACAAAGGTCAACATCGCAACCGGTGGCACCTCGGATGGGATACAAGCCTTGCTCGACGGAAAAGCAGATTTAGCCGCGATCGGTCGCCCGTTAACGGCTCAAGAAAAAGCTCAAGGCTTAGTCGCTGTGCCAGTCGCGCGCGATAAAATTGCGATCGTGGTAGGCACCAAAAATCCCCTATCAAAAAGTTTGGATATCAACCAGTTCGCCAAAATATTTAGGGGTGAGATCAAGAACTGGTCAGAAGTGGGCGGAAAAGCAGGCGCAATTCGTGTGGTCGATCGACCCGCAGTGAATGATACTCGCCAGGCATTCCGCAACTATCCAGCTTTTAAAGGTGCCCCCTTTGAGACGGGTGCCACTGCCGATAAGCTCAACGATGAAAGCACGGCGGCAGTGATTCAAAAACTAGGGGCGAACGGAATTAGCTATCTCCCGGCTAATCAAGTGCGCGGTCAGGCTGGCGTGAAAGCTATTCCCATGCACGGGACGGCTCCGACCAATCCTAAATATCCGTTCTCGCAGGCTTTGTTTTACGTCTATAAAGCAGAAACTCCTCCCAGCACGGCAGTGCAGGCGTTTTTGGGCTACACGGCTGCAAAAGCAGGTCAGGAAGCGATCAAAGCGTCTGGGGTTGAAGCGATCGCGCTCAATTCTGTGGACGCAAAAGCGGCTCCTCTAGCAACGAAACCGATCGCTGCTGCTAATGGGAAGGTAAATTCTGCTGGTAATGCTGGCGCTAACAAAGCCGCAAAGAATTCTGCTGGCAACAAAGCCGCTTCGCTGAATGCTCCCACGCCGAGTCAGACGGCTGACCCCAATGGTAAAACCGCCGTGCTGCCTTCTTCTGGAGCAACCAGCGCAACTGAGTCAGACGGGGGAATGCCTTCTTGGTGGTGGCTGCTGCCGTTGGGATCACTGGCGGCGCTCTTTTGGATGTTGGGCAAAGAGCGATCGCGCCCGTCTCCCCAGGCTTATAATGACCCGGCTGGCTACGATGACACAAACTTTCCTGGAGGATTTGACCCGCATCAGTCTGAGCCAGATTTTGACGGAACTCGATCGCAACTCAACGATCCTTTAGATCCAACGGTGACATCTGACCCGATCGCGGGTTCTCCTAACTTTCTGGGAGAAGCCACAAATTTGGCAGATGGCGCAGCTACAGCAGGCGGATCGACGTTGGCAGCAGGTGCCGCGATCGCAGGTGGGGCAGGAGCTGCCGCGTGGTCGTTTCTATCGAGTCATCAAGGATCGAGTCATCAAGCATCGGACGATCAAGCTCAACCAAACTCCTCGCGCCTGAATGCAGAAACGGAGGCGGCTCCGAGCAATGGGCTAGACAACCTTCCTAACGTTGAGACGCAAGGGCAGATTAGCATTTTGCCGCGCAGTGCTGAGTGGGCGACCCTTCGATGGGATGTGCCGCGATCGCTCAGAGCAGACGTGCCCCGCCAAGGAAGAGAGCGTTTAGTGGTGAGGCTTTATGATGTCACAGGGCTTGACCTGGCGACCCAAACTCCCGACAAATTTCAGCAGTTTGACTGTGACGATTTGGCGCTGAGTTGCAACGTGCCGATCCCCGCCAGCGATCGTACCTATATGGCTGAGATTGGCTATTTGAGTGCCGACGATCACTGGACGCGATTTGCCCGATCGACTCCGGTTTGGATTCCTGCTACCAATCGGATGGGTTAGCGTAGACCTCGGAGGTTTTGAAAACCTCCGAGGTCTGGTCTTGGCGGAGTTGGGAACCTTAAGGGAACTGTTGCATGCAAACCTTCTCCATGCCGCGTCGCTATCTCACATTCTAGCCAGACTATTACTACCATCTCTACAATCGCGGTAACGATCGTAATCTCATCTTTTTTGAATGGGAAAACTACCTGTACTTTTTGCGCCTCGTGCGCCGACATTTGATTGAACAAACGCTTGATGTGCTGGCATATTGCTTGATGCCCAATCATTACCATTTGTTGGTGCGGTGTAAAACAGATGAAATATCTGGAGCGATGCAGCGGTTATCGGTGGCATACACTAACACCTTTGCATTGTGCCTGCCCACAACACCGTTTTGACATACTCCCCGGCGTAAACGCCCGGGGATTCTGGGATCAGACAGCGATTGCAGGCAAAGCCCGTCTGACATCACCTAACCCAACAGTTGATGCCCCAACTGCTTGAATGTTCTTAGCCGCGTTTTCATCGCGCCCATTGATTGACTGGCAGGATGGACAGCGCCATTCCCTGACTGACAAATCCAACTCTTTGAGGACATGACCACACTCAAAGCAGGTCTTGCTCGATGGATACCAACGGTCGATATAGACCGTCAGCTTGCCTTTCTTTTGGGCAACCCAGTCGAGAATTTGCAGAAACTCTCTCAGGGCTAAATCAGAGATTTTGCGACCGCACAAGCGCTGCATTCCTTTCAGGTTCAACGTCTCAAAGCACAACACATCAAACCTGTCCGTCAGGTCATGCGCCAACTTCCAGAACCAATCAGAGCGACGATTCGCCACGTCTTCATGTTTGCGAACCAAATGCTTTCTAGCTCGTTCCCGATTGGCTGAACCCTTCACCTTTTTAGAGTGCTGACGATTCGCTTTCTTAATCGCAGTCAGCGATTGTTTGAGGAATTGCGGCGATTCAATCTGGGAGCCATCCGAGACCGTAAGGAACGTTTTCAAGCCAAAATCAAAGCCAGCGATGCGACTCGTCTCGACTTTGATTTCAGGAATATCCACGCTGTCAACGACCACGACCATAAACAACTCCCCTAATGGAGTCCGTTTGATCGTCAACGTCTTGACCGTGCCCTCAATTTCTCTGGAGTTCCAATACTGATAGACCTTCGCTCCAATCTTGATGCGATTGCCACCCAAGAACTTGTAACCAGCTTGCTTGAGGGTGAACGATTTGTACCTTCTGACTTTCTTGAAGTTGGGCGGTCTAACTCCTTTTTTGGGGTGTTTGAAAAACAGTTGATAGGCTTTCTCAATGCGCTGGCAGATATCTTGCACCGCTTGGGAGCCGACTAGCTGCCAGAACTCTTTGCGCTGCCGCAGTTTGGCAATGTGAGCCTGAAGTTTCGCACAGTTCAAGTGTTTGCCCCACATTCGGTAGTAGCGTTTGTGGAGAGCAATACAGTGGTTATAGATGACTCCAGCCGCATTAATTGAGCGCTTGAGAAATCGATTCCGCTTGTGATTGTACAACTTGAACTTCAAGGTTTTCATGGGTCTATGGTAGCATTAATCGTATAGACAACGTATAGATAACAATGAAAACAGTATAAATCTTCGGGTTGAGGAGTCTAGGCACCAAAAGCTTAGAGATGTTGCAAAGGAGCGGAAAAAGACAATGACTCAATTGATAGAAGATTGGATAGACAGACTTCCGAATCCAAACAAGGAGATCTCTGTGGCTGAAGCAGCGCTCAGACCTGAAGGAGGGTTTCCCTCCGTAGGGGACTGAGTAAGAAGCTACGCGGGAACCCGATTCTTCATCCCCGTCGTAAACGAGCAGGGCTTTAACGGTTCCCGAACCCTCCGTTCCGGTAAGTCTCAGCTTTCCTTTTTCGCTCTACCCTCCGTCGAACTCACGTTGTTTTAAGAAATTTCTTGCACAAGATCTAGCAATTGATGCGCCATCTGCAATTTGCTGCCCAGCGGAATGTGGACTTGACGACCCGATCGATCGATAAACACCGCCTGATTCATATCTACTCCAAAGCCACTATTTGGCTGGTCGATCGGATTCGCCACAATCGCATCGAGTTTTTTGCGCTGCAACTTCTCTAAAGCTGGCGTGATGATATCGCCCGATTGAGCCGCAAACCCGATCAGTCGCTGGTCAGGCTGTTTGAGCGTTGACAACTCTGCAACAATATCGGGCACTGGAGATAGCGGTAAACGATCGGGCAAATCTCGTTTGGCTAATTTCTCAGCACTGTAGGTCGTGGGTTTGACATCTGCCACCGCCGCCGCCATCACAATCCAATCAGCATCAGAAAAACACTCTCGCATAACTTGCTGCATTTCTGCCGCACTAGTGACCGAAATCGTGCGAATGTTGCGGAGAGGAGCCAGCAAATGAGGCTCGATCGCCGCGTGAACTAAGGTGACGATCGCTCCCCGATGCAAAGCTGCCTGAGCCAATGCCACACCCATTTTGCCTGTCGAAGGATTGCCAATAAATCGCACCGGATCGAGAAATTCTCGTGTGCCTCCGGCGCTGATTAAAACTCGTTTTCCAGTTAAATCCCGTTTGCCGTGAGTGTGCAGAAGCGAAACGATTTGGGGCAATAGTTCTTCGGGTTCTGCCATGCGTCCGGTGCCAACTCGATCGCACGCCAAAACGCCCTCACCCGGATTGGCGACATGATAACGCGAGTCAGTCTGAATCTGTTGCCAATTGCGCTGTACGCTCTGCTGCTGCCACATATCAGTATTCATCGCGGGGGCAAGCAGCACCGGGCAAATCGAAGCCAGCACGGTGTTGGTTAGCAGATTATCTGCCATTCCATAAGTCAGTTTTGCCAACGTGTTAGCGGTGAGCGGCGCAATCACAAACACTTCCGCCCATTCACCGAGAACGATATGAAGCGGACGATCGTGCGTCGGTTGCCAAAAAGAATCGTCTGTGTGAGCAGAATGACGGCTGAGTGTAGCGAACGTCAACGGAGTCACAAATGCTTTGGCAGAGTCAGTCAAAATCACCTGCACCTCTGCCCCCGCTTTTGCCAACGTTGAGACAACCGCACAAACTTTGTAGGCAGCGATTCCGCCGCCTACGCCGATTAAAATGCGTCTTCCCTGCATGCGCGTTTTCTAGGCTTCGTCAAACGATTCTAGATCTAGCAGATAGAGATAGGGTTCGACCAATATGGGGCGCTGGAAGGCGATCGCCCGCAGCAAATGCCAGTCGTTTAGCCCATCAAACACATTGTCATAGTCATCTTGCTCTAGTCGTGTAGCCAAGTCTGCTACTTCAACTTCTGTCAATTTAGAGACATCTCTCTGCTCAATATTTGAAGTCGTCATAATCTGCGCCTCCCTCAATCTGTTCTCGCATGTTAGCCAACTTTAACCACACTAACCCATCTTTTCGCACGAAATTTTACTTCAGCACTGGGGAGGATGCTGAACTATAAAGTTTCAAGTCATTTGATGAATGATTTCTTAACCGATGATCTGATGGATGAATCGTTGCATTTCACTGAGGACTAGCGGTGAGATTTCGTGTCCCATATCAAATTCTTCGTAGACGATCGTGGCGTTTAAATCTGAGAGTCGATCGCGCGCACTGCGAGCCGCCGACACAGGAACCACTGCATCTTGTCTACCATGCACCATCAAAATCGGTGGATAAGAAACCTCTTGAGGCGAGACGGCTCCGTGCAGATAGCCACTGAGCATCATCAATCCTGCTAATGGTAGATGCAGCCCGACATCGAGCGTCATTGCGCCCCCTTGAGAAAAGCCACCCAGCATCGTCCGAGATAAAGGAACTCCGATGTTGGCTTCGAGAGAGTTAAGCCAGTCTGTGAGCAGGTTTCGGCTAGTGACTAGATCAGTTTGAGTGCTGATATCTCCGCCAAAGGTCAAATTATCTGACAAGTCGTACCACATCTTCCCGCCAATGCCGTAGGGATGGGGAAAGGGAGCATCGGGCACCATGAACTGGACATCAGACAGTTCTAACATCGAGCAAAGAAACGCTACATCTTGAGCATTTGCGCCCCAACCGTGCAGAACTACGATTAAGCCCGTTGGGGGTTTGCCAGATTTTGGAGGAATCGCGATCGCGTTTAGAGACAAAGGTTTTATCCAAAAATTGTAGCATGGCACTGCCGTGCCCATTAACCTTGCAAATAACCGACAATGTTTAATTGACGATCGTAACCATCAATATTACTAATCTACGACAAGGCTGTTAAAAGAACCCGATCGAGCATTCATTTTTTGTCTATAGTATCATTCAGGTCATCTCGCTGAGTGTCGTTATGGACTGGCTACCATCTCTCGATCTGTCTGACTTGGGCGATTACAAAGAGAAAGTATGGAAAGCGTTACCAGACGCGAAACTGAATCGATGATTCAAGGGGGCTAAAGCCCTGAAGAACGAAGCGAAAGAACTCATCGAACTGACGTTATTATTACTCTGCGATCACTGCTCCTCTGCAAACGTGATCAACTTCAAGTGATCAGGATTTGCAAGCAACTCCTTGGCTAACAAATATCCTGTGATCGTCCAGGTTTGACATGTGCGCGCCTCTTTACCGATCAAACGACCATCCGGCCCGTCATAATATTCGGGCCAATGATCTTCCATTAAACGGCGTTCTGCAACCGCGATCGCGTGGTGTGCCAGTTCTCCTCGATCCATTTTTTTGGCGGCGGCAGTCAACATCCACAATAAGACGGGCCAGCTTCCCCCATTGTGATAAGACCAAGGGCGATTTTTGGGGTCGGCTCCGGTCACTATTCTCCAATCGCTGTCTTCTAACGCCGGGTAGCACAATTTCATCGGCATGTGCCCTACTAAATCATTCCAGCGTAGCTCGATTAAGTTCAAAATCTTGTGAGACTGCTGCTCGTCTGTCAGCGAGACAATGATCGCCATCAAGTTGCCCAGTGAAAAAAAGCGACAATCTAGCTGTGACGGGCCTAAATTGCCCGCCAAATAGCCTCCCGCTTCGGGCAACCAGTTTGCTAACCGATAAAACGGAATCGAGTCTGAATAAATATTGAACTGATTGAGTGCCTCTTCTCCATACTCCTCAACCTGAAAGCGGTAAATCACATTTAGGCGATCGGGGTCTAACCAATAATTCTCTCGTATTTGTTTTGTTAACGGGATTAAGCGATTTTCCACCGCCCGAATCATAAATTGATTCGTCTCGTTGGGAACCAGCATCTCAAGACTCGCTTTGAGTGCCGCAAAAAACAGCGATTGAATATCAAGGGGATGCCCATAAAGCCCCATCCGTCGGTCAATCATGCTCGCCGCGTCAGGCACTAGCACCATCGGATACATGTCAAATCGGGTGACGAGGCAGAGTTCTAAAACTAAGCGAATGCCTTCTTGAAAATCTTCTCGCTCGACTAGATCAGTGTCTTGAGTCGAGAGCGTGTAAGCCCGCAATAAAATCACCCACCATAAACAGGCATCGGCGGGGGCAACTCGCCCGATCGCATGGTCTCCAAAGTCAGCCTTTAAATATTCTTGCCCGTTAAATGACTGAATTTTGAAACTAGCTGGCATCAGACCTCGACTCGGTTTCGAGCAGTCTAGCTGTCCTGTTTTGGGCTGCAAGGTCAGGGTCGCTTCTAAAAAGTTGCGAACAATTTCTGGTCTGCCTTTGATCAAAAAAAGCAGGGCTGAGGAGATGAAGTCTCGAATAAAGCACTGGTCGTAGTTTAGGGCGGCAATTTCTGGGTCGAGCGCCGCGATCGTGCCGATCGGTTGCCCTCGAAAATAAATGATCGATTTTTCAAGAGCGCTCCATGCCTGTTCTTCAATTAATTGACTACCCAACTCTCAACCCTCTCTATTGATAGGTGCAGCTTACCAAAGGTCTATGTTAAGGCAATCGCATCTAAACCACTAGTGACTTTTAAACAACCTCATCACTGTGAGGATGGTTTAAAGATCGTTGCGAGAGGATATGAAATGGCTGTAGGGGTAGCGCCCCTGTGCCTACCCCTGGCGGAGGGCAGCCACGGGGGGATTGCCCCTACCAAATCATCCCTCTATTCAGCAATGCTGTTTTGTGCTGTCTCGCCAACGTTGCATCATTTGATGTCACCTTAAAGTCTGCATTATCCCAACGCTAAAGTACCCGATGAGGTACTGTCTACTCTTCAGAAATCACGCACAGTATTAGATAACAGTAGTTAGAGACAAACAGTTTTTTGACAAAGATTCAGAAGCGTCGGTGCTCTATGTTTGGGAAGCGTCAAATGTATATCATTGATGAAAATTTAGCGGTTTATTCGCCTCGATATCAGTTAGCCAATGTAAAAACGGTTGAATACCTAAAACAGGTGGGTCAAGGGTCAGAAAAAGGCAGCATTCAAGGAGAAACCGATTCACCGATTCCGGTTTCACTCGATGGGTTGTTAAAAGCTGGAGAGCTTTACGAATCTTCTTCAGATCCTGCCGTTCGCTATTATTTGCCCCGCTATCAACTTAGACAAGTCAACCAACAATTCACCACCTCTCTCAAGTGGCGAAGCCCGCAAGATGACCCCAATGGTGCGCTTGCCTGGTTGCTGATCGAACTTACGCCCGAAGTGCCCCAATCAACGGCTGTGCTGCAAGAAATTCATCATCAAGCCGTTGTGAGAATTGCTTACCAACTGCCTGTAGAAGGACAACCTGTGGGCGCTCGCTGGGCAGGAGCCTGGACAAACATTGACCCTAACACGAGCGGAATGACGCGGCTAGACATCACTAAAACAGATTCTGGCTGGGCATTTCACGGCTTTGACAAGTGTCACCCAACCGATTGTGATTGGGGCATAATCGCAGCGCACGACAATGCTGGAACCTTGCAAGGCACCTACGATTTTGGCTGGAAGCGTACCTCCGTAACCGCTACGTTGTCCAACAATCAGTTAAAGGTGACAACGTTTGACGACTACACCGATGCTGATGGACGTACCGATCGCACCGATCAATTTGTGATGCAGCAGGCGCAAAACTCTGCCAGTCTTACCCTCGAAGTTGGAGCATTAGAAGTTGTCTCAGCCGAGGTTCGGCGCTGTCGTTTGGCGCTTAACAGCAAAGAAGAGTTCGATCGCGTCTTTCAAATCATGAGCGACGATCGCTTTCAGGCACGCCTACAAATTGATTGTTTTGCTCAGATCGGACATCGCACCTGGCGACAAATTGTTAGCGATCGTGTCGATCTATCTAGTCGATCGCTGGCACTGTCTGAGAAGCAAGTGCTAGTTACCGATATGGTAGATGAGAACAATCTGGAGTTAGTTAACTCTGATCGCAGCCAAGCCAGTGTTAAAACTCGGTATATCAAGAAAGCTCAAATTGATCAGGTCAAAGTTGTAGGAGTCGATCGTCAGGTAGAGCCTACTCAGTTAAAGCGGGTCAGTAAGGTAGGGCACTGGTTCCGCTGAGTGAGGAGGCATCAAGTCCTGATATTGCTATATTACAGGGATTCAGTAGTCTGCCAACCCTGGACTTCAATTGGATCTTATGATGGATTTATTCTCTCAGAACTGCCCTTGCTGTGACAGTGCCGAAGTTGATGTTCGTACCCGCTATACGACTCAAAATAATGGCACCCACGCGATCTATCATTGTCGGAGTTGCGATATTTATTTTAGTGATACCTTCGCCACTCCAATGGCTGGCTTAAGAACGCCATTGAGCCGGATCATTGAGGTGCTGAAAGCGAGAACAGAAGGACAAGGATTAAATGCGACAGCGCGAATCTTGGGTGTCTCTAAAAAGAGCATTATTGATTGGGAGTGGCGCTTATCGGAACTGAAGCCCGCTTTAACCTTGTACGGAGTATGCCATCAGTTCCTGAGCTTGGTGATTGAAGGCGATGAACTGTACACCAAAGTCCACCATAATACCGCCGCGAGTGAGTCAGAAGGTTGGACGATCGTGCTGATGGAGCGCAGTAGTCGGTTCTTGTGGGAGCTAAACTGTGGACCGAAAGATCAGACTCTGTTTGAGAAGGCTTTACAACTGCTGTGTAAGGTGATTGGACAAACGCAAGACTTGACCTTACTGACGGATGGCGAACGGCGCTACGGCAATATTTTATTTGCAATTTGCCATGAAGTGTCTCGCACTGGACAACCCGGCAGACCGCCAAAGCGACTGCGTAATGGTGGGCGTGTCCGCTTAAAAAATAAAGGTTCGAGGAAACGCTCAGGGCAAAAACGACCGAAGTATCAAGCCCCTGTGCCAGAGCATCCGGAGACGGATTCTCGGATTGAAGATGTCCAAATCCATGCCAATCATGTAGAAGCATTAAATGCTTCTTTGAGACGACGAAATGCGGCCTTTCGGCGCAAAACAAACATGTATGCAAAAACTCGGGACAATCTACAAAGGACGCTAGACCTGCAATGGTTAATTCACAACTTTGTCCGGGTTCATTTCACAACCAAAGTTGTCCCGGCAGTGAAACTAGGGATTTTGGAAGTCGGGTTGTCATGGCTGGAATTATTCTCAATTCGTTATGCCTTCTAACCCATATTCAAGAGGGCATTCAGCCTTCCCTATCCAACGGAACCAGTGCCCAATTAGTCCCTGCCGGAAATTGGAATGGCGTGGTTCAGTCAGTGATTAGCTTGCGCTACAACGATGCTGCCAACGGTTACACCACTGATGCAGCGTTCTCAATTAAAAAGCCTGACGAATTTAAGTCCTGGCTTGTCGTGCTGCGAGATAAAACCTATCGCAAGTTTCAATATAAAGTGTTGACGACCTTCCAGAATGGCACCTTTAAAGAAGGCGCATGGGTTGATGCAGATGGCAATCAGGCAATTCCGATCATTGTGCAGCAAACGCCCTATCTGAATGTGAAAGTGTTGCCAAATCTATTGGATTTCAAAGTTACGCCCGTAGTAGAATGCACGCTTCACTATGACGATAACGTTGCAAATATCCATGAAGTTGAGACATTCACGTTTATTAATGGCGATATTCAGAGTTGGAGTTTCCCGATCGCGAGTTCTGCGCTGAACAAATATCGCTATCAACTGACTTATCATCTGAGCGATGGTCGTTCTATCACCACTACTGACACACTCACGGATGCAGAAGCATTCACGATTAATAAACCTAACGTTCCAGAAATTGTTTGTAACGTGACACCCAAGCTGATCAACTTTACAGATACGCCACTGGTAGAGGTGTCAATTGCTTATCAAGATGATCAGAACGACATCGAAGCCGAAGAGACGCTCGTGTTTGGAGATGCTACTCCGCAGACGTTCCGAATTCCGATTCACGACAACTCGCCCAAAGACTATCAAGTTACGATCACTTACTACAAAGGGGATGGCAAAGTTGTTGCAGGTCAGCCGACAACCACGAGTTAAAAACAGTTGATTATTCCCAAGTTTGTAGCGACCAATTAATCACACAACCAACCCCGATGGACTGTAGGGTTAGCGCCCCCGTGCCTACCCCTGACGGCGGGCAACCCCAGGGAGATTGCCCCTACCCCAATCATTTCTCTGTTCAGTAATGCTGGCTGTTCTATCTAGCATTACTACAGTCAATCCATTCTATTAGGAGTTCCCATGTTATATCTCAATCCGCCCTTTTATATGTATGAAGGGGTTCCCGTTGTCGGAGATTATCAAGACCCTTATCAGTTTTATTATTATCCCGATCGTCCTCATCTCGCTGTTGATGAAAAAGGACGACCCGCAATCCGATTTATTGCCTTTAAAGCAGACCTCGACGAAATTGAACCCGGTGAAGACCACGCCGCAGGGTTTCTGGTATTTGACACCAGCCTTGCTTGGTCAGAATCAAAACTCAGAAAGGTAGCACAGAAGATTCAGGACGATCGTAAACTCGATCAACCGCCTCGCTTATCTCCATTGCTCTATAAAGGGGGAACGGTGCGGGTAATGTTTCTCGATCGTACTTCTGAAGTGCCGAGTGATGATCCCGACAAAGACAAACCAAAGGATGAAGATGAACCCAAAAAAGAACGCTGGGTTCCCTTTCTAGAGGCGAGTGGTGTGCCGTCTCTGTATGGTGAAAATCGGGCGATTTTTAGCGCCATGCTGACCAAAGAAGCGACCTCTCTGCTGTTTGGTGCCTTTGAAGGATTCATGCCTGCTGGGGTAATTTATGACCTCACCTATGTAGGAATGCAGCGCGCCTTTAATGTTCACGTCGAAGCAGACTGGGAACAGGTTTATCATTACATTCGTGAACAGTTTTCAGCCGATCTGATCTTCTTCTCGATCGAAACCGATAAAATCATCAGTGAATTGGAAGAGAAAAAGATCGTCAAAATTACTGCATCGCTAGAAGGAGTTGGCGATGAAGGCATGGAAAGCGAATTTAACAACGTCAGAAAAGAACTTCAGCAATTGGTTTTAGATAAGTTCTTTAAGTCAGCGGTGAATCCGAATAAGCCTGATGAAAACTCCACTGCCGATCAAGTTATAGATACGCTGCGAGATCTCGGACGTTTAAGCTTGCCACAGGTTGGCTATAGCCGCAAAGAACTTGATATTAGCGAGATTCGCACGATCGAGGTCGATTACACGGTGACTCGTGCGGTAGAGCGCAGAATCTCGCCTCAAGCGCATCTCAGCCTATTTTTTGAAGACTACAACCTGACTCGTGATCAAGTCGTCACGGTTGTAAACGGCAAAGATGCTTTATGGGATGAAGTCGAGTTTGATATCTCAGTCAACACCGATTTCACCAGCGAAGGTATTAGCGCGATCGCAGTCGATGTTTATTACGGATTGCCTCTCGCAAACCATCCTGAGAATTTGCCTGCAACGTGGTCATTTTTGCTCGATAAAACCAACAATCGAGTTAAGAAAGCCGCCTGGTTTAATCCCGAAGTGGGGCATCAATTTCGCTATCGCTACACGGTATTTTTTGCGCCAGGGAGCATTCCAGGGGCACAGAAATCGCTGTCGAGCAGTTGGCAAGATCACGAAGGAAATCTCGTGGTGATTACGCCCTCAGATTTGTATCAGTTACGTCAAGTCGAGGCAGTGTTGACACGGAATTTTCCCTTCGATCGCTACGCTCAAGTTCATGTGCATCTGCAATATAAAGATCCCAAAACAAACTGGGTTTACGAAGATTCTGCCCTGTTGGATCAGCAAAGTTTGCGGCTTCCGCTGGCCTTACGAATCAGTCGTGATGCACTGGCTGACGTGAATTATCGGTTTACCTATCTGCGATCGAATGGTGAAAAAATCGACACCACCTGGCAAACAACTGCCAGCGATATGATTTTGGTGCAAGATCCGTTGCCGACGATGTTGGCGGTGCGGCTATTGGTGGGTGGCGATCGTAGCAAAATCGCTAACTTACTCGTAGATTTCAAATACGAAGATCCCGAAAATGATGTGTTTGAGAGTGGATCTATCATCCTAGATTCAACGAATCTCAATAAGGTAAATGAATGGAAAATTCCACTCGTTGACCCTCATAAGCGACGCTATTCGTATAACCAAACGCTCATTGATACTGATGGGAATATGACGCAGACAGGATGGATTCAGGAAGAAAAAACAACGCTACCTGTTGGCGTAATTTATACTCAGTTGATGGAAGTGCAACCGGAATTAATCGGAATTCCTCTGTCTAGTAGAGGACTGGAGATGATCAAACTGAATCTTAAATACAAAGATTCAGGGAATAACTATACAACGGAAACACAAATGCAATTTACACAGCCTGGGAAGGGCGAAGTGTGGCGTGTGCCGTTAAAGAAAGCGAACTTACGAGATTACCAATATGAGGTGATTTACGTGATGAAAACAGGCTTTGAACGCAAGGTAGGCCCGATTTCTTCGAGAGACACGTTTCTCGTGATTTCCTCGATTCCACCTAAGTAGAAGGCACATTGAGAAATGGCTGTAGGGGTAGCGCCCCCGTGCCTACCCCTGACGGCGGGCAACCACGGGGGGATTGTCCCTACCCAAATTGTTCCTCTATTCAGCAATGTCGGAATTGGTAACAATGGTCAGTTTATTAACACTATCGACCCCAGAAATGAATGGTGCGATCGAGCCACTCGATTTACTCTTCCGTGCAGCACTCTTAGCAGGATTAGGATCTCGTGCGCGATCGGTGATCACAACGCTGGACACAACGCAAATCAATCACTTATCACAACGTACCTGCATTGATGCTGGAAATCCATTATTGCTATCCGTCAAAGCCACTCAGCAGCGAAGTTTACGAGTCTTTCGTCAATCCCCAACTGCAACCCCTGACTCCAATTTCCCTCGCTGGATCGGAACTCACTATTTGCCCAATGGCATGACGGCTCATTCAATTACCGATACCTTTTTTCGTAATCAAACCGCCGCCTGGGAACACACATTAGCGTTTGCTAAATCTGCCGATCGTCTCGCTCAATTTCATCACTATCACGCCATTTTGGGTCTCAAAGGACGAATTTTTCAAACCAGCTATGAATCAAATTCCTCAGATTCTCATTGGGTGACTTGGCAACTCGATCGAGCCACCTCACCCGCCGAGGCGATCGCTGCCTGCCAGTGCGCCGCCTCACTCGATGCAATTCAGCTTCTGCAAGACCTCTTCGGACGATCGATTCTGCCCCGCTCAGGGCCTTGGAGCCTCTCTTGCAATCTAGACGCATCAGATCCTCATCTCAAACTCGGCACAACTCTATGGGCAAGATTTCCCGAAGCGTCTCGCAAACATCAGCGCATGGCAGCGATCGTAGGTCAGATGGGCGGAGACAGCCGTTTTGGTGAGGCGCTCTACAAACTGCTCGACTCTGCCCGTTTTAACCACTCTACTCGCATCGGGCGCGCCGTTGAAGTCGAATTATGCGGCGATCGCGCGATCGATTTGGAGTTTTATCTATCCGTTCCGACCCTTTAATCACAGGAGATAATTTTATGACTTGGGCACGTATCCGATCGTTTTTAGGCAGTTTACCCGGAGGAGGCGAACCGCCCGTTTTAGAAGTCACGTCTGACGAAAATGGCGACGCAGTGATCGAACTCGCTTGGGATCCTGCCGCGCTCATGGCTCCCGCTTCCTATCCCGCCTCTGAAGCGCTGCGCTATTACAGCACGAACATTAATTTTAACGCCACGTTGATCAAAGATAACGGTGCGACCATGACGCTAAATGTCCCGGCTCAACGCATTCAACTCACAGGTGGACGCGCTACTTGGGTGATGCCCCAAAACTTGTGGGATGCTTATGTCGAAGAAACGTTTAAGACGCTGCGATCGCCTTCAACAACCACGTTTGTTCGCAGCATTTATTATCGAGTGCGAGTCACGCCTCCAGGTGGCAGTCAGGCAGTGTTGTATCCCACCGATGCCACGCTGCAAAATCTCTCTAGCGTTCCGACGTGGCTTCAGTCTCGGATCTCGATTTTGACGATCAGCGGCGATGCAGTTGCCCAGGTTGTGCCCGATATGGCAGCAGTTGAGGCGATGGGCGGTATTGCGCTGTTTCCCAACTTGTGGAAATCAGTGCTGCTAATGTTTTGGAAAGCGCTGCCGCTCAATGATCCTAATCGCGGATCGCTCGCCGCAATCTTCGCGCATCCTAATTTCCAATCGATCGCGGATGTTAACATTCGTGGAAAGATTCTCAAACTCTGGCTATTTGCAGGCGCAACGGCGCGACCTCGGTTGGCGCAACTGCTCGATCGACAAACGGCGATTGGGAGCAACATCACTACGACGATTATTCTGAAACAGGATTTGAGAGGCGGCAAAACGCTGGTTGAAAATTTATTATCACTACTGGATATCAATCCGCATCCAGATTTTGTCACGCTAACGAGCAAAGAACAATTGCTGGATAATGTGATTACCGAAATCCTTGATCCTAATGGACAGATTAATCAGGGTTCAGCCAATACGTGTTCACCGACCTCGATTCAGACGTTGTTGATTACAGTGAATCCGTCTGAATATGTGCGGCTACAACTGGGCTTACTCAGCCCTACAGGCGCGACCCAACTAGCAAACGGTTCCAGCATCTCTATTCCACCCGGAATCTTTCAACTGTTCCGCTATCCTAATCCTGCGGGTCAGCCGTTTATCGTTCGCACTTATGCAGAATTGGCGTTTCAATCCACGATTTTGAAATACGCCAGAGGAGGCGCGTTTCCGGCTTACGATCCGAGTGCGGCAGCAAATGCGGCAAATGGCATTAACACCGTGTTTCAAGCCAGCGTGAATCACGGATTAGCGGCAGATGAAACCAAACGCGCTCTAGACGGAATTTTTAACGTCAATTTCACCAAACACTACATTCCGCTCACGTCTCAAGCTGACGAGCAAGCCGCTCAACCGGGAATTCACACCGATTTTCTCAGCACTCTTCCTGCCAAGCAACAGCAGATGATTTTGGCCATGTTTTGGAGTCAGCCTTACAACTTTGGTCATGCTGTCTTAGCCGTGCGTCGTGACAACGGGCGAATCTTCTTCAAAAATCCTCAGTATCCTGGCTCTCACCCCCCGGCGGCGATCGGCACCACTGCCACCAATCCGCCCCGTCGCTATGACGATCCGTCAGCCGCTTTAGAGTCGATCGCTGAGTCAGACCTGCTGACCTGGATCAAAGGCTATTGGGTTCCCGATGTCGCCATTCTTTAAATCACAGGAAAAATTGCCATGCTATATCTCGATTCCCCGATCGGACTGATCAAAGGGTTGGTGATTTATCGCGATCACCAGGATCAAAGTCTGTTTTATTACGTGTCAGAGCGTCCTCGATTGGCGCGAAATGATGGAGTTCCAGAATTTGTTTATCTCAAATACAAACGCGATATCACCGACAATCCCAACTTCGATCCAGAGACAAAAGAATCGCTAGGCGGAGGATTTTTAGCCTTCACAGTTGACTTAGGTGTTGATGAGGATCAGCTTAACGAAGTCAAACAAGAATTATCCCGATTTGCCGATGGAGACGTTAAGTTAGCTCCGGTTCAGTTTCGCAAAGGATCGGTGCGATTGTCGATTAGCAAAGATGCTGCCGATGCTCCGAATGCCGCCGCAGACGAGCCTAAAGGATTCAAATTCTTTGAAGAAGTGTATGGAACAACAAAACCTTCTTTAATCGGAGACAATCGCGCCACGTTCTCAGTTGTGTTAGGTCAAGAAGCTGCAACTCTATTTGAAGAGGCGTTAAAAGCAGGCATTAGTCCGATCGGGGTGATTTACGATCTTGAGTATTTAGGACTTCGACCTGCATTTAACGTGCGAATCACGGCTGAATATAAACGCATTTACGATCACTTAGAAATCTCATTAGCGGCTCGTGGACAAATTCAAGTCGTTTCTCTTGCCGCAGAAATCGATATCGCGTTCCAAAAGCTTCGAGACGATGGCGCAGTTAAAGTTGAAGTGATTAACTTCACGGATGACGCTGACATTAAAAAACAAGCCGATGAAGCGTTTAATTGGTTTAAGACTGAGTTGCTCAAAGATTTCTTTAAAACTGCCCTTCAGCCGCCGAGTTTTATGACTCAATCATCGGGCGGTGGCTTACTCGGACAGCTACAAGGCTTTTTAGGTCAGCTAGGACAGACGCAAACCGGGTCATGTCAGCCTGTGATGGGCACTCCAACGACTCAGCCGAGCAATGCCGCGCCGGGTGCAACCACCATGCAAGAAGGTGCTCAAAGTACGTTTGCTGGAACCAATCCAGGGACAACAGGGGGAACGGGAGGCGCAAATCGAGGAGGCGCAAATTCTCTCTCGCCCTTTCAAGTCGGATTCTCGCTGAAATATTGTCACCAGGAGGAATTGAAGACGCGCACCTTTGAATATGCAATGCAGGCAGCCGTTGCCAGACAAGCCGCACCACAGGGATTATTCTCGACGATCGTCGAAGGACTCAACCTCGATCGCGCTATCAAAGAAATCAATTTAGACGACGATTTCTTTAAGCGATTAGTGGCAACGGTTTCGATCGGCGGTGACTTAAACGCATCTGGCATCAACGCGATCGCTGTCAATCTCGAATATCCTGACAAGCGCAAGCCCAATCAAGACCCGATGCACGTTGATGGTGTCGTGTTTCGTCCCGATAATCTCACACCTAAGACGTTCACCACTTGGCTGAATGACAAAAAAAGTCTCGATTATCGCTATCAGTTAGACATTCACTTTAAGCCTGATGCGCCTTGGGTCGGCAAAGAAGCCCATTATCAGTCTGACTGGATCTCGACTCGATCGCGACAATTGACGATCGATCCTCTCAGCGAAATCGGACTGTTTGATTTAGAAATTGCCTTCGGTGAACTCGATAGCGGACAGATTAGTCAAGCCCAACTGGAATTGATTTATGACGATGCTGCGAATGATTTCAAGACGGTGAAAACATTTATTCTCAAACCGGGAGATGCCAGTAAACATTGGAAGTTACGCCTCTCAGATCCCAACTTGCGGACTTATCAATATCGCGTGACTTATTTTCTGCAAGATAACCTGCAAGTCACCACTGATTGGCAGACTTCACAAGACCCAGTTTTGGTCGTCAACGAACCGTTTAGAGGTAAATTGAATACTCGATTTGTGCCGCTTCTCGATCCCAACAACCTAGTTGAAGCCGTTGTAGAGTTGACCTATCACGAGCCAACAACAGGTTATACTCGCCGCTTCCGAGAGTTGTTCTCACCCGACACGCCCGACACGATGAAGCGGCGATCGCTCGACATTCCTACCCTCGCCGAAAATCCTGAAAACTACACTTACGAAGTCACTGTTGTTCGATTAGATAGATCGGTTTATCAATCCGAACCGATCGTCACTGATAATCCAGTTGTGCTGATCTCTGATGGAGCAGGAACTACGCATCGAATCAAAGTTAAATTGCTCGGTCAAGACATGACTTAAGCATGACTCGCCGCTATCAAAGTCGATTTAATTGGAACGGGAGAAGAGGGCGATCGAGAGTCTACAATCTTCACGCCCAGTCAAGCCGCCGAACGAATTGTCTCACTAGTGCAGCCTGATAGCGGAGCGTTTACCTACACTTATAAAGTGACGGGCTACAATTTGCGCGGTGAAGTTGTACCCGGTGTAAGTGCCCAAACCGCTGACACCACGCTGTTTATAAAAGTGCCCGTTTAGAATTGGGGCTAAACTGATGGCTTGTAGGGACGCTTCATGAAACGTCCCTACACGATGCCCTATTTCGCGGCTCTCTCGCTTTCCTCTTGAGCTTCTTTGAGCGCTCCTAGTTTGTCCGACTCTTTGGGGTTGTAGATTGCACCCTTTTGTCTAACGTTAAGATCGACGGTTTCTTTAATGTTTTCTCCCAGATTTTTAATATTCTTCAGCCCCGTTTGACCAATCGGACGATCGGGGCTATCACCTAAATCTTCAGCATCTTGCTGAACCTTTTGAACCATGCCTTTATCAGAAGTCTTACCCATCATAGAGCCTGCTTGTGCTGACAGTTGACTTGAATAAAACGCAGGAATTGACAAGAATGTTAACACCGCCAAAGCAAGGGTAACGATCGAACGAAATCTAACTGTGCGAAACCATTGTGTAATGCGATTCATTTGAAATCTCCTTAAAATCTATCCAGATAGAACATTAATCTAGCCAAAGACTTTTTTCTTCCTCCGTAAGTGAGACGACTCAGCCCACATTTGGAGTAGATTCGAGAGTTAGCTTTCTACCCACAGAACGATGTTTGTAGAGAAATTCAGCATTGTAGAAGAGGATGAAATGGCTGTAGGGATAGCGCCTCCGTGCCTACCCCTGACGGAGGGCAACCACGGGGGGATTGCCCCTACCCACAATGCCAGAATTTCTAAGGACGAGGAATCACGATCGCGTCAATCAATTCTTGAGCGATCGTGTCTTGACTCACTTGTTGTCCCTTGCGATCGAACAAAAACGTGCCCACTTTCAGCGAAGCATCTGCATATTTTTTGACATACTGCGTTGCTTTCTGGCTAATTAATTCTGCTAAGTAAGAAAACACTGAGTTAGTTAACCCCAGTTTGCTTAGTTGCTGATGAGCCTCATCAGCAGTCTTCGCATTGAGAACCACTTCGGCCGCCGCTAAACTCCCGCCCGATCGGATGACAGCAGCGCTAATAATTTCTAGTTTTGCGTCTGCCAAGTGACTAGAGGTGTTAAAAATTCCGCCCGCTAACTTGACTAATTTGCCTTGATATCCCAACAGCAAAACCGATTGTGCTTGGTGTAACCCAGCTTCGACAAGCATCGCACCGAGCCAGTTTCCGGTCGGCACGATCGCCCGATCGGGAATGTTTAAACGTTGAGCAACTTGCTGACCATTGCTGCCAATGCAAAACACCAAATTAGGTGACTCACCGACTTTCTGCTGCAAGATCGCCCGAAATTCTTCGAGATGATCGGCGGCTGATAGTGGCTTAGAGATGCCGCTCGTTCCCAACAGCGATAAGCCTTCTAAAATGCCAAACGCTTCGTTAGAAGTGCGTCGAGCCAGTTGACGACCTTCAGGCAAAATAATCCGTACAGTGAGTGTGCGATCGGCAGGAATCAGCGGTAGCAGATTGGCATCAAATAATTGCCGAGCATAGCGATAAATCGCGGCTTCGCCTGTGGTGGTGCGTCCAAGTCCTTCACCTGCTTCTAAAACTAATGGGTGAGACTGGCGCTGTGACAATTTCACCCATGCCCAAATCGGCGTATTGCGAGTCAAATCAAGATTGTCGCCCGGTTCGCTTAGTGTGACAGCTAGGGCACTAGTCTCATCTAACGGGGCAACTTGTTGGATCGGAATGTCAGCGCTTCCAGGCAGAATATCGATCGCGATCGGACTCAATCGATCGTCCTGATTTGACCGATCTAGCAAACAAATTAATGCCGCCTTTGCTGACGCAACTGCAAAAACGGGTAGAGTATAGCCAGTTCGAGCCATTCCAAATCGAGCAGCTTGTGCACAAATATAGCAATCCTAGTTCAGTTGTAAGCGTGGGACAAGCTTCTAGCCTGGACGGGCAAGATGCCCATTCCACCATTCACTTAGGATTGCTATAGCATAACTCTGATGGCGATCGCTCATGACGAAGCGATCGTAAGTCGTCTAATGCCACGATTGGGCAAGATAATGATAGTCTCTACTCGCTCTGCCAACCCTGATTTTTATGTGGCAAACTGCCTTTCTCAAGCGTCTGCCTCGATTGCTCCAGCCTAATCAACTCGCCATCTTTGAGGCGTGTTTAATTGGTTTAATTTCTGGTTTAGCTGCCGTCTCTCTGAAGCAAGGAGCCGCCGCGATCGCAGGTTGGCGCTTAGATCTGGCCCATCAATATCCGGTCTGGGTCGTGTTGCCCATTGTGGGATTGGTGGGAGGATTTTTGGCAGGGTTGCTAATTGAACGAGCCGCCCCCGAAGCGACCGGAAGCGGCATTCCGCAAGTGAAAGCAGCGCTGGGGCACGTCTCGATCGCGCTGAATGCACGAGTGGCGATCGTCAAACTTTTCAGCACACTGCTCTCCCTGGGATCGGGCCTGACATTGGGACGGCAAGGCCCGACTGTGCAAATCGGAGCCGCGATCGCCGCTCAACTCAGCGCTTGGGTGCCCACGTCGCCAGAACACCGCCGCCAGCTTATCGCTGCGGGTGCTGCCGCCGGGCTTGCTGCCGGGTTTAATGCCCCGATTGCTGGAGTCTTGTTTGTTGTCGAAGAGCTCTTGCAAGACGTGTCGGGGCTAACTTTGGGAACCGCCATCCTCGCATCCTTTATAGGTGCCGTCGTGTCTCGGCTTTTAGGCGGTGGCGGACTCAACGTGAATATGACGGGACTGTATACGAGCTTCTCGATCGCTGAGATTCCTTTATTTATCGCACTAGGAATTTTAGCGGGATTGTTCGGTGCCCTATTTAATCGAGGCGTACTCTTGAGCCTGGCGTTTAATCGTCGCTCTTTAAAGGTCGGCTTACCCTGGCGAATCGGCTTTGCAGGATTGATATCAGGGTTGGCAGTCGCCTTTCTCCCGGCGGTTTTGCGCGACACCGCAAGTCTGCAAGAGGTTTGGCTCACCAGTGCGCTGGGCTGGAAAATCACCGCGCTCATTTTTGTCACCAAATTCATTCTGACTTTGATCGCGTCTGGGTCAGGTGCCCCCGGAGGATTGTTTGCACCCTCACTGATTTTGGGGTCTGCGCTGGGCTATCTCGTCAGCACAGCCGCCCAGCATTTGCAGTTAATGGGCATTCCGTTAGGCGTTGAGTTTGGTGAAGGACTGATTACCACCTCAGCCCTGGCAGGCATGGGAGCCTTTTTTAGTGCAGTCACCAGAGGCCCGATTACGGCGATCGTCATTGTCTTTGAGATGACCACTAACTTTAATCTGGTGTTGCCTTTGATGATCGGCTCAGTGACCGCCTATCTGGTCGCTGAAAGCATCTACGGTGGATCAATTTATAAACATTTGTTGGCATCGAATGGCATTCACCTCAAGCCAGAAACGGCGATCGATACCCGTCTCGCGGGGTTAACTGCTGCCGATATTATGCAGCGTCATGTCGAAACTGTTTCAAGTCAGATGAGATTAGATGAAGCGATTCAGGCATTTTCACGATCGCACCATCGCGGCTTTCCAGTAGTCGATGATGGCAAGTTAGTTGGCATTGTCACCCAAAGCGATTTAACGAGAATTCACGAGCGCGATCTGGCGGGAGATTTATTTCTAAATCTGATTATGACTCCCAATCCAGTCACGGTTAGCCCGACGGCTCC
This sequence comes from Phormidesmis priestleyi ULC007, assembly GCF_003003695.1. Lineage (NCBI taxonomy): Bacteria > Bacillati > Cyanobacteriota > Cyanophyceae > Leptolyngbyales > Leptolyngbyaceae > Phormidesmis > Phormidesmis priestleyi. Next base: position 26,315 of record NZ_PVWG01000032.1, read on the forward strand.
GCTCTCTCAGGTTCTCTATCTGCTCAACCGATTTAAAGTCAGTCGTCTACCCGTGCTCGAACGGCGTAAATTGCTGGGCATTATCACCCGCGCTGACATTATTCGCGCTGAGTCAGATCAGCTCAGTGGTGAAGTTAAGCAAGTGGGTATACAACCAGATCCGTCTTATGTGGTTTATCAAACCCGTGCGCCTGCGGTCGGAAAAGGACGGTTGCTCGTGCCGATTTCTAACCCTCAAACCGCCGAGTCTCTGCTGCAAATGGCAGCCGCGATCGCCCGTGAGCGTCACTATGAGTTGGAATGTCTACAAGTGATTCCGATCGCTCGACACCAAGATCCGGCTGAAACGCCAGTTTCGACTACGATCAGCCGTCGTCTTTTAAAACGCGCCGCTCGATTGGGCGAAGAGTGGCAAATTCCTGTGCATACTCAGGTGCGAGTGACTCACGATGTGGCTCACGCCATTTTAGAAGCGGTTAAAGACCGCCACATTGACCTGCTGCTCATGGGCTGGAAGGGCAGTACGGTGACACCGGGGCGAGTGTTTGGCAGTGTAGTCGATACCATCATCCGGCAAGCGAGTTGTGATGTGGTGTTGATCAAAAATCCCAACTCAGCGCCTGCACATCCTAAGCTCGATCGCTGGCTGATCCCCACCGCAGGCGGACCCAATTCTCGTAAGGCAATTCAGCTTTTGCCTGCTTTTGCGCGTTTAACAAAACAGCCAGAAGTATTTTTGTGTCAGGTGCATCAGCCTGAGCGATCGCGAACTGATATCGAAGCCTTAAAGGATGCGATGGTGTTTTTGAGTAATCGTCTGCGGTGCCCCGTGGTGTTGCGATCGGTTTGTGCCAACTCGGTGTCTGAAGCCGTGGTGGATCTGGCTCAAAAAGATCAGTGTGATGTGATTGTGCTTGGCGCAACGCGAGAGGGACTGCTGCAACAGGTGATCAAAGGGAATATTCCAGAAGAGATTGCACGGCAGTGTGACTGTACGGTAATTTTGGTGCGAGGCGCGATCAAATAAAAAGTGGTTCGCTTTGATACATTCTCGACCAGAGCGATCGCGTTAAGTGGAACTAAGTTTGTGTTTAAAGCGCCCCCTATGAGATTGAATGGTTTGCTAGTTAAGACGATCAATCACTCCACTCTAAAATCCTTAAGCCTGATTGCGGTTTTCGGAGCGCTGCTAGGATCATGCGGCAGCCCCAGTGCTAATTCACCCACTTCACCCACAGGGGCATCTCCAGAATCGCCCGCCGCCGGGAAAGACTTTACGGTTGGCATGGTGCTAGTCGGGCCCAAACAAGACGGCGGCTGGAATCAGGCACAATTTGAAGGCATTCAGACTGCTTTAAAGACCATTCCCGGCACAAAGTTGGAGTATGTCGATAAAGTCAACGTTGCCGATCGTCCCAATGTTAAAGGCTCTCAAGTTGCCGATGATCTGATCAGCAAAGGTGCCAAGTTTGTGATTTTTAACTCTGACGATTTTAAAGATGATGCGCTGGCAACCGCAAAAAAACACCCCGATGTGACAGTGATTCACGCCTCTGGTGACTATGCCTGGAAGGAAGGGAAAAACTTCAAAAATCAGCCAAACCTGGGCAACATCATGGGGCGGATGGAGTATGGCAAAATGATCGCGGGCTGTGCTGCCGCCTTGGGAACCGAAACCGGAAAAATCGGCTATCTCGGCCCCCTAATTAACGATGAAACGCGCCGCTATTCGTCATCTGCCTACCTGGGGGCAAAATATTGTTGGGAGACCTACCGCAAAAAAAAGGCAGAAAACCTCAACTTCAAAGTCACTTGGATTGGGTTTTGGTTCAACATTCCCGGTAAGACTTTAGACCCGACCAAAGTCGCAGATGACTATTATAACGGTGGCTATGATGTCGTTATGTCGGGGATTGACACACCCGAAGCCGCCGTGCAGGGCAAAAAAGCGGCGGAAGCTGGAAAAAAAGTCAAATTTGTTCACTATGACTTAGCCTCTGGCTGCAATCTGGCACCTGATATTTGTCTGGGAGTGCCTTATTACAACTGGTCGTTTCCTTATGCGAACTCGATTAAAAAAGCGATCGCGGGCAACTATACCAGCGAGTTTACCTGGCTTGCACCCGATTGGAAAGATATCAACAATCCTGAAACGTCAATGGTTGGTTTCAATCCTGGAACCGCACTGGGCGATAATAAAAAGTTTTTGGATGAGTTTATCAAAGGCTTAGGAGATGGCAGCATTAATCCCTTTAAAGGCCCGTTAAACTTCCAAGACGGAACGCCGTTCTTAAAAGCAGGAGAAACCGCAACCGATCAACAAATTTGGTATTTGCCACAATTGTTAGCAGGAATGGAAGGATCAAGCAAATAAGACGTAGGGGCATGGCACCGCCGTGCCCATTAGGATTGCAAGTAACCAATATTTTAATCTATAGCAATTCTATTTCAGTTGTAAGAGTGGGACAGGCTTCCAGCATGTACGGGCAAGATGCCCATCCCACAATTCACTTAACGTCAGTTCGACAGAAATAGTTCGCTCCGAACAGCTTTGTTGAGCCGAAGGCAGTGTGAATTCGGGAAGCCCCCTAAATCCCCCAAAGTTGGGGGACTTCAAGCCAAAATTCCGGTTTCAAAGTCCCTCAGAATGGGGGATTTAGGGGGCAGAAGCCGCTGATAACGAAGCGAAAAAACTCGTCGAACTGACGTTCACTTAGGATTGCTATACGAGCCCAAGCCAATCATAGATGACAACTGATGAGAGTCGAACTTCAGAATATTTCAAAACGGTTTGGCAGTGTTCAAGCAAATGATCAGGTTTCGTTGCTCGTTGAAGCAGGCACAATTCATGGATTGTTAGGCGAAAATGGAGCCGGAAAAAGCACACTCGTTAAAGTGCTGAGTGGGTTTATCAGCCGAGATTCTGGAGCAGTCTTGCTAGACGAAAAATCGGTTGAAATTAAAACGCCTGCTAACGCGATCGCTGCTGGCATCGGAATGCTGCACCAAGATCCGCTAGACTTTCCGCCATTGTCGGTGTTAGACAATTTTATGGTAGGCAAAACTGGGACAGGATTTATTGATCGGGGGCGATCGCTCCGTCAATTACAGCAGTTAGCGGCTCATTTTAATTTCAATCTCAACGGCTACGAAACCGTCAACAATCTCACGGTTGGCGAACGTCAGCAGTTAGAACTTCTGCGCTTATTGTCGCTAGGTGTCAGCACCCTGATTTTAGACGAACCCACAACCGGAATTTCTGCTTCTCAAAAGACTGCCCTGTTTGAAGCAGTTAAGCAACTAGCAGCCCAGGGCAAATCAATTATTTTTGTCTCCCATAAACTCGAAGATGTCGAAGAATTATGCGATCGCGTCACTGTTCTTCGTCACGGTAAAGTCATAGGTCGGGCTGAGATTCCTTGCCCTGATGCGGTGCTGATCGAGATGATGTTTGGTCGCGAATTAGCCCTCCCACTCAAGCCCCAAACTCGCCAATCCGAAGCGGCACTGCAACTCGAAAAGATTCGCGTTGACACCGATCGACTGTCTCTTCACCTCGGCGATCTTACCGTCTATAAAGGCGAAGTTATCGGACTCGCTGGACTCGAAGGCAGCGGACAAGAATTATTGCTATTACTCTGCGCGGGGTTGCTGCACTCTGCTTCAGGTCAGATGGTGATCAATGGTATGGAGATGACGCACAAACCCTACCAGGAATATCTCGATCGTGGGATTGGATATCTACCCGCTGATCGTTTAAAGGAGGGATTGGTAAGCGGATTGTCAATTCACGAACACGTTGCCCTACGGACTCCTGCTCGAAGTTTTTTTGTCGATTGGAAAGAAACTTTAAAGCAGACGGTGCAGGCGATCGCGATCTTCAACATTCGCGGTAAGCCCAACACACCTGTAGAACGATTATCGGGCGGCAATCAACAGCGCACTCAATTAGCATTGCTGCCAGTGCCATTAAATCTGTTGTTAATGGAGCATCCAACTCGTGGTTTAGATATCGAATCAGTGTTGTGGGTGTGGCAACAATTGATTGCTCGATGTCAAACCGGAACGACGATTTTGTTTATGTCCTCCGATTTAGATGAAATTATGCGCTATAGCGATCGCGTCATTGTTTTTAGTGGCGGTCAAGCCTCTCGCCCGATCGCTGTTGCGGATCTCACTGTCGATCGCTTAGGAGAACTAATCGGCGGCAGGTTAAGCGATACGATGGAGCCATTAGCAATTTCATGACCCAAAAAACTCTTTATTATCAACTGGCTGCGATCGCGCTGGCGTTACTGTTCATCACAACAATCATTTTAGTGGTGGGCGCGTCTCCCATTGAAGTGATCGCTGCGATGTGGTCGGGTTCTTTTGGCACAGTGGGACAATTTGCGAGAGTAATCGCAACTCTTGCGCCTCTTTTGCTGTGTGCGAGTGGATTGTTATTTACATTCACAGCAGGATTATATAATCTAGGCATTGAAGGACAGATTGCGTTTGGAGCGATCGTTTCCACGTTTGCAATTCAACTGACTCAAAATGCGCTCTCTCCAGCGTTGGTGATTTTGTTAGCAATTCTCATGGGCGGTGTTGGGGGCGTTTTGTGGGGGTTACTCACGGGTGCACTCAACGTTTATGGCCGCATTAACGAAATTTTTGCAGGCTTAGGTCTTAACTTTGTCGCCGATGGGTTAGCCCTCTACTTAATTTTTGGCCCTTGGAAGCGTGAAGGCGTTGCCTCAATGAGCGGCACTGAGCCGTTTTCAGAAGCGTTGTGGTTGCCGACGTTTGGTGATACTGATGCCAGCCCGATCGCGTTGCTGATTGCGATCGTTGCCGTTGCCATCACGCTAATTACTTTGCAAGGCACCTATTTTGGTTTGCGTCTACGAGCCGTTGGGCAGAATCTTCGCGCTTCCTATACATTAGGCATTCCTTCAATTCGTCAATTGCTGAGTGCGTTTGCGATCTGTGGTGGGTTTGCTGGTGTTGCCGGAGCGTTACAAGTGCTGGCGGTTTTTCATCGTCTGATTCCTAATATTTCTAGTGGGTTAGGTTATCTCGCGCTATTAGTCGCCATGTTGGTAGGGCTGAATGCTTGGTTTATTCTTCCCGTTGCATTTTTCTTTAGCGCTTTGAATATTGGCAGTCTACAGTTGCCGTTAGATTTGAATTTAGAATCTTCTCTCGCGGGTGTGATTCAAGGAACGCTAGTTTTGTTTGTGTTGTTGGGAAGAGGGGTCAGCGAATCGCTCCGCCAAGCCCCCAAAAATCCCACCTCGTAGGGACATGGCACTGCCGTGTCCACTATCCTTGCAGTAACACACCATTCAATCCACAATCCTAAGCATCGATCTCTAGAGAACCGACCGGATAAGCAACGCACGTCAGCACATAACCCGCTTTCTGATCCGCGATCGTCAATGCGGTTGGAGAAGTCTGATAGCGAACTTCTCCCTTCTGAACGCTCACCTTACACGCCCCACACGCGCCAACTCGACAAGCATGACGCAGTTGAACGCCTTCTTGTTCTGCTGCTTCTAAAATAGACATACCATCGTCTGCCAAAACCCGTTGATCAGATTTGGTGAAGTGAATCACAGAAGCCGTGTTTTGGGAAGCGGATTGAGCTGAGCGCAGCGGATCTGAACGAGAGTTTTTACCATTGCTGGCACTCAAAAACTCAGACGGAAGCGTTTTGATCAACGTCGCATCGAGCTGCCCCTCCTCAGATGCAGACCGGGCTGAAACGGGTGAGCTTGACGACTTGCCGCCAAAGCTTTCTTCTTGGTAGTTTTGCATGGGAAATTCCAGCTTTTCTAACAAAGAGCGAGTCGTTTGCATAAAGCCTTCTGAACCACACACGTAAACCGATCGCTCCAGAAAATCGGGTGCCATTAGGGGCAGCATCGATTCAGAAATGCGTCCGGTCAATCCCATCCAAGCGTGTTTGGGAGACGGTCGAGTTACGGTGATTGCTAAACGCAGATTTGGCATTTGAGCCGCGATCGCTTCTAACTCTGCCCGAAACACAATATCTTCTGGCGAAGCAGCACTATAAAGAAAGATAATGTCGCAGTCTGTCAGCGTGTCTTGCACCCAACGCACCATTGACATCATGGGCGTGATGCCGCTCCCGGCTGAGATCAACAGTAGTTTAGAGGGCACTTGGGGCAAACAGCTAAAGTTCCCCATCGCGCCGCCGATCAGCTTGACGCGATCGCCGACTTTAAGATGATCGTGCAACCAATTAGAGACCAGACCGGGGGACAATTCTGGCTGATCAGGCGGGCTGGGCACTCGCTTAACAGTGACGCTCAAGTGATAAGGGCGGGTCGGAGACGAAGAAATCGAGTAGCAGCGGATGACTGGCTTGTTATCAACCACAATCTCTAAATTGACAAACTGCCCTGGTTGATAGCAAAACAACACGGGCGGTTCTGCAACAAAACAAAAGGTTTTTACGTCAGGAGTTTCATCAACAATGCGACAACAACGACAGAGCAAATCTTCTCCTGCCCAGATCTGAGTCGGTAGCATATTAGAATCGATCGCAGTTTCAGCCGCCGCAGACAAAGGAGCTACCAAGGCTTCAACGTGTAAAAATGTTTGCCCAAGCTGAAGCAAGTCACCAGGTTGAAGGGGATGCGGATCGTCTATGGGAATGGTCTCACCATTGAGTAGTGAACCCGATGCGCTGCCCACATCAACAAAATAGTAAGTCGGGTCGAGATAGACAATTCGCCCATGAACTCGACTCACCTCTGGACTCATCAGCACTAAATCACAGGTGGTGCTGCGTCCAATCACCCACTCTGTTTGTCCGGGGTGGGATGCTTGAAGCTGATGATTTTGAAATTCTCGTTGCTCAAAGTTGACTGACTTTAGAATCAACATCGTGAGTAACCTCCTGGGTGATCAGTGATTGGCATGAATTCTTACCGCTTGTCATTAAGCGTTCGATTTTTTGGATGGTTTTGCGATCGTTCTTGCTAGAGTTACCGCCGTGTGAAAGGCTTCTGTTGACGGTTGAGAGCCAGACAGAATCTCTGAATTTGTGGCAGCGATCGTCTCGATCGTCGAAAAGTGATCGGCATCAGTTAGCTGCAAATCTTGTCTCAGTTGCCGACAAAATTCAAAACTGCCAGAGGCACTCGTGGTTTGTTGCCGCAACAAGTCGAGTACAACACCTGTATAGGTTTGCAGTCGCAATTGTTGAGAGACTCCCTGCAAAACTTTTACCAGCGTGTAAATTTCATCTGGCGTAAGATCATCGAGCGATCGTCCTTCTAGCAGCGTTGGCTCGATCGACAGCTTTTGCAGTTGTTTACGCAAACTAGTGGTCATGTTTTCGCGCTCATATTGAGTGCGGGTGCGGCGAAAAGTGCGATAGAGCCACAGAGAGCCAACCAAAACAATGAGTGCGTTAAAGGCAAACAATGGATAATCGGGCAAGCGATTTAACGAAGGACGGGCCCCATAAGAAAAGAATGTCCAAAAAGAAGTGACGGTAAACAGCGTGAACACAATATGTTGTGCTTGCTCTTGAGAGATCGCGCGACCTTTTCGGACAATCACCTTGCGACACAGTTTTTCTAATATCAGCCCTAATGTTAGAGTGATCGCAATCAAAACCGCAAACGTGATGAAAACTGCGAACGCTTTTGGAATCGGAATGGCGTGGTTATAAAGATAAAAACCTGTGTCGAATGCATTGGCAACTTGATCTCGTTCGTGAGTCCATGCACCTGTAAAATAATAATCCCAATTGCCTGCGTAGAGAAAATAGTATAGGTAAAAAGCAATCACCATGCCTAGATACCCATATTGAACGAGCCGCCGACCTGGTTTAGTAAAATCTGTCCAGTAGGTTTTTTCGGCATCAATGTCGATGCAAGCCGCTTTACATCCGACACAGGCGCTTTGTTCTTGACCCGTTTTTGAGTCGGTGGTACGACACATTGACTGAGTAATCGTTGCCCTGGGTTTGAGATAATTTTGACTGCCCAACAGCGATCGCGGCCCCGTATAAACCATTTGCACAGGTGCCATCGGGCAAAAATATTGACACCAGCTTTTGCCTGCATATAGATAGCCGATCAGCATTGCACAGAAAATCGTTGCAATCAGAAAAATTCCCAAGGCAAACCGATCGGAGTTGACATATAAAATGCGAAGTCCTAACCCCAGCACAAATAGCCCAAACTGAACATAGAGATGATTGCGTCCTAGCCAAGAGTTTTCGCCGATCGTCACCACTTCTCGCCGAACTTCACCCGTGACCCGATCGACCACCTTTCGCCGTCGCTGAATTCCCAACGCGCGCGGAATCTGTGACAAAAATGAGAGGGGACAAATCCGTCGCCAAAATTCATGTCCAAGCACCAATAGAACAAAAATCCCAGTGGGCACCACCATTGCCCACCAGATCAAAGCACTCATTGAAAAGGCTGACTGGGGCAGACACCGCTCTCGAACCTTGACGCACTGACTAAGATTAACGTGAAAGGGACTGCTTAGATTGTTGGGTTGAGTCCACGCGGTGGTGATGGGATCATAAAAAAGCGACGCAATTAACAATAGCCATCCAATGGTGAGTAACCAGCGAACGCGATGCATGGTCTTCTCGGAAACTTGATTCAGCATAGGTGTTACCTCTTTTCGGAACGGTTAGCGTCACGTCAGTTAGACACGACGAAAATGCAAAATCAGATCAAAATTTATCGATAAACAACCCCGTGAAAACAGTAGCCGTTAGTAAATTGATTAATGAATCGCTTCGTGATTGATTTGCCAAAAACTCACCCGTTTATTTGCATTCCAAGTCACTAAATAGTCATGATCTGGACTAAATGCAACATTCGCTGGATGCTCTAGTGTTCCTGTCTCTCGCATCACTAAATTTCCAGATTGAGGAATCCAAGTGCGAATGCTGCCGTTGCTATGAACGGTCATAATATTGCGATTGCACCTGGAAATTAGAATAGGATTAGCAGAGGCCTCTGGCAAAACCTGGACTAAAGCTTCGCGGTTGAGATCCCACATCAGCCCTCGGTCTTTGCCGAAGCTAATCAGCGTGTGATCATTGACCAGTTGTAAGCCAACGATCGTGTCGGTATGCCCTGAAAACGTTCGATGAATCTTCCCAGTGCGGAGATCCCAGACTTGAAGCTGACGATTAGCACAAGGTGCAGCTTTGCAGAAACCGCGACTGGCAGTGATCAGAGTGTTAGAAGTCGCGCCGTAGGTGATAGCAGTCACGTCTGCTTGCGGGAGGTTTAGAGTTTGCAGCAGTGCGCCAGTTTTTAAATTCCATTGGCGCAAGGTTCTATCTTTACTACTACTACTGACCAATGTTTGTAGATCCGGACTAATTGCGATCGCGGTTACAGACTTTTGATGTCCTTTAAAGGTTTTAAGAAATTTTCCTGAAGCTGCATCCCAAAGTTGGAGAGTGCCATCTTCGCGACCACTGACCAACAATTTGCTGTTTTGGCTAATGGCTAACGTCGTCACGGGTGCTTTATATCCCACCAGAGTTTTGATGCGCCTCCCACTGGGCAACGACCACAGGCGTAAGACATGATCGGCTCCGGCAGTCACCATGACTTGATTGTTGGGGGCAATCAGCACCCGCTCGACCCCCGATTTAATCGACATTTCTCGCAGCATTGTTAAATGCCCATCAGACTGGGGAAGAAACCTCTGTTCCAGTTGAGTAAGGGCAGATTTAGCTTGCTGACCATAATCAGAAAACCATCCTCCCATTGTCCCTTTAAAAGCCTGCGAAGCGATCGCTCCGATTAACAACATTGTGCTGGCAGGCAAAACCATCTGTTGCACCCATGAGCGCTGACTCGTCCCTTTCTGCCTAAAACGTTGGGCTGCGGGCAATGCCTGAAGGTCGGTCAAAACCTCTGATGCTTGCTGGTAGCGATCGCCGACCCGACTTCGCACCATTCGATTGAGAATTGCCAGCAGCTCTGATGAGACAGACGACGGTTGGAGATAGCGTTGCCAATCTAGCTCTCCTGAAATCAAATCCTGCTTAAACTGTCGCGGATCAACACCCGTCAGCAAGTGAATCACCAAAATTCCTAGCCCATAAAGATCACTATTGGTCTGAGCCATTCCCAGACGTTGTTCGTCAGGCATATAGCCAGGGGTGCCAATTTCAAGCGGAAGCTCGGTGTCAGGTTGCATACTAGACTCGGTTTCTGGCAGGCAATAAGCTGCGCCAAAGTCAATCAAAACCACCTTACTGTCTCGACGACGACAAATTAAATTGCTCGGCGTAATATCGCGATGAATCACCCGATGCGAATGAATGTAGTTCAAAATAGGAAGCATTTCTAGCAGCAGGGCGATCGCCGCCTTTTGGGTAAAGCGTTTTCCCTGACTCAGCCAGGTGCTGAAATTTTCACCCTCAATATACTCTTGCACCAGATAAGTCGAATCTTGCTCTTGACTATAAGCAAAGAGCGTCGGAATTTGATGGTGATGTCGCCCAAACTGCTCTAACAGATGAGCTTCTGTCTCAAACAAGCGATGTGCGGTCTCTAGCGAAATCGTGCTGTGCAAGGGCAGTTTGAGGCACTTGACGACGCACAGCGGATGTCGAGGAAGATATTTATCACGAGCCAGATAGGTTTCGCTAAATCCTCCCGCTCCTAGCTTCTCTAAAATCAGGTAGCGTCCAGTTAATAGTTGCCCAATCATGCTCATACCCTTTGAGCGCGGACGTGCTCAAATCGCTGGTGTCCGCGAAATTCATTAAAAAACTCGTCGCGATCGTCCAGAAGGACTGAACAGGTGAATGTTGGACGTTCTTAAAGGCCTGCGAAACTTACCACAGCCTTGACTGTCTTCGCTGCCGCTCGTTGGGACAGTAGAATTTTCTTACTCAGGTTATAAATGCTGTGAAAAATTAAGCCAAAGCGGTAGACGAACCTCAGCTTAACCCTGATCCACTCACAATTCAGTTGCAATACTGGTTAGATGCTCGTGTAGATTATAACGACAAGTATCATTCTTGACTACCCATTCTGCAAAAAATGACTAAAAAAAGAGTAGATTAATTGGAACTGAGTCTAACGCACCCGTTCTAATTAACTGTAGGGGTAGCGCCCCCGTGCCTACCCTAACGACTGGAGGGCAACCACCGGGGGATTGCCCCTACCCAATCCTCTCTCTATTGGGCAACGCTAGAATAATTTGCTGATGTAGATATTGTGTGCCAATTCGCCAACAAGCCTACCCAAAACTGCTGATTATTATCAACATTGGAGATTAAAGACTGTGACACTTTAGAAACAAGCACAGACACGGATTTTAATTTGTTGAGAATCAATGAACCTAAGACGCAGTAATCAGAATGGGTGAGAATGAGTCAATTGAGCAAACGCTTACAAAATGGTTTAGCCTTTTGCTAAGGTAGACACGTTTGCCGAGAAAGATGGGTGTAGCTACTAGAGGGTTCGTCAATCAGGGTCGAACTCGCGCAATTTAAGCGACTGGTGATTAAGTCAACAAATCCTCAGCTTCAAGAGCTTTGAGAAATGATTGGCTCAGATCACTGCCAACCTTCGGGGTAGATGTAAACCTACTCAATATAGCTCCGCCCAAAATACAGGCATAGATTCAAAGATGAGTTCTACTTTTTGGGATATTCCTGGAATTCAATCTCGCAAGTCATTAGAGTTTTTAGAGCGATCGCTGCCTCCGATTGGGGTATATGACGATCAAGGACAGATCATTCACGCAAGCCAGAGCTTCTTAGAACTGCTGCCAACCCCTGTTGTGCCAGCTAACTTCTTGGATTGTTTTCCATCCACATCGATCGCCTTCACCGAACTGACAAAGTTTTGGGATCGGGCTTTGCAAGGAGAAACGACTCGTTTTCTCTCTAAAACTAGAGACGCAGAAGAAACGCTTGAATGTTCCCTTCAATTTGACTCAGATGCAAAACTGATGTGGGTCAATGCTAAAAAAATTGATGCCGTAGAAAGGATTCGCAACCTCACAGAAGCTTATGAACGAGCAATTTCAAGATCTGCTCACGCTAACCTGGCGACTGTTTTGATCAATCCGCAGGGTGGCATCATTCAGTGTAATCAAAATCTGCACAAGCTTTTGGGAACGAGCGATCGAGACCTCCTCAATCTTGAGCAATTTGTGCATCCTGACGATCGGCTAATTGATCAGCATTTAAAGCAGAATTTGCTGAATGAAAGCATTCACACTTATACGATCGAGAAGCGGTTCATTGCTAAAAACAACGAAGTTCTTTGGCTGAATGTTAACGTTTCCTCGATCGCAATTTCTGCTTGCATCCATGGGCATCAACGCTATTACGCGGTGCTATTAGAGGATGTTACAGAAAGTAAAAAAATCTATAGCACGTTAGTCAGAACCGAAGAAAAGTGGAAGACACTCTTTCTAAATAGCCCTTATTTGTTTATTCAAACCAGCCCTAGCGGACAAATGATCTATGTGAGTTCTGCGGTTGAAGACTTGTTGGGCTATCAACAAGAAGAGTTGCTCGGTCGGCAGATCAAAGAACTCATTCACCCCAGCAATCTCAATGAAGTTGAACTGGCTCTACAGCTATGGAACAGCCACATTCAAGCCAATCAGCCCAGCATCGAATGTTGGTGGCGATCGAAGTCTAATCGATGGGTTGCATTGTCGATTCAAGGGCAACAGTTTCCATCAGCGTTAGAAATTGATGGCGTGATCATCAGTGGACACAATATTACCGATCGTAAATGTTTAGAAGTCGAACTGAGAGCTAATGAAGAAAAGTTTAGATCGCTGGTTCTCAACAGTTTAGGCGCTGTGTTCCGCTGTGATTCTAGCTACATGATGGAATTCGCCAGTGACGGAATTCAAGACATTACCGGGTATCCAGCTTCAGTGTTTGTCAATAATCAAGTTCGATCGTATCTCAGTATTGTTTACCCAGATGACATTCACATTCTCAAAGACTCCCTCGTTCAAGCGATTTTAGACCGCTATCGCAGTTCGATCGACTATCGAATTATTGATGCTAACGGTCAGATTCGTTGGGTGAGCGAACGTAAACAAGGATTTTTTGACCAGAACGGTAATTTATTATGGCTCGATGGCGTGCTGCTAGATATCAGCGATCGTAAGCCTCTAAAGGTATTACGTCACCGTGAAGCGATCGACTGAAATTGGGTATTGCTGAATCGAAGCATGAATTTGCCCTAGAATTCTTGTCCCCTCTCCCAAAGGGCTACCGTGTACACACAAGTCTCTCAATTCGTCATTGCCGAGATCTTCGCCCCCTAAATCCCCCATTCTGGGAGACTTTGACCCAGGCTTTCAGTTTCAAAGTCCCCCAATTTTGGGGGATTTAGGGGGCAGAAGCCGCTCACAACGAAGCGAAATGACTTATGTACACACGGTAGCCCTTTGGGAGAGGGTTGAGGGTGAGGGCAAACTTTGCAATTAATGTCACCCTTCAGCAACGCCTGAAATTGAATCGTATCGAAAGGCGATTCTTAACAAATCTCCGGGCTTCTTCGTCTAATCTTTTACTTAGACTTTCTAGATTAAGAGAGCTTTAGGATAGAATAAGTTCACCGAGTTGACCCACTTGGGTCGATCGAGTTAGTTTAATCAAATCGCTCCGTGGTGTGTAGGTTCCACAATTTTTTTGCCCTAATATGAGTCGTGAAATTTCCCCGGTGGGCGTTGACGAGCGGCTAATTCAAGCAGCGATCAAATCAGACGTTGAGGCGGTGACTGAAAGGGTTTTTCAGAATACGCTTGATCCAGCAGAAACCATACTTGAAGACGACCTTGAGCGTCAGGCTGACTTACTCGATCATGCGATTCAACTTCCCGCCAAGGCTAAGGTGGCTTTGATTCGCAGACTCATTTCTCAACTCGAAGCTGACAACATTCAAACCATTGTCGAATTTGGGCTAAGAGAGATTGGCGATCGTCATCGTCATGGTGTCGCTGCATCTGCCCCAGTCGAGCACAACACTCGTCTGCTGCTCAAAAAAGACTACAGTTATCAAGCTCGCGGGTTGACTGAACCCACTCAATATTTTGTCTATTTAAGGCGGCGTAAACCCAAGTTAGATCGATACATTGGTACGCTGTTTCATCTGCCTCAAGGCTGCGCGCTTTCCTACTTTCTAGATGCTGAAGAACGGCTGATCTTTAACCCCCCTCACAATGTCTTTCAACTGCGAGACAGCAAGAATCCTGACATTATTCAAGTCGTGCGTTTGCTCTGTTTAGAGCCTCCGCCGCCAGATTACACCTTCGCCAAACAGCAAAATGATCTGCCCGAAATTCAGCTACATCTAGAATATCTCGATCTCCAAACCCATCAGCCGATCGCAAAGCTGACTTACCCGTTTCCGATGTGCATGCACGAGGGCGGCAAGCTCGATCGCTATCGTTGGGAAGTGACCACAGTCACCCAGGCTCCCGAACTGCTGATCGCACGTCAGCATTTCCCTCAAACGTCTGTGGTTGAACCTTTGCCTTCAACAAATTCTGTCTCATCGCCGCAACTCGACCTCAACTCGCCCCTCGATCGCGCTGAGCAGGTTGCTCAACCCCTGCGCCGAGTGCTAGAACTGCAACCAAAACTACTGACCTTTTATTTGAGCGATCGGGGTGACGCAGATGCGATTTTAAAACGAATGCGTTTATGGGTGGCTTGGAGCGAGAAAGCTATGCCCCAATCGAAATGGGAAATTATTCAAGATGCGGGCGATTACACCCTGATGAATGCCCGGTTTAAGCGGCGAATTCTGCGATTCTCACCCAATCTGAGCGCTGTTGTCTTAGAACATTCACTTCCCGTTTTAATGAAGTGGTTTCACGATTTGAGTTTAGCGGTGTCCCAGGCCCAAAGCCAGAGACAATATAGTGCTGTTCAATTAAAGCTGGCTCACACCCTGTTTATAGAGATGAGTCTTCCTCAGACTGATCCCCTGATTGCCCTGAAGAAATTGTTTGGACTAGAGTTTTCTAAACCTGCTCCGACCAAAGGCTAATACCAAACAAACGATGTCTAGAGGGCACGACATGTCGTGCCCCTACTGTGCCTTCTTTCAGACTATTGTGGGATGGGCATCTTACCCATACAGACTAGAAGCCTGTCCCACAATTCACTTAGGATTGCTATATCTAAACCCAGTCTTCGTAATCTTCACCGTCTCTGGCGGCACAACGGTTGGCATCATCGGTGCGTCTGCGGTGGCGATTTGCAGCAGAGCCGCGTCTGGCTCATAGCGTTTTGTCATTGCCTGCTGCAACAACTCCTGAACCGGGAGACTATTGTAGAGGGGAGAACCCTCAAGCGACTTGATTGCGTCAATCACCCCCTGCCAATCTGCTGCCGATTTAGCGGCAACTGCCTGATTAAACAATTTAGCTTGTTGACTCCAGCGCTGCTTTAGTTCTGTGCCGCGATCGTGCCATTGGCTAGTTTCTGGAATGCTGTTTAATAGAGCGATCGCAGGTGTAATCTCAGCTTGTTGAATGTGGCTGGTTGCCTGGCGCACTAACTCCTGTGACCATTCTTCCTGAAGTTGTTGCACCAACTCATAGTGCTGACTGTTTTTTGGGATTCCAGCAACGGTGTTGACGGCTTCTGTTAACTGGTCGCGACTTGCAGCAGCTTGCGCCTGGTTTAGTAAGTCGGCGTATGCTGCCTCCATTTGGCTGGGCAATTTGTCTAACTGCTCATGGCTTTGCAACTGATCACTCCATTGATGATTAGAAAGTTGCTCTGGAGACGCGGCTGTGGAGTGTTGTACTGCTTTAGAACAATGTTTTTCTACTCCAGCACTGTTAGATGGCTGTTCGCAGGGTTGGGTATTGATCTCTGCGGCTGCTTGTGAACCATTGTTGATCAACAGTGCAGAGCAAACAATCATGCCACTGCTGGCAGCCATTCTGAGGTCAGAAGCATTGAAGGGCAAGCGGCGGTTTGTCTTAAACGAGGGTGCGATCGAGGGGTCGGTAATCGGCTCTAATAGCTGATGGCTCATAATTGGAAAATTACACAATAAACGATCGTAATAGATGCACCCTAATTAGACCTTCTGCATGAATCCGGACAGCTCTCTCCCCAAGAAGAGGGAACAAGAGAGTTCTGGCTCCCTTCTCCTTGGGGAGAAGGGTTGGCGAGGGCTTCGCCCCACTTCGTGAGGAGGGCGGAGTATTGATGCAGGAAGTTAATTGACTAAAAAAACTTCGAGATCGAAGACTAGACGAGGGTGAAATTGGCCTCTGAAAACTGTGCGACATTTGCCAACCCAGCCTCGCCCCGTTGATTGTCTAAATTGGCCAGCACGCTCACATTTCCACCGTCACCCAGATCTTGAGAGTAGGCCAAACGGGTCAAGCCTAGCGTCGAGTTGAAGTAGATAAAAGCGCCTGCATCGGCTGTGATGTTGTTGTTGTTGGCGATCGCACGAGCCGCAGCCCCCGCCGCCGGAAAAGGATCGGTGAGCACAATCACGTTGCCGTTGCCCGCAATTTGTGAAGACTGTCCTTTTTGAAATGTGAGGGTGTCAAGGTTCAAATCAAATTTGTTGAGCGCAAATTGGTCTTCGCCGATCGTAAAGTCTGAAATCACATCAGGCTGGTTTAGGACATTAATACCCGTTTTTCCAGCAGGTGCAGCAATGCCGTTTGCAAACACATCGCCTGCATAGGCAAATTGATCAGCTCCTTCGCCCCCGATGAGTTGATCGACTCCGCTGTCTCCAACTAGTAGATCATTGCCCACACCGCCATCGATCGTGTCGTTGCCTACACCACCCCTGAGCTGATCGGCTCCATTTTCTCCAAACAGGGCATCATTACCCGCATCACCAAAAATCAAATCATCTCCATCACCGCCGAGAAATAAATCGTTGCCTTCGTTGCCTCTAGCCGTGTTGCTGGTTGCGTTTCCAACAAATAGATCATTGGTTAGCTCGGTGCCGTTAAAGTTCACTCCATCGGTTGCGACGGTAACTGAGGTAGTCTCGCTTAGAAGCGCTGAAAGTGCCTGTAGTCCAACTGGGTTGCTAATAGTCATGGTGATTTCCTTATGGTTGATTAAACTTTGAAGCTGCTCAGATCGGCTTACACACTAGAAGCTGTTGCCATCTGAATCAGGTTGGTTGAAATAATGTGAGGCGCGATCGCGCTATTTGAAAAAGACGATTAACAGCACGACCTCAGCACCCTGAAGTTAACACCACTGATAGACTCTGCCGTTGATTCTGTTTTGACAAGTCTCTGAGAGTTAGCGGATGAAGCTTAACTAAGGTTGCACACTCCATAAGTTTACTATGAAGCACATCCTTATACCAAGAGTAAAGAAGTAAAAGGATTTATCCAACCTGGTAATCTCAGAACTTTTTGGGGCTTGCTTAAGGTTTTTATACTTAGAGAAACTTGCAAATTTAGAATGCGTTTAGGATAAATACCCATTCTGTAAAGGTTTTAGAATAATCTGAATGGCAAAATAAAAACAATACTTAGTATGTAGTGTTATATTTTTAACCAAAAGGCGGTAATTTTGCTAATTAGAACCTACTGGTTTAGGAGATTGTTCCAATTAAATAAATTATTGAATATCGTCCGGTTTATTGCGGATGAACCTGTATAAATAACAGTCAGGGTATAACTAACGACTAGTCAGCCGAAAATTAATTAGAACTATATCAACGTTGGTTCTAATTAGTCTAGACGCACGGCAAGTTGTGTTGTAGCCTATCAAAGAGTGAAGGACTGTCACTATCTTGATTGTTTACTGCTTTATAGAAGCCGTGACATAGATTAGTTGATCGAAAAGATTGTCTACTTGAACGTTTGGAACACTCTCATGAGTAGCTGCTTAAAGATTGGTAGTCGCCTATTAAACGGTGACCAAATTATCTCTGCTTTAGTTCAATACAAGCTTCTAGAACCCCTAGTCGGGCATCTCTTGTTAGATGAAGTCTTCAAGGAAGTTCCTTTATTAAAACAGGAGGTGTTTCACACCCTAGTAGGCGCGGCCGATACACCAATACCGGAGGATTTTGAGAATTTTGTCACTCAATGGTGTCAACAGAAGGAGATCACACTCGATTATTTCAAGGCAGTGATGATGCGCGAGTGGCAACTGCAAAAATTTAAGCAACTGCGGTTTGCTGATCAAGTAGAGTCAGAATTTCTTCGCATCAAGTCAGACCTCGATCGCGTGGAATATTCGCTGATTCAGCTTGATGATGGGTCGTTGGCGCAAGAAGTCTATTTTCAGCTTCGAGATGACGGCGTAGAGTTTGCACAACTGGCGCAAGAATACTCATTAGGAAGTGAGAGACACACAGGCGGCTTGGTGGGCCCGGTGGCACTCTCGACGCTGCCGATCGACGTTGCAGCCTTATTTCGCAACCAACAGACCGGAATTGTCTACGCTCCGGTGCCTGTAAACGATCGATTTTGGGTCGTGCGATTAGAGCGGGTGATCGCTGCCCGACTGACTGAGGTGACTCGTACGGCTGTGGTCGATCGTCTTTATACTCAATGGCTGCAAACACAAGTTCAAAGAGTGATTAATACGCCGGGAGCGATCGCGGTGCAGTCAAATTCGACAGAGCAACCCTACCAACCCCGCAAAGCAGCACCTCTCGGCGATAACAATTAATGTCCACCAATCAGAAGACAGGATTAACAGAGTTCACCGCGTGAGGATTCGTGTCGATGATGCAAAGTGATGAACGAATGCAATCGTTTCTGACAGATTTTTTTACGGCATGGCTGTTCAAACCGCTGCCTCCTAATCTGCGAGAATCGATCGCGTCAAAACTGCGGTTGTGTTCTTTTCAGCCAGGAGAAGTAATTTATCCTCCTAAAGAATTGCCCTCAGCCGTGCATTTTATTGTGCAGGGAAGTGTGCGGATTCTCGGCTCTGACTCACAGCAAACCCCAACGCTGGCAGTGTCGGGCGCAGGCACTGTGGTGGGTTGGGATAGCTTGATTCGTCGCGTTGGGGCAGGGTCAGTGAGAGCCGCGATGAGTTCTCAAACTGCCGATCGGGAAGTGTTAACGCTGGCGCTCTCTGCCGATGAGTTTGAATCGTTCGCCTTAAAATATTTGATGCCTGTGTTAACACAACAGGTGAGTTTGTTAGAACTCTTTGATACGCTTTCTCGCGATCGGTCGCTTTTGCTTGATCCTGCCTCTGATCTCGATTTATTAGAAGTCGTGCAGTCTATTGATCGAGAACAGTTTGCCATTGCAAAACATTGGGATGCAGCAATGTCAAATGGGTCGGCTACGCTGTCAGACGATCGTATCTGGCTGGTTAGCAGTGGTGAAGGTCTTAACTTACCGATCGGGACACCTATCACCCACGTCAACCAATTGCAGCAAACTCGTCCCTCTCGATTCCCGGTGCGTTTGTTAGGACTCGATCGTGCCTGCTTAACCTCAACATTTCAACAAACTCCGGCAAGTGTTGCTTCGATCGAACCCGTTATCTCAACTGTTCCCAAAATTTCTCCACCTGATGACAAAGCTTATCCCGCTTGGAAGTCACGTTCTCCAGAGACGATCGAAGATATTGTGGCGTGTTTTGGCATGGTCTGCGAACGCTTACTAGTTCCTTATCGCCCTGATTCAATGCGCCGCTCATTAAAGCAGCAAGCGATCGATAAATTTGAACCCGTCGATCTCTATTTGCGGATTGCTCAAGCGATCGGGCTAAATGCTCAAGTGATTAACTTTACGCCTACAGGTGGCGGCATCAATCGGCTGACTACCCCCGCACTGATTCAGTTTGGTGACGTGTTTGCTGTGCTGTATGACGTGACTCCGACAACAACTGTGTTAGGTTCACCCCGAACCGGATTGGTGCGCCTAACTCCCGATCGGTTAGCAAAACAGTTGACGATCGATGATCCTTCAGATTCAGCGCCGACTACTTGCCGAGCGATTGTTCTAGAGCGATTTGCGACCACGCCGACCAAGCGGTTTGGCTTCCAGCGGTTTGTGCCAATGGTGATCAAACAGCGCGATGTTTTAGTGCAGGTCTTGCTCGCCTCGATCGTGATTCAGCTTTTGAGTTTGGGCAATCCTTTGTTGGTGCAGCAGGTGGTCGATAAGGTGATTATCGGTGCCAATGTAGGAGCAATGTCTACGTTTGGGATGTTGATGATCATGTTTGCGCTCTTAGAGGGCGTGTTGACCATTCTCCGAACGCAAATGTTGATCAGCACCACAAACCGCATCGATTTGCATCTGGGCGTTGAGATTGTGCGTCACATGCTGCACTTACCGCTCAAGTTTTTTGAGCAACGATCGGTCGGAGAGTTGGCATCGCGATTATTAGAATTAGAAAATATTCGTCAATTTATGACAGAAACTGCGATCACCACTGTGATGGATGTGGTGTTTTCGCTGTTTTATATTGGCGTAATGCTGCTCTATAACGTTCGTCTAACTCTCTGCGTTCTCGCTACCGTTCCGATTG
Organism: Phormidesmis priestleyi ULC007; assembly: GCF_003003695.1. NCBI lineage: Bacteria > Bacillati > Cyanobacteriota > Cyanophyceae > Leptolyngbyales > Leptolyngbyaceae > Phormidesmis > Phormidesmis priestleyi. The sequence goes on from NZ_PVWG01000032.1 coordinate 46,818, forward strand.
TGATTGTTTCTACCCTGCTGATGTCTAAAATTCAGCAAAAATTGCTTCGCGTTAAAGCCGATCAGGGCGCGAAAGTGCAATCCTATATGGTCGAAGTCTTAGGCGGAATTGCGTCGGTCAAATCTCAGCACATGGAGTCTCTAGTCGAAGCAACCTGGCGCGATCGCTACGTGCAATATTTAACCAGTGGCTTCACAACCTCCAACATCAATACAGTCTTTTATTCCTACAGCAACTTTCTCAACACGGTGAGCAGTCTAATCGTGTTGTGGGTGGGTGCCGAACTAGTCTTGACAGGTGAATTAACCCTGGGTGGACTGTTCGCCTTTCGCATTTTAACCGGATATGTGACAGGCCCACTTTTGCGTTTGGCACGGCTCTGGCAGCGATTTCAAGAAACTTCGCTTTCGATGGAACTGTTAGCCGACATTGCAGACTCTCCCGCCGAAGAGGAGTTATCTCAAGAGCAACAGCTTCAAATTCCACCGATTGTTGGTCGGGTTCAATATCACGAGGTTTGTTTTGGATTTAAACCAGGGCAACTGCAATTATCAACGATTCAGTTAGACATTGCACCGGGCACCTTTGTCGGAATCGTCGGTCAGAGTGGCTCTGGAAAAAGCACATTAATGAAATTATTACCGCGTTTATATTTACCACAAAGCGGCAGCATTACCATTGACGATTATGATGTTTGCAAAGTTGATTTGCATTCTTTGCGATCGCAGGTCGGTGTCGTCTCTCAAGATGCCGTTTTGTTTCAAGGAACAATTCGCGACAATATTGCCTTGTTTGAAAATCTGCCCGATGAGGTCGTGATGGAAGCAGCGCGGGTGGCCGAAGCTCACGACTTTATCATGCAGTTGCCCGATGGTTACGCGACGCAAATTGGCGAACGTGGCTCGGCACTGTCAGGCGGACAACGACAACGAATTGCGATCGCTCGTGTGGTGCTTCGCAATCCACGATTGTTGATTTTCGATGAGGCAACTAGTGCCTTAGATTATGAAACCGAACGTCGAGTTTGCACCAATTTGATGCAGCGTTTTCAGGGTCGCACCTGCTTTTTTATTACCCACCGACTGAATACGATCGCCCGTTCCGACTGGATTCTCTTTATGCAATCTGGCATCATCGCCGAGCAGGGAACCCACCAAGACTTAATGGCACGTCGTCAACTCTATTACTGCCTCTATGCCCAACAATCACGGCAGCCATAATCGGTCAAAAGATTGTTGAACGTCTGTGTTCGATCGCCCACTCCCACCGTCCATTTTTATTCACAGAAACCCATCACTTCCCTGGAGAAGATCTATGAGTCGTCCTCGATTGTTTGCTCCCTTAGCGGCACTGCAAACGCGCTACCGAACCATGCAAGATCAGGTCGAACATGACCTGGAGACCAAAGCCACAGGGTTGCCCACTGCTGGCAATTGGACAAAGCGATTGACGCAAGTGATTTTGCTAGGAATCACGGTTGGGGTAGGCTGGTCAGTTTTGGCGCGAGTGGATGTGGTGGTCAACGCTAGCGGTAAATTAGAGCCACAATCACAGTCTCAGGTTGTTCAAGCTAGAGCAGGAGGGGTCGTAACGGCTGTGCTAGTGCGTGAAGGTGAATCGGTTAAACACGGGCAACTGTTGATGCAATTTGATCGAACTGCGCTGCTGAATCGGTTGCAGGAATTGTTGCTTCAACGTCAGAGACTTGTTAAAGAAACAGCGGTGCTGCGAGTTGCCCAACAGGGAAAATCATTGCAGACTTTAGGAAAAAGCAATCTTGAGATGACACCCGAACTCACGGGCCAAGTACAAACGCGCTTGCTGTTGGTGGCTCAACTCACCGGGAACCCCAGCAGTCTTGCCCCAGAACAACTCCAACGCTATAACCTCTATCAACAGCAATTGCGCGATCGTCAATCCCTCAGTCAGCTACAAAAGTCTAGTCTGCAAACCAAAATTGCTGACTCTGATGCACAAATTACTCAAACTCAGTTTCAACTACAGCGCGAGCAAGAACTGCTCGCGAGATTGCGCCCGTTAGTCAAGCAAGGTGCGATTCCTCGTGTCACATTATTGCAGCGTGAGGTAGGGGTTGGCGATCTGCAAAAACAACTGATCCAGAGTCGTCTGCAAAAAGAACAGGTAGAAATTGGGCAACTGCAAACCAGGGTTGAAGACGGCAAACTGCTGAATGAAACCCAACAGGATTTGCAAAAACAGTTGGCTGAATTAGATACCAAGTTTGACAGCATCATTAAGGACAATCAGCGTCAGATGATTGAAGTCAACTCGCAGCTCAATCAAGTTCGTCTTGATCTCAAAAATCAGGGGTTGCGCTCCCCAGCCGATGGTGTGGTGTTTGAACTGGGGTCAAAACTGCCGGGTGCGGTCACTCAGCCAGGTCAAACGCTGCTGCAAGTAGTGCCCAATGAGTCGCTGACGGCGCGAGTTCAGGTAGCAAATGCTGATATTGCCAATGTTCGTGTGGGTATGCCTGTAGATGTTCGCATTGATGCTTACCCTTTCACCGAGTTTGGCGCTGTAAAAGGAGTGATCTCAAAAGTGGGCAGTGAAGCGGTTCCGGTGAGTCAGCAGTCCCCACGATCGACCGTTTTTCCGATCGAAGTGCGGCTCGATCGCCAGTTTCTTGAGCGGCGATCGCAGCGATTTTCGTTGACACCGGGCATGACGATTACCACCTTGATCAAAGTCCGACAACGAGCACCGATCAGTTACGTCACCGAAGAAATCACCAAGGCGTTTGATGGCATGAAATCTGTTCGCTAACGATCATCGATTAAATATTCTGTAATTCTGTAGGGGCACGACATGTCGTGCCCCTATTTATTATTAGACGTGTGCCCCTTATTAATTAGAACTCACAATATTCTGGTTCTAATTACGAGAATTTAATTGAAAATAGGGTTGCCATTTGATTGAAGTTTGTTATAGTAGGTGCAGGGCGACGATGTGACTCAGAAGAATTCAAAACTCCACTTTGCCCAAGCGTTTTAACTCTCTAGACTTACCAGCATTTACCGCAGAGATTTTAACTACACCTGTCATCTTTAGAGCCTTCTAAGATAGACCCCATAAATCTCTTGATGATTCTCTTAGCTTGTGCGAGATTGAGAGTTTTATTTTTCAAGTTCATCATCATCTACTCACTGCTGAATACGATGATGGCTTAACTCTGAAGAATTAGTAGGTGTCAACCACTCGTTACCGCTAATATTCAACAAGCCTCTAAATCATGAAGCAATAACTTCTAAATTTACGGCAACATCAGCAATCAGAGTTAATCCATCTATCGTTATTAGAAGTGATTTTTGCCTGTCAAAAACTGACTAACCAAACTCTACATCAGCATTGATGCAAGCAGTTTAATCTTTGTACATTGTCCTTTTCCTGAAATTTTAGGAGTCACTATGGAAGCCTTGAACAACCAATCTCAGTTAGCACAACAAAATGCGGCTGGAATCGCAGATCCAACTCTCGGCACTGCAAATTCTAATGCCTCGACTAGCCAATCAAAAGGCTCCCTTGAGCAAGATGTGACCCTCGAACGATCGCTTAATGAATCACTCGCACCAGACGAGCGCGAAACCATTGTCGCTACCCCCGATGACCACGACCACGCGCCAGTCTTTGGTAAGTTTCAAACTCATATTGAGTTAGATCAGGTTGCCTCTGCTAGGGGTCTTGATGCGAGCAAACTGACTCGTGAGGATTCATTTCGAGATAACCTTGGCTCTAAAGGCGACTACTTAAACCCCAAAGGGGGCAACAATGTCGTGATTGGGTCGGGCGACAGTGACGTGATTCGAGGAACCGGACGCGGCTTTAACACGATTACCACTGGCACAGGTAAAGATACCGTCATTCTTGGAAAGGAAACGACCAACCGGGTGCTTGACTTTGATGCCTCCAGCGATCGCTTTGTGATCTCAGGAGTCAACCCCAAAAACATCATCATTGCTCAAGGCAAAAACCCCGGCAAAGGGGGACTAGACCAACCCCTCGATTCAGTCAACAATGCGCTAGTCATTGACAAAAAAACAGAACACATTCTCGCATCGTTGCCGTTTGTGAAAGCATCTGATCTCTCTGAGAAAAACTTTGCGCTCAACAGTCGTGAGGCAAACCAAAGTCTGGCAAATCTCAAGCAAGAAGGCTTTAAGTCTCAGAAAGGCGATGGCAAGCTCACGGGCACCCTGGGGCACGATCGCTTAGTCGGCGGAAGCGGAGATGACTTCCTCTATGTCGGCAACGATGGCTTCAAGACGGTCACTGCTAAAGGCACCGGCCCGGCTGAGTTTCCCTTCGCCAACGACAGCCCCGGAACGACAGAACTCAACAGTGAGTTAAAGGACGGAGTTCTCAAAATCAACGGCGCCTACAAAAATTTTGATGCCTTCCCACTCTTTAGCCAGGGCGAAACTACCATTGACCCCAACGCTAAAATTCTCAATGGCTCAGACCCAGTGTCATTGGTGAATAACTTTTTGAAAGTTCCGAAAGATGTCGAAGGCAATCTCCTTTCTGGAACTCATCTGCACTTTAGCCCTTCTGGAGACAGTCGCGGAAACTTTGCTGATGCAACCGTTGTTCGCTTCTTAACGAATACCCCAACCGATGCTAAGTCTGGCACGATCTCGGCTGAGTTTGAGTTGACTCCAACCGAGCAAGCTGCTTTCTTGGCAGGCGATCTCTATGCCAATCTTCACACCAACATTGATGGCGATGGCGACGGTAGAGCCGGGTTCCCCACCGGAGAGAATCGCATCAATTTCAACAAAGATGTTGTGAAGTTTGCATAGTGTGATCAACTGAAAGTTCTTTCGTCTCTGAATGCGCTTCCTGCATAAATACTCTGCTCTCACCCTAGCCCTCTCCCCAGAGAGAGGGAACAAGAGATGGCTCCCTTCTCACCAGGGAGAAGGGTTGGCGAGGGCTTCGCCCCACTTCGTGAGGAGGGCAGAGTATTCATGCAGGAGATCTAAGTAGCTAGGCGCAATTAAATATAAAACGCTCCAGTGAGTACTCACCCGATTGACTCCGGGATTCCATCCCCCGC
>NZ_PVWG01000033.1:0-51860 GCF_003003695.1 Phormidesmis priestleyi ULC007
ACTTCTATTAGATTGTCCAATTGAATGGCGAGGTTGGCACTGAGTATGAATACTCATCGCAAAGGTGGGATGCTCCCCATCTAGTTCAGGGTAGTGGGATTGATGGTCATCCCACCCAGTCGTTAAACAATCAACGATAAAATCACTGGTCTCAGCAGATTGTCCCAAGTAAATCGACAACTGGTTGGTATCGGTATTAAGAATGCCAAAGGGGACTAAAACGGCTTGCCACGCTGTATCGTGGTCATCGGCAGCCTTCGGCTCCAAGGTTCGTGCTTTCCCATTTCGGGAGAGGTTGCCAATCTTGACTTTGGCTTTGCTATCAATGGAGAGTCGCAACGATTTGGGGTTGTCATCCGAGGTCTGATTCTCTCGGAACACATTCTCGAAAATCGCATCGGTTTGAGCAATCTTTTTCAAGGGTTTGGTCTTCTGTGTTTTTTTAGGCGATATCCCATGCGATTAAGAATCGCACCGATGGTTTGACGCGTGGGTAATTGCGGCTCGGCGTACCCCTTCTCGCTCATTAAGGCTGCTCGCACGGCTCTAGCACTGATGCGAGTAACAAGAACGTGGATTGAAACTTTGGGTCTGCCTGAGCCTGTCCATCCCCTAAGCTGCGGATATCTGCTTCTAAATCAGACAGCACCCTTTCACTTTTGTGTCGTCCTCGTGCCCGATAATTATCGACACAAATCATCCCGGTTCGTCTTTCATGCAAGCCTAGTTGAACCCCATCGCGATTCCATCCCAAAACCGTTTCTGCTTTTCGGGCTGACCCATCCAAGTAATCTTCGGCGACCTTTGCCATGAAGTCTCGTTTGCGGTGACTTGTCAGTTTCTGAGCGGCATCTTTGAGAGTGACTTTGACCGATTCGCTGAACATCATTCCTAAAGTTTCCTATTCTAGAGGTTGGATTAGGAGCAGGGTAATTCCCCATCTCCTACCTTCTAGAATGCCTGGGACTTTATTTCTCAGCAAGTCCCTAAAAGCGATCGCGTTTCAACTCAAGTCGCATTCAATGCGATGAATTCTAATCGCTGGATGTTGCCGTTGTCGATAAAGGATTGTTCTCCTACGCCGACTAACTCTACGATGACTGCTCGATCGCCAACATTCCAGTCACCCTGACGCGCTTCAACTTCAACGATCACTGCTGTGTCTACTTCTCTGACTCGATAGGTTGTGGTTGCCCAAGCACCCGATCGAAACTCAAAACTCTCCCCGTCATCTTCATACAAGGTGAATTCTCCATCGCCTGACCAAACTTTTAGGCGCAGTTGCTTGATCGGGTGTTCATCTACAAATTGCATTACAGGCTGCATCGGAATGATTGACCCAGCTTTGATATAGAGCGGCATTCGTTCGAGTGGGGCGTGGGCGAGAATAGAAGTGTTGCCTTGGTAGCGATCGCCGCTCCACCAGTCATACCAAACGCCTTCGGGTAGATAAACTGCCCGATACTCTACTCCAGGACGGCAGATCGGAGCCGCCATAATCGACGCGCCCAACATTACCTGATCGTGTAGTGCATAGGTTTTAGGATCGTTGTGATAGTCATAAAGCAACGGACGTAATATTGCTGCGCCAGTCGTAGTAGATTGCCAAAATAGCGTGTAGAGATAGGGCAACAGTTGATAGCGCAATTCGATGTATTGTCGGCAAATTTGCTCAACGCGATCGCCAAACATCCACGGCTCATGAAGGTTTGATTTCAGTGCCGAATGAGCGCGCATAAAGGGATACAGCATTCCAATCTGCATCCATCGAGCGAACAACTCTGGTGTTGCGTTTCCAGCAAACCCGCCGATGTCTGCCCCCACAAAAGCGACCCCCGACAAACTCGTATTGCAGAGCATTGGCAGCGACATTTCTAAATGCTCCCAAAGGGATTGGTTGTCGCCCATCCACACCGCAGACCAGCGCTGAATTCCGGCAAAGCCCGATCGGGTCAACACAAACGATCGTTGGTTGGGGCGCAGTTGTTCTAAGCCCTGATAGGCCGATCGTGACATCGTTAATCCATACAGGTTATGCGTTTCGGCGTGTGTTCCCCCTTCTGCGATCGGGCCTTGAGGCGCATCTAACGGAAAGAAGATTTTCTTGCCTTCGTCACCAAACGGACGCTCGTCTAAAGTCGGCTCATTCATGTCGTTCCAGATGCCAGCAATGCCCGCATCGGTCAGCACTTTTTGATAGTTGCCCCACCACTCGCGCACTTCTGGACGCAAGAAATCGGGAAACACAGACTTATCTGCCCAAACATAGCCATAGACCAATTTGCCGTCAGCACCACGAACAAAATACTCGTTTCCTAACCCTTCGTGATAGACCGAATAGTCACCATCGGGTTCGTATTTAACGCCTGGATCGACGATCGTCACCGCTTTAAATCCTGCCTGCTTCAAATCGCCGATCAGTTTAGCAGGATCAGGAAATCGCTTCGGACTCCAAGTAAACACCCGATAGCCGTGCATATAGTCAATATCCAAGTGAATTACATCACAAGGAATTTGACGATCGCGAAACTCTTGGGCAATTTTCTGTACTACTTCTTCTGATTCATAACTCCAGCGACATTGGTGATAGCCCAACGCCCATTTTGGCGGCAGGGGCATCCGTCCAGTCAGTTGAGTGTAGGTGTCGAGAATGTCGGCAGGAGTTGTTCCATAAATAATGTAATAGTCCAGTTCAGGACTGTTGGTTTGCATCTGCCATACATCTGATTTTGTAGCTCCTAAATCAAACTGACTCCAATAAGTTGAGTTGAGAAAAATGCCATAAACCAAACCAGTCCGCAGCGTTATAAAAAACGGAATCGCTTGATACATTTCATCATTGATTGACGAATAATCTAATGCGTCAATCGTCCAATTAGTTTTAATTTCGTAGCGTTTGTCTAAAAGCCCCGATCGCTCTCCAAACCCATAAAAGTGATCGTCTGTGTGAATCGTTTTCCAAGCCGCAACTTGCCCGGTTCTCCAGCCCATTTCAGCATCGTGAGCAAATGGTTGACCCTGCAAGTCATAGCAGGTAATTTGGCAAGGATGTCGCTGAATTTTGACGCAGATTTGATCGGTTTGAATGACGATCGCGTCATCGGTTTGCTGCACCTCGAATTGAGGGATCTCCCACTGATCATCGTCACGGGTGACTGCCCACGATCGCCGGGGCAAAAACTCTCCCTGGGGCGCTAACCGAACTCGAATCAACTTAGGAGAGAGAATGCTGAGTCTAAGTTGAGCCTCTCCGCAGTCAAGGTGAAGGTGGCGATTCTCAAGATTGAAGCGTTGTAAATCTCCTAAAATTGACCAGGGCTGATCGGTAGTCGGCAGTTTTCCAAAGACTTGTGGCATGAAGAATAGTTCTAATGATTTAACAGCATTGCGAACGGACGGATGATTTGGGTAGGAGCAATCCCCCCGTGGTTGCCCTCCGTCAGGGGTAGGCACGGGGGCGCTACCCCTACAGCCATTTCATCTTCTCATTGTGCAACGCTAAATTAACCTTTTAACAGCGATTCTGCGCCATCAATCCAGACCTCTGTGCCCGTGATGTGACTCGATGCATCAGACGCTAAAAATGCTACCAGTAAACGCACCTTGAGCCGCTTTTGTGCAGGAATATGCTGTCGCGCCACTGTTGCTAAAAATTCGAGTGCCGTTAACCGAAGCTGTTACAATAATTGCTCCGCCCTGTTACTTAAGATAAGGCACCGCATACTTCACAGTTAAGAATGTGCCTTTAAGATTCGTGTTGATGGTTTTATCCCATTCTTCGGGTGTGAGTTCTTCGATCGGTGCCCAAACTCCATTAATTCCAGCATTGGCGAATACAATATCGATCGTGCCAAACTGTTGTGCAATTTTATCGATCGCTGACTGCACTTGCTCAGGTTGAGAGACATCGGCGATCGTCGCAATTCCCTCCTTGAGCGCTTGCTTCTTGAGTGACATCACCTGCATAGGCGATCGCAGTTCCGCCCGACTGACGAATGGCGTTTGCAACTTCTTCGATCGGATCGCTGGGCAATCCATTGACTATAACTTTCGCGCCTTCTTTAGCAAACTTGTGGGCGATCGCTTCGCCGATTCCGGTTCCGGCCCCAGTGACGATCACTACTTTATTTTCTAATCTTCGAGTCATTATTCTTTTGTAGATTAAGGTTTCTCTCAAACTGTCATCGAGCAAAGTAATAGATACCTCCATCTGAAGTTAGGTTATAGAGTCACCCCTTAGCGAGGCGAAGACCGTTGACTCTCTTGATAACTTTCAGAAGGTAAATTATGAGGTTTTTATGACATACACCACATCAAACACTGAAAACGAGTCAGTCAGCGCCTTTCAGAGCTTAGACACAGACCAGCAGCTAGCTTTGTTCTGGTTTATTTATACTGAAATGGGTGACTCAATTACTCCGGCTGCTCCGGGAGCCAGCACCGTTTCTCCGGATATTGCTGAGGGGCTTTTTAATCAAGTCAAAGACTTATCTCACGAGCAACAGTTAGAAGTGCAACGGGATCTGATTAATCGCAAAAACACGCAATATACGCGCATGTATGGGGCATTTGGCGACACCACCAAACTGCTATTTTGGTATCGTCTCGCTCAAGGCATGGAGAACAGCACGATCGTGCCGATGCCTGCGGGTTATGAGCTTTCTTCTGAAGCAAACGATTTGCTTAACCAGATCAAAGGGTTAGCTTTTGATCAACAAATTACGCTATTCCGCGATATTGTTTCCCCAATGGGAGTAGACCCCACAGCAGTTGAACACGACCCCGAAACAGGTTTGTAAACACTAATAGACCTCCTGCACGAATTCGGGAACGCCCCCTAAATCCCCCAATTCTGGGGGACTTTGAACTCCGGTTCCCCCAGAATTGGGGGTTAGGGGGCGAGATCGCAGGGTGGTTTACGTCGAGAATTTTATTCATGCAGGAGGTCTAATGAAGCGATCGTTCCTTGCAGGGAGCGATCGCTTTCCATTCTTTATTTTCAAAGCTATATGCTTGTGTTCGAGATCAAGTACGATGCAAGTAATTATAGCAGTAAGCCAACTGCGATGAAGTGTGAAGAAGATGAGCGATCCAGAGTTTGCGAGTTGGTTCACAAAGCTAAGAGAGGATATTGACGTGATGGCAAATATGCCAAAAGTTGAGGCGGAGAGGCTTGTGGTACTTCACAGCAAGCTGATCGATTTAATCGATTTCCTTGACCCTCATTGCGTTAGAGTGCCACCCATGTATCGCACTAGGATTGAACAGCCCTAACCACTATGCTCAACAATTGTGTTTGAATCAGCGAGGGTAAAAAATCTTTAGATAGAATACGACGTAGATCTATATCTTCAATTTGCTGTTTAATGCAATGCGAAAACTTCAACCTTGGGTGCTGCTGTCTTTGGTAATCTGCCTTCTTGTGGGAATTCTGGCTCAGAGTGGAAAGGCTGAATTTGCGGCTAACTCAGAGTTATGCGACCCGCCGATCGCCCCGTCCCCTATTTCGCAACCTGCTCAGTCTTCTGATGTTGCAGCGACGATCGAGCAAGTTGAGCAACGTTGGAAAAAGCAGTATGAAGACTACTTTCAAGGAAAACTGACCAGTGAGATTCTTCCGGCAGCACAGATTGCGCGATCGCTGGCACAAATTAATCAACAAACGAAGCATCATGCGGCCCTGATCTATGCAATTCCGCAGCCCGATCGCTTAGACGTAATTCTCGTTTTAGAGACTGGAAAGCTGATTCAGAAAAAAGTGCCCGCCGCTAATCAAGCGCGATTGCTGGAAACGATTCAGGCATTTCGGATGGGCATTCTGCGTCCCGATTCAGAACCCGATGAATATCTTCAGCCAGGACAACAGCTATATCAATGGCTGATTGGCTCCATTGCCCCAGAGTTAGGGAATACCGATCTCCTGATTTTTTGCTTAGGAAGCGGGCTGCGGAGCCTCCCGATCGCGGCGCTGCACGACGGAAAACAGTTTTTGATTGAGAAATATCAATTGGCAATCATTCCCGCTTTTAATTTGCTCGATCGCGCAGCTCGCAACTCTTCTCAAACTCAAGTGTTGGCAATGGGAGCCTCAACGTTTAACAATCAGCCTGCCTTGCCCGGTGTGCCGCTCGAACTCGCGGCCATCACTCAACCGCCCTGGAATGGCAAACAACTGCTCAATCAAGACTTTACGCTCAAAAATCTCCGTCAACAGAGAGCCAGCTTTCCCTATAGCATTGTGCATTTTGCGACTCACGCTGAGTTTGCCGCCGGAACGATCGATCGCTCTTATATTCAGTTTTGGAATCAACAGCTTCGCCTCGATCAGCTTCAAGAATTAGGATTGCAGCAGCCGCCCGTGCAACTCCTGGTTTTGAGTGCTTGTCGAACTGCCTTAGGCGATCGCAACGCCGAGCTAGGATTTGCAGGATTAGCGGTGCAAGCAGGCAGCAAAGCGGCGATCGCGTCCTTATGGTCAGTCAGCGATCTCAGCACTCCACTCTTGATGCAGGCATTTTATCGTCAGCTCAAAACTGCGACCATCAAGGCGGAAGCGCTCAGATTTGCCCAGCTTGAGATGCTGCATAATCGGCTGCACCCCAAAGATTTACCGACTCAAGCGATCGCATCTAGTACAAACTTATCTCACCCCTATCACTGGGCAGCCTTTACCCTAGTAGGAAATCCGTGGTGAGGTTTTGATCATGCACGCTCGTCACAGCATCACCGATCTGTTTTCGACATTTCTTCAGTTTGAATCGAATGTAGCGACTTGCTGGAGTGTGGATGCAAAACTTCAGCGCAGTATCAAGCAGCAGATTCAAAACCGACCAGAGGCGGAACCTGCCTTTTGGGAAAGATTTTGGCATCAATGCGCTCAGGCAGAAGCCGAAGAGCCACGATCGCTGGCGATCGGGCATCTCTCTGCTTATCTACAAGAAGCTTGCTATTGGAGCGTTCAAAAAGTCATTCAGTCTCAAAGAGCCAGTCAGATTGCAGATTTTTTTCAGATTGCGATCGCGTCCGTTCCCAAAATTCTCAAAGCTTGTGAAGTCAGTGGTCGAGCAACCCTAAAAACCTACGCGAGTACTGCTTTTGGAAATGTGGTTCGCGATTGGCTCAGACAACGGCGCGAAATTGATCTGTGCAACGAGTGGGGACTGTTGCTCAAACTTAGCCGCAAGCGATTAATCGAAGTGTTGCAGCAAGAAGGACTGAGCCGCATGAGAATTGATCAGCTTGTGTTGGCATGGCAATGCTTTGAGGCAAGTTATAAACCTGCGAAAACGCCTGGTTTGCGGCGATCGACTGCGCCTGACTCGGAAACCTGGCAAGTGATGGTCGATCGCTATAATCATGCCCGATCGCCAGAATGGACGATGACGACTGCGGTTGAGTTAGAGCGCTGGCTGTTGTACTGTGCGAGTCGAGTGCGAAATAGTCTGTATCCCTCAGTGGCCTCGCTGAATGCACCCAGGGGCGATCGCGAATCGAGTGAGTTGCAGGATAATTTGGTCAATGACAGCAATTCACTGTTAGAAACGCTGATTGTTGAAGAAGAAAATCAGCAGCGTCAGACCCAACACAGTGAGATTGCTCAAGTGTTGGTGGATGGCATTGCCTCGCTGGATGCCACAACGCAAAAACTATTAGCGCTTTATTATCAGCAGCAGTTGACCCAACAACAAATTGCCAAACAACTTGAGATACAGCAATATACCGTTTCTCGCAAATTGACGAAAACGCGAGAAACATTATTGCTGAAATTAGTGCGTTGGAGTCAGGACTTACATATTTCTGTTAGTTCCAACGTGATAAATGTCATGGGGGCTGAGTTGGATGAATGGCTTCAGCACTATTACGCTAACCACGACTCCAGCGATCGCCCGTCAAATCAAGCTTCGGAGCAATGACTATGACCTTTCTAGACTGTCTGACTGAACTGAGTTTAGAGATTCCACCGTCTGTCCATGATGCTGCATGGCAGCCGCTTCAAGGGCAAGCGAGTTGGAGCGCTTATCTCAATCAAGTGTGTTTGCAGACCGTGTTGCCCTGGATACAAACAGAATATATTCCTCATGCTCAAAGCGGGTTGTCGGGTTCGCAACTGGCTTCGGCTTGGCAACTGGTGAATGGCACCTCGATCGTCTGGAATAACTGTCGAGCGATTCTGATTCCCACTCGCTCGATCGACACTTCTGAGCTGCGAGTGCCCCAAGAATGGATGGATATTCCAAGTTGGGTTGGAGACTATTATTTTGCAGTTCAGATTAATCCAGATGACGCAACATTGCGGATCTGGGGATATACAACCCACGAACAAATTAAAACATTGGGGACGTATGATGCAGACGATCGTACTTACTCGCTAGATGCCGCCTATCTAATTCGAGATATCGGCGTGTTTTGGGTGGCACAGCAGGCAGAATTGAATGAAGTCACTCGCTCAACGGTTGCGCCGCTCAATCCGATTTCTGCAACTCAAGCGGAAGCGCTCTTGCAACAATTAGCGCATCCCTTAGTCATTGAGCCTCGCTCAGTGTTGCCGTTTGTCCAATGGGGCGCATTAGTCGAACAAGCTGATTGGCGCGATCGCTTGGTGAGACTTCAACGCCAATCGCAAACACCTATTGTTAATTTAAGCCGTTGGCTACAGCAGAGCTTTGAAACAAGTTGGCAGAGTTTAGAAAGTTTGTTCGACAACACTAGTACACTTGCCTATAGCTTTCGACAAGTGGCTGACTCTGCACTATCCGTTCAGCGAGTCAAAATGGTTGATCTTGATCGCCGATCGCTGTTACTGATTGTGCAAATAGACCCTGATTCCTCTGATCGCCTCACGATTCGTATTCAGCTTAGATCGGCTGATCCACAGTCCACGTTACCGAGTGGAGTTCGGCTGACGCTGCGATCGGGCACCGATGAGATTATCCAAACTATTACAGCAACCGATCAAGACAATCTCATTCAACTGAAGCGATTTAAATGCCCGATCGCAACTCGCTTTACGATCGAACTTGCGATCGCGACTGAAACCATCGTTGAACCTTTTGTTGTGTAGATTATGGAGTTTGTCATTGTTCTCAATTTTGGGCAGGGACACTGGGAAACTGGATTTCCTAGCGTGTTCGCGCAACTTTGGGAACCCAATCACCCAACCCCAATGCAGTTTGGCGGCAGTCTGCCTGCAATGCCTGACCTTGTGAATGCTCATCAACGTTGGCGATCGCAATATTCGTCACTGTATGCTCATTTGGGGTTGCGGCGGCTGCCTGATTTTGAAGTCGAGAATGACGATGATACTCATGTTTCGCTGGCGGAATTTAACGTCCTTTCCAAAACGCTTCAGCGTCGTCTCAATCAATGGCTGAACGCTCCCTCGTTTCAACCGATCGAGCGATCGCTGAGAACTCGACTCTCTCCCCACCATGCGATTCGATTGATTATTGTGGCTGAAAATCCACAAGTCCTACAGCTACCGTGGAATTTATGGGATTTTCTAACCGATTATACGATCGCTGAAATTGCGCTCAGTCTGCCAACTTTTGCTCGATCGATTGAAGTGCCGCAACTTCAATCAAAAACACATCGTCAAAAAGTAAAAATCCTTAGCATTTTAGGTAACGCCAAAGGAATTGAAATCGAACGCGATCGCCAACTGCTTCAGCAATTACCCAATGCCGAAATTCAATGGTTAATTGAACCAACGCTACAAACCGTTCAAGATCATCTTTGGCAATCAGAATGGAACATTCTATTTTTCGCAGGTCATAGCGATAGTCGTAAAAAAGGCTGCATTCAAATCAACCAAACTGAAACGATCACGATCGAACAGTTGAAATATGGATTGCGCCACGCGATCGCTCACGGGCTGAAATTGGCAATTTTTAATTCTTGTGATGGATTAGGACTCGCCTATGATCTAGCAGATTTGCAGCTAACGCAAACAATTGTAATGCGAGAACCTGTTCCCGATCGGGTAGCGCAAGACTTTCTCAAACACTTTTTAGCAGGCTTTGCCCAAGGCAAATCGCTCTATGTTGCCGTTCGAGAAGCGCGCGAAAAACTGCAATCGTTAGAAGGCGATTTTCCGTGTGCAACGTGGCTCCCTGTGATTTGTCAAAACCCGGCAGAAGTGCCTTCACGCTGGTCAGATTGGTCTGCACCTCGATCGTCGCGTCCCCATTTCACGCGATCGCAAACCATCACGATCGCGCAGTCTAGTTTAATCATCACCCTCGCGATCGTAACTCTGCGCTGGTTGGGTTGGATGCAGCCGCTAGAGCTACAAACTTTCGATCGCTTGATGCAATATCGCCCACCAGAGCCGCCCGATGCCCGATTGTTAGTTGTGCGAATTGATGAAGAAGATATTGAAAAACAGAATGCCGGATCTTTATCAGATGCAACGCTCGATCGATTGCTAGACGTTCTGTCGCGTCATCATCCCCGCGTGATCGGACTCGACCTCTACCGCGACTTCCCCACGCAAAATCCATCTCTCAAACAACGATTAGAGCAACTGACTCAACGCGATCAATTGATTGCTATTTGCAAGCGTCCTGATCCGATGTCCCGTGACTTAATCGGCGTTGCGCCACCGCCCAATATTCGCGCTAGCGAGATTGGCTTCAGTGATTTTGTGCAAGACGAAGATAGTGTGATTCGCCGTCACTTGTTGTTTGTTAGCCCCAAGACAATTTCCACCTGTACTACACCCTATGCGCTGAGTGTTCAGCTTGCCTTTCGATATCTCGCGGCGGAACCCAGCCCTATTTTGCCGACGTTTACCCCTGAGCGCCATCTCAAACTAGCAAACACCGTTTTTTTAGGATTGAGCGATCGCACCAGTGGATATCAGTCCCTTGATGCGCGAGGAAGTCAAATATTGTTGAACTATCGATCGCTGCCGCCTCAAGATATTGCCCAACAAGTCACTGTGCGTCAGGTGCTCAACGGGCAAATGAACCTTGAAGCCATCCGCGATCGCGTCGTCTTAATTGGCATGACTGCACCCAGTAGCGGCGATTTTTTTGCAACACCTTACGGAAAGAGCTTTCCGCAGCGAGTGCCCGGTGTGTTTGTTCATGCTCAGATGGTAAGTCAGATGCTCAGTGCTGTGTTAGATCACCGTCCTCTACTGTGGGTGTGGTCGCCCTGGGTTGAGGTGCTGTGGATTGGCAGTGGCTCGATTCTAGGAGGACTAATTGCCTGGAAGTTTCGCCACGCCAAGGGATTTATAATCGCGATTATACTCAATAGTGTTGTAGTCATAGGTGGATGCTATTGTCTGCTGATCTGGGGCGGCTGGGTTCCGCTTGTGCCGATGTTGGGGGCTGTCTGGTTAACCGCAGGTGGGGTTGCTTACCGCTTCATGATTCATGAAAGAAAATTAAGATAGCGCCTTTTTTGTATGGGTATGGCACTGCCGTGCCCTCTTGCAGATCTCTCATATTCACAAATCAAATAGGTATAATCATGTCATTCATCAAAGCATCCGTCGCAGCATTCACTCTCTCAATCGTGAGCTTGCTTGGAATCGTTCATTTGAGCGAAGCAAAACCTCAAACTCCACAGCGGATTCGGTTCGATCCGCCCACGCCTCCTGATCCGGGTGAACCGAGCGATCGTGGTCAAGGGGGCGGGAGTAGGGGCCCTTGTGAAGAACGCTATCAAAGCTTCACAGCACTAGTTCCAGTGATTCGTCCAGATACTTTATGGGGCTTAACGGTTCGCGATCGTCCGACGGTTTGGTTTAGTCTTCCCGCCCAACTCAACACAGAAGCGCCAGCCCAATGGCGACTACAAGATGCTAAAGGCAAGCTGATTTATAAGACAATTCTCCGCATTCCTAAAACAACCTCGACATCCCAAATTATTAGTCTTTCGGTGCCAACAACCGCCCCGCCTTTAACCAAAGGAACCTATCGTTGGGAACTGGCGATCTTTTGTGATGAATCGATCGACACCCCAGTAGTTCGTCGAGGCACGATCGAACATATGACCGCTTCTCCCAAATTACAGCAAGAACTCGCGATCGCCAAAACCCCGCTAGAACGCGCGACAAACTATGCAAAATATGGAATTTGGTACGATGCACTCTCTGAATTAGGCACCCAGATTCGCGTTTCCAAAAACAACAATGCGATCGCCGCCTGGAATGAATTACTTCAACAACAAAACCTGACCGCTCCACCGACCATCACACCTTGCTGCACCACAAAGTGAACTCAACTCGCTGATCTACTCCTTCGATGCTCTAACTGAAACCCAATAAAAATTGATGCACTAGACTCCTCTTTGGATAGAAAATAAATTGGGGCTGATCTTGCAGTAACCTAATGTAAAAACAATTCACACCTGTCTTAAACCATGCGAGTTTTCGTTCTCCTGTTTAACGCCCGAACTGAAAATGAGGGAATTCACAGCATTAGCATTGGCGATCGCAATGTGGTCTTAATGTTTGCCGAAGAAGACGATGCCATCCGCTACGCCTTACTGCTTGAGGCGCAAGACTTCCCCGAACCAGCGGTCGAAGCGATCGACCAAGATGAAGTCGAGGAATTTTGCAACGGGTCAGGCTATGAGTGCAAGCTGATTCCTCAAGGCTTTGTGCCTCAAGATGAGTTCGATCGCGTCTTGCTCTCTCCGCCCGAAAAAAATCTCGACTCCACTGACTGGAAGCCCGAAGGCGACACTGCGATCGAAGAAGTCGAGCCACCCGACCCCGAAATCGAGCGCATGCGTCGCAAGCTAGAAGGACTTCTCTAATTACTAACCTCCATGCAACCACTCGAAACGCGGGGTCACTTGCTGACTGAGCAGGTCAATTCCAACAGCTTGAATCTGGATCAATTGTCAGCGATCGAGCTAGTTGAATTATTTAACTGCGAAGATGCCAAAACAATCACCGCGATCGCCGATGCAAAATTATCGCTGGCAGAGGCGATCGATCGCACCGCGCTGTCTCTACGCCAAGGCGGACGGCTGTTTTATGTCGGGGCTGGCACTAGCGGACGTTTGGGTGTGCTAGATGCGGCAGAATGTCCGCCCACGTTTTGCACACCTCCTGACTTGGTGCAAGGCATCATTGCCGGGGGCGCATCAGCTTTGGTGCGAAGCTCTGAAGGCTTGGAAGACCGGGCAGACGATGGAGCCGCCGCGATCGCCCATCATCACATCACTCAGCTTGACGTAGTGGTTGGCATTGCCGCAGGTGGCACAACGCCTTATGTTCACGGGGCACTGAGAGCCGCCCGACAGCGAGGCGCAACCACGATTTTTATCGCTTGCGTTCCGATCGAGCAGGTGAGCGCTGATGTCGATGTCAACATTCGATTGCTAGTCGGTGCAGAAGTGGTGGCAGGTTCCACTCGCCTCAAAGCCGGAACTGTCACTAAGCTGGCACTCAACATTCTCTCAACTAGCGTCATGGTGAAGCTAGGCAAAGTCTACGGCAACCGCATGATCGATGTCGCTGTGACCAATCAAAAGCTGCACGATCGGGCCCTCGGCATTTTGCAAGACCTGACTGATTTGAGTCGCGAAGAAGCTGGATTTTTATTAGAGCGAAGTGGCCGATCGGTGAAACTTGCGCTCTTGATGCACTGGACAGGGTTAGAAAAAGCAGAGAGCGATCGACTTTTAGCAGACCATCAAGGAAACTTGCGGCAAGCCGTTTCGAGCCATGGAGCATGAGGGCACGACATGTCGTGCCCCTACCGTATGGACGTGCCATTGCTCTCGTTGCGATCTATCAGGATGATGTACCGTACGGGTATGGCACTGCCGTGCCCATTAACTTTGCGAGTAACCAACACTAGTCAAAGTGAGTTCGATAGAAGTAGTTCACTCCGATGATGAATTCGGGAAGCCCCCTAAGTCCCCAATTTGGGGGACTTAGGGGGCAGAAGCCGCTGAGAACGAAGCGAAAAAACTCGTCAAACTCACGTTATTTAATTCACGAGCCTAACGATAATCTGGGGTCTGAATGTCTTTGATTCGGGCTTCGGGGCGCAGGAATCGATCGATCTGTGACTCAAAAAATGCCCGATTTGCTTTCAAATGATTCGGATTCGGGTCATCTAAGGGATAGAGCAACGCACCGCGCAGCGCTTGAATTACGGCAGACGTGACGCAATACATCGATCGCTGAAAGCTAATGATTAACTGGATCAGCATATCGTCTTCACCTCGGCAATGCTCCCGGTAATAATCCACGAGATATTGAGGCAAAAAGTGCAACATATCTTGCGCCAATAGCGTCGGCGGAATGCCAGCCGTCCCAACCGGAAACTTGTCGGCATACAACACGCCGAAGTGAAAGTCTTTTTGATCGGCAGGAACCTGTCCCGCTTGAGCGTTATAAGACTTAGTGCCGCGAAATGGAGACGTGCGATAAAACACGGCTTCGACATAGGGCAGTGCCGCTTCATAGAGCCAGGTAAAGCCTTTCGATTTGGGAATGATTTCGTAGCATTCACCTCGAATATAGACGTGGTGATAAATGGGTCGTCCGGCGATCGCGAAGATCCCGTTCACCAAAAAATCCATTGCTTGAGGAACGCTGGTCATTTTTCCCTCATCATACAAATCGGACATCTCAAAAAACACCGGAGCCATGACTTCCCAAAACAACCCCAAGTTGGCGTAATAAGACGATTGACGACACTGCTCTAAAAACAACTCAGGGAAAGCTTTGTGTAGGGCCAGCATTGCCGGATTGCCCTTGAAATAAGCTTTGATCGCTCGATCGGCATTTGCCTTATATTCATCACTATCCAAAAACGGATCGAACTGGTTGACGGGCACATACATACCGCGATGCCAGAGCATTGAGCGCATACACTCTTCGGCAAATTCCATGTTGATGCGATCGTGCCAAAGGTGATGCGCCAATCGGGGAAGCTTCATCTTCAGTTCCCCTTTGTCCATAAATTCTCGCAGTTCGGGGTGGGCATCGGCTTGGCCACGCCAGATTCGCAGATCAGCATCGTCACCCGCATAATGGTT
This sequence comes from Phormidesmis priestleyi ULC007, assembly GCF_003003695.1. Lineage (NCBI taxonomy): Bacteria > Bacillati > Cyanobacteriota > Cyanophyceae > Leptolyngbyales > Leptolyngbyaceae > Phormidesmis > Phormidesmis priestleyi. Next base: position 15,013 of record NZ_PVWG01000033.1, read on the forward strand.
GTGCCGATCCATATACTCATCTGAGATGAAGTATTTGAAGAATGGGAACGGATTGAGAAAAACCTGTTCACCAATATAAAGCAAATCTCGCCAATAGAAATCCATCGGCACTGCATACGCTTTGTATAACCCGATGATTTGCATCAAGTTTTCGGGCGTGTCAGGCAGCATCGACCCCCCTGCTTCGAGGCGATGAATAATGTCAGCAAACTGATGTTGTGAAGGCGGCAGTTTGGTGCGGGTTGCGGTCACGTTCATAGGATTTTCTCACAGAGTAGAAGAGCGATCGAATGAGATTATTTGTGTACTGAATAGAGGAATGAGGTAGGGGCAATCCCCCCGTGGTTGCTCTCCGTCCGGGGTAGGCACGGGGAGATTGCCCCTACAGCCATTTCATCTCCTTATTCTGCAACACCAGAAGGAAATGCTTGACTGAGATGCCCGATCGGTTTCATTGCCAATTGCCGAGACTCATAAACTGAAGTCGCCGAAGCCATAGCGGTGGTCGTCGATTCGCTCCAGCGCACGAGCCAAGTGGGTTGCACACCGAGCCAGATAATCAGACCCGTGAGTGCCAGCGCCGGAAGTTGTTCTAACCAGGTGACTCTAGGATAGTAGGCAGTCTTCGTGTCAAGCTTGCCAAAACAAGTCCGGTTCAGCAAAATCACAAAATAAACGGCGGTTAATGCCGTACCCACCACACACAGCAGCGTCGGTAAAGGAAACGCAGAAAAGCTGCCTTGAAACACCAAAAACTCTGAAATAAAGCCCGCCATACCCGGAATTCCGGCACTTCCCATGCCTGCCAAGATCAGCAGTGCGCTAACCATCGGCAACCCACGAATCGGATTGAGCAACCCGTTGAGCACATCTAAATCGCGAGTGCCGACCTTTGACTCGATGATGCCCACGAGATAAAACAACAGTGCCAAAATTAGACCATGACTGACCATCTGAGAAACGGCACCGACTAGGGCTAAGGGCGTTAACGCGATCGTCCCCAAGAGAACATAACCCATGTGCCCGATCGAGCTATAAGCGACCATGCGCTTAATGTCTTTTTGAGCGATCGCGGCGAGTGCGCCATACATGACGCTAACTGCGGCGACGATCGACAATCCAGGCGCAACCAATGACCAAGTTTCGGGGAACAGCCCCAAGCAAAACCTGACTAAGCCGTAGGTGCCCAGCTTGGCTAAAACGCCGCCTAACAAAATTGCAGTCGGAGTCGAGGCTTCAACATAGGCATCGGGCAGCCAGGTGTGAAGCGGCACAAGCGGAATTTTGATGCCAAAGCCGACAATCATCAGCGTTAGCAAGATTAATTGAGTGCGTTGAGACAGCCCTTGAGTGGCGATCGCGTCATAGTCAAAGCTAGACGCATGGGTCAACCAATTCATCGCTAAAAACGCCGCTAAAATGAGAATCCCAGAAACCGCCGTGTAGAGCAGAAACTTAATCGCCGCATAATCGCGTTTCTCGCTGCCCCAAATTGAGATCAGCAAATAAAACGGAATTAACTCCACTTCATAGAATAGGAAGAACAACAGTAAGTTTTGCGCGAGTAATGCGCCTGCCATACCAGCACTGATCAGCAAAACTAACGAATAAAATAATCGCGGACGCTTGAGAGGTGTTGACTTGGGAGACTGTGGATCGCTGCTAAAAATCACCAAAAAAGTCAGCAGGTTACTCAATGCCACCAACGGCAGCGACAAGCCATCGACTCCTAGACTATAGTTCAGTCCTAAAGTCGGAATCCAGGGCAGATATTCTGACATCTGTAGCCCCGGCGTTGAGAGATTGAATTGTGTGAGTAGATAGATCGTCCAAAGCAACAGGGTGCCAGAAATAGCGATCGCGCCCACTCGCGCCCGACTAGCAGAAATATTACCGGGGAGAAATCCGACCAATGCTGCCCCGATCGCAGGCAACCAAATTAATGCACTCAGCATAGTGATTTATGATCCTTTAGCCTAAAAATTGCTGATGAGATAAGCTAGCAGTCATCACTAGCACCATGTGCGAGAGCGAAGACCAACATAAAAAGACACCCAAGACAGTCACCCCAATCAAAATCGTCAACGCATAAAACTGCGATTGTCCAGACGTGCTGTATTTGAGACTTTGACCACTAAACAGGGTAGCTAAACCAAACAGATTGACTACGCCATCAACTAAATATTTATCAATCCAAGAAGTCAGTTGAGAAATTATTGCAACGCCAAGCACAACGGTATTGCGATAAAGTTTAGGCGTGTAGAAGTCATAAGCAACCAAATCTTGCAGCGCTTTAATCGGAAACTGCACAGGCTTTTGAATATAGTTGCCTAAGTAGATCGCTGCGCTCAGACCGCACCCAAAAAGGCTTGACCAGGTTAACAATAGTGCCATGTCTTTATTAAGACTTGCCCAATCAGGCAGCAGCGACAGCGCTTGCAAAATCAGCGGCAGATGCAGCGTAAAGGCAGACAGAATAATCATCGGTAGTGCCATTGGCCAATGCACTTCGGGCGATCGCTCTGACATTTGTTTGGGTTTGCCACCAAACACGAGGCTAAACACGCGAGTCAGTCCAAACGCGGTGAGAGCATTCACGATTAGCAATACACCGACGAGCCAGGGATGCCCAGATTCTTGCAGACCATCGGCAAGTTTTAGCATTGACCAAAAACTCCCGAAGGGCGGCAGTGCAATCAGCCCTAACGTGGCAACCACTAGCGCCAAGCCTGATACCGGACGACGTGCCCACAACCCTCCTAGCTGCGTGACATCTTGCGTAATGCTATTCCAAACAACAGCACCGCTACTCATCATCATTAACGCCATTGACAACGCGTGCGTTAACACAATCAGCAATGCCGCTTCGGTCTGTTGAGCGCTGATCGCGATAAACACGATGCCCATGTAGGCAGTCACCAGATAAGAAAAGGCTCGTTTGATGTCAATTTGGGCGAGGGCGATCAGTGAGCCACCGATCGCAGAAATTGACCCAATCACCATCATCGTAGACAGCACTACAGGCGACAGAGACAGCACGGGTTCTAGCTTGACAAGCACCCATGCACCTGTGGCAACCACGACAGAATTCCGCAAAATTGAAGCGGGAACGGGTCCTTCCATCGCTTCATCGAGCCACAAGTGCAGGGGAAACTGAGCGCACTTACCCATCGGGCCAGCAATTAACGCCAATCCGATTAGGGTAATCACGCCTTGATCAACCTCTGCTGTTTTCGCCCATTCTGCCAATTCTGAAAAGTTCCAGGTTCCGGTAATCGGCAGCAGTGCAATCACGCCCATCAGCAAAAATAAGTCACCAATTCGCTTAGTGAGAAAGGCATCTCGCGCCCCCGTCACCACTAACGATTGGTTAAACCAAATGCCCACAATTAAGTAGGTGCCGAGGGTGAGAATTTCGAGAATGATGTAGCTAAAAAACAGTGAGTTGCAGAGAGCAAGAGCAGTCATCCCGGCTTCAAACACTGCCATTAGCGAATAGAGTCGTCCCCAGCCCCAATCCATCTCCATGTATCCGATCGCGAAGATTTGCGCCAGCAAATTCAACCCCGTGACGACGACAATTACGCCGACCGTCAGTGAAGAAATCTCGATCGGAATGGTTAAATCTAGCCCCGCTACTTGCAGCCAGGGAATCAAGATCTGTCGGGCAGGTTGGTTCCAGGTTGCGGTCAGCGCGATCGCCGCATGAACAAACGACAGAAAAGTCATAATGGCGTTGACATACCCCGCAGGGCGCGGCCCAGTGCGGCGAGTGATGCCAGGAAACCAAAGGGCAGAAAGGGCTGCGCCTAAAAGTGAGTAGCAGGGAATTAACCAGACGGACTGGAGGAGCAGGTGAGCCATCACGTTATCTCAGAGTATAAAGCTAGAGGAAGACTGGTTTGTAATCTACAACGATCGCCGATCGATTGCAAAGAATGCAATTTGGGCAGCACTAATGTTTTTTTAAGATTCGCAACTCATTACAATTTCTATCACATCCTCAAGTCAAATAGAGTCATCTTTATTAATAGAAACCGTTGGATTTTTTGATGGCTTGAATAGACTCCAACATATTGACATGGCAATTCCTGAACAGATGAAGTACATCTAACTTGCCGACTTAACGTATGCTAAAAAGTCAAAAGTGCTTGGGCATTCGCTATGAGTGGGTTCACAAAGCCAATTGAGCAAAACAAATCTGGGCTGTGGCTAGGGCTGTTCGGTCTATGGGTCGGGTCTCTCTGTCTGCGATTTTGGGGACTCGGACGATTTAATGCCTTGGTCTTTGACGAAGTGTATTATGTCAAGTTTGCTCACAATTATTTGACACATACCCCGTTTTTTGACGGGCATCCACCCCTCAGCAAATATTTAATCGCGATCGGAATCTGGATCGGCAATCAACTTCCCGTTGGCAAAGACACGGTTAACTCACTGGCGGGTTCGCCCCTCAGCACCTGGAGTTATCGCTGGTTAAATGCGCTGACTGGCTCGTTTATTCCACTAGTGGTGGCGGCGATCGCTTATCAGCTCAGTCATCGCCGCAGCTACGCATTAATTGCCGGACTGTTTGCAGCCGCCGACGGATTATTTTTAGTCGAGTCTCGCTATGCCTTGAACAACGTCTACTTAGTGATCTTTGGGCTGTTGGGACAGTGGTTTTTTCTCAAAGCACTTGACGCACCGGGCAGAAAATGGCTGCTGTGGATGGCGTTAGCAGGACTATTTTTTGGAGCCTCCGCGTCGATTAAGTGGAACGGCTTGTGGTTTTTGTTGGGGGCATATTTGCTGTGGGGCATTGCGCTGGCGATTCGGCTAGTGAGACAGATGCGACGATCGGCGACTCCACTCCCTGACCCATTTGCCAACACGCCGCTTTACCGTCTGGCGCGGCTCAATTCCTTTTATCTGCTGCTGAGTTTGGGAGCCGTTCCCGCTATTTTCTACCGCCTGATCTGGATTCCTCATCTCAATCTCAGTCGCGATTTTGGCTTTTGGGAGGTGCAAAACCAGATTTTGTCTTATCACGAACGGGTCGGCAGCGGTGCCAACATTCACCCCTATTGTTCGACGTGGGTGAGCTGGATTTGGATGCAGCGTCCGGTTGCTTATTTTTATCAAGTTACTAGCAGTTTGACGGCTCCGATTCCGACGCGTGGCACGGCTTCGGCCATCACATCGGGAAGCGTCATTTATGACGTTCACGCGATGGGCAATCCGGTTTTGTGGTGGTTTTCAACAGGGGCGATCGCCCTTCTGATCTGGATTCTGCTCGAAAATCTCAACGCATTGCTCAGTCCGATCGAAACGCTCACGCCCCGTCAGCAAATCGGTTTGTTGCCGATCCAAGAAGTCTGGATTGTGCTGTTTCTCGTCGTCAATTATGCCGCCAATCTTTTGCCCTGGGTGCGCGTGACTCGCTGCGTGTTTCTCTATCACTATATGGGGTCTGCGGTTTTTGCATCGCTGGCGCTGGCTTGGCTAGTTGATCGCTGGTTTCGCAGCAACACGCCTCGACTCAGGCGTTTGGCAAACTGGACGATCGTGCTGGTATTAGTCGGTTTTGTCTTTTGGATGCCCGTTTATTTAGGACTCCCTCTGATGGGGTGGCAATATAATTTACGGATGTGGCAGATTGCGATCGGCAATTTTTGGCTACTGCGATGGATCTAAATCCGTCCTGTTAGTGCGACACTTCTAGATCAGGTACTTCTCCATTTCTTAAATTTTTTAGACCGTTCAATCTCATTACGATATGAAACTTTTATCTTTTAGAGCTTCACACGAATTGCGATGGGTTGGGATAATTGGCAGTTTTGGGGTCAGCCTTTGTCTCAGCACAATGCCAGTTCAGGCGCAAGTCTCAGAGACTCAAGTCGGAAAAACGGTCGAGGCGTTGCGGCTGGCAGCCCCCAAAACTGCAACCAAAAATGACGGTCTCTATAGCGAATGGCAGGTCAAACCCGATACGCTGGCGCGCTGGTCAAAACAGTGTACGGGTCGTGAGCTTTCGCCAACTGAGTTTGAAGCCAATGCCACCGCCGCCAAATCAGTCGTCACCTGCGTGATTCGCGATGTCTTGCGAGACGAATATCGCGCCAGTGGCAACAACGAGTTTATGGCAGTGCGTCGAGTGGCCGCCTGGTGGATGACGGGCGATGCGACCAGCTACGGCAAACCTGCGATCGCCCCCTATGTCGAAGAAGTGGTCAGCTTTTATAAGTGGCGAACTCCGACTACTGCGACCAAGCCTGCTCCAGCGACGAATGGCAGCCAAAACTCGGTTTACGATCGCTATATGAAAGCAGGCTATGCCGCCGATCAGCAGAAAGATGCCGCGACTGCGCTGCTCTACTTCACACGAGCGCTGGATGAGCGCCCCAACGACTCCTTTGCGATCCAAGCCATGCAAAACGCCAAAGCCTCGGTCGAGCGCGCTCGTGGCACCGCTAAACCGTCTCCTAAACCCTCAACCGAACCGTCCCCTCCTAAACGTTAACCGATCGTGATCAAACCACTTTTTCACTACTTAATAGTTGGCACAATGCTGGCTTATGCCCCCATTGCGTCTGCCGTTGAATGGACTAAGATTGCCGAAAATTCTGTTAACGACAAGTTTTTTGTCGATGAAAGCTCGATCCAGCGCAATAGCTCGATCGTGTGGTATTGGGAATATCGCGAATTTCCCCAGGCAAACAATGCCTTTTTAGAAACGAAAGTCGATCAGCCGCTACACGGAGCGGTGATCCGATGGTCAGTAGACTGCACCAACAAGTCACAGCGCTTAAGAAAGGTCAACGCTTATACCAAAAATAGAAAGCTGATTCAAAAGTTTGAGTATGGAGATAACGGAACGTTATCGCAGCCAAAACCCGGAAGCAGTGCCTATGCAGTTGTTGATTATGTCTGCACACCCAAAGATCAGGCAAAGCCCGAACCTAAATAATCCCCGTTGGTAGAATCCACTCATTCAAGGCTTTGAGCGTCGCAGTTCAGACAGCAACGGAGCTAATTCTGCTGCTGTCAAATCACGCCAGTCGCCGGGTTGCAGCCCTTCCAGACGGAGGTGAGAAATCGCTACCCTGACCAGTCTCAGCGTCGGAAACCCGATCGCGGCGGTCATGCGTCTAATTTGGCGGTTGTGCCCTTCAGTCAGGGTGATCGCTAACCAGCAGGTTGGAATCGCTTTACGATCGCGAATCGGCGGATTACGGGGCGGCAAGTCAGGCTCCTGCTTGAGTAATAAAACGTCAGCAGGACGGGTGCGATAATCCTGAATCTGAATGCCTTGACGTAACGGCTCTAAGTCTGCCTCGTCAGGAATGCGCTCAACTTGAACCCAATAAGTGCGGGGATGCTGAAACTTGGGGTCACTTAACCGATGCTGAAGCGCGCCGTGATTGGTCAGCAGCATTAGCCCCTCGCTATCCTGATCTAGCCGACCGACGGGGTAGACCGATCGGACTGGCACATAATCTTTTAACGTCTGTCGCGGCGGCTGGCTGCTGTCAGTAAACTGACTGAGAACGTCAAAGGGTTTGTAGAACAGTAGATAGCGATGGGGCATAAATCACGGCAGCATTCCCTAATCAAACGTCAGTTCGACGAGTTTTTTCGCTTCGTCAAGAGCGGCTTCTGCCCCCTAAATCCCCCATTTTGGGGGACTTTGAACCGGAAATTTTAGCTTAAAGTCCCCCAATTTTGGGGGATTTAGGGGGCGCGATGGACTAGTAACGAAGTCGTCGAATTCACGTTAATCAATTCTGACGCGGAACCGAGCAAAGCCCACATTATTAGCCGGGGTGTTTGGAACTGTCCCTAAGTCAAAAATCGCTGACCCGTTCAAATTCCGCCGATCGGTGCAGGCGTTATTTGGGGGCAACGGGGCCAGCGGCGAAAAGAAAACGCCTCCGGGTGCGGGTTGGGCACTTCCCGATCGGATCGCCTGACTCTCTCTGACAAACGTCGTGTTAGTCGGCACTGCGTCACAAATGCTGGCACCAAACAAAGGCTGAGTGCCATCTGACAGATAGTAAATCGTGTATTCAATCTCATCGCCACTTTGCAGCGGGTTGGCGCGATCGCCACTGATAACGCCGACCGGAGAAAGCTGCGACCAGCCAGGAGCCGTGTCGTTTAAGTCATTTGGGTCGTCTACAAATCGATCAAACCGAGTCTGCACACCTCCGCGAGTCGTCGCCGTAATCCGCTTCACCAGTCGAAATTGAGTCGCCAAGTCGATCGGGGTTGGCGTGTTGTCATCGTCAGGAATGCCGTTGCCGTTGGCATCAGGGGTCACCCCACTGGTCGAAGTGTCTCTAAGCGGGTTGCCTCCAGGGTCTCGCGCCGTCCCGATCGCGGTGTTGAAATAAGTCCCTTGTTTGCCGCCCGGAGTCAGCAGAACGTTGAAGCTCACCGTTGCGGTTTCTCCTGCTCCAAGACGGTCAGTGCCCGCTAACAAATTCACGTCGCTACGTCCGTTGAAATTCGGGTTCACCTGCAATCGCGGACTGGTGACCGAGCCAGGAACGATCGTAAAAGCTACGGCTCCGGTAAAGGTCGATGACAGGTCGTCTGCCACCTGCACAGCGGTTAAATCGACCACACTACTATTTTGCACCGTGACCAAGTAAGGGATCGTGAAAGTGCCATCGTTGTTATCGACCGGAACCCCCACCTGTTTTGCAATTCCCAATCGAGGCTGTGGTGCCGGGATCAGCGATTGCACCACCAGATTTTGAACCTCGTGAACGTTATTTTGGTTGCCAGTCGAAGCCGCAAAACCAAACTTAAATGCGTCTGGAAACCCTGATGGCGCAGGCAAGGCCGCGACCACGGTTTGAAACCCAGAGCCAAAATCTACCTCGACTCGAATCGTCGGCGCTGCCCCCGGTGTTAGTGTGATGCGGGCAGTTCTGCGGGCGACAGTTCGAGTTGTTGCCGTGCTATTGTCGATTCCTGCTGCTAGGGTTCCTGAGTTAGAAATATAGCAATAGCCTGTCTGCCCACTGCCCGCCCCGCGCACCGTCACCGAATCTGGAATCAGTCGGCTACCAAACGGAGACGGCGTACAGGTCGGGTCGCTGCCGCTGCCTCGCCCTTCGGTGTCATTGGCAAAATTGCCAAACTCGTCGAACCCGATTCCTACATATCCCCCCAATAGACCCGGCTGATTGACTGGCTCAGTGGGCACGATCGTATTAATGCGTTGAGCGTAGCCCAGTGATCCCCCAAACGATCCTGCCCGCGTCGGGTTGGCATTGGCATTGATCAAAAAGAACGTCAGCCCATCGGCACCCGTGCCGTTGTAGGCGAAAAAATCAAACGAAATAGACAGTCCAAACTGCGATGGAATGGGCTGGTTATAAATGACAAACCCTCGCTGATTTGGGTCATTGGTGGTTAACCGCAGCGCTCCCGAACCATTCGGATCGAGGTTGCCTGATGAACAGTTTGGGATTGTAGACCCGCTTACTGGTGGAGTTGCCGTCAAGCAAGGAAGACCGCCCACCCCTAAGCCCGATCCCCCCGAAATAAAGGGCGAGATCGTGGCAGATTCTTTAAAGGTTTCTTGAAAGAGAACGGTTTGAGCACTGACAGAAGTAGGGCGGGTTGCCAGCAGGAGGCAAGTAAGACCACCTACTAGCTCACATAAACGTCGAGTTGATAAGCCGAGTCGGGAAGATTGCACGATTCAGGATCTCCTTTGAGCAACCAGAAGTGATCGTCGGCTGCCCAGATTGATAGAGCACGAGGAATTGAGTCGGGTTGAGCGTTGAGGTAATGCCACAAGTCGCAGTCAGCAAGTCCTAACTCGATCGTGGCATCACCCCATTTCGTTAATTGATTCGGACGCGGAAGCGCACAAAACCAAAGTTGTTGCCTGCGGTGTTAGGAACGTCTCCTAGTCCAAAAATCACCGATCCGTTGGGATTGGTTTGATTTTGGCAAGCGTTTCCAGCAGGCAGTGGAGCTAATGGCGAGAACGGAGTGCCTCCCGCAGTTGGGGCGGTGTTGTTCCGTTGAATCTGCGCGGTGTTAGCTAAGAAGCCAGTGCCCGTCGGAATTTGGTCACAGAGGTTAGTGCCAAATGCCACGGTTGGCCCATCGGATAGGAAGTAAACCGTGTAGGTAATTTCGTCTCCGGTGCGAATCTGGTTGCCTCCTGTGACTCTAATTTGCCCTCGAAGCGGAATTTGTGACCATCCGGGGGCATTATCGTTCAGCGTTGAGGGGTCATCCTGAATGGCGTTGAAGTCAAATCCAGGAATAGACGCACCATTGCGAGTCACATTGGTGATGCGTTTGACGAGCCGCAGCCCTTGACCGCCGATTCCGAAACCAAAGTTAGCAGTCAAGACCGATTGCCTTGGGGCCAGCGTCACCGGAAGGGTGACTGGCGTGGTGGCATTGGCACCTCCAGGCGGGGTGACTGTCACGGTGTAGTTTCCGGGCGGCACATTCTGGAAGCTGTAGTTGCCGTTGGCATCGGTGATGGTGGTGCCGACGACGGCTCCTGCGGCGTTTCTCAACGTGACTGTGACTCCCCCAATGCCAGGATCACCGGGGTCAGGGGTGCCATTACCATTCAGGTCATTAAAGACCAGAGTTCCGATCGTGCCTGGTGCAGTTCGCAGTCCGATCGGGACGTTGAAGACTTGCCCTGGCGTTAAGGCAGGAACAGGCTGTGGATTAGGTGTGGTGCCCGTAAACCCAGCCGGGGGTGTGGCAATAACCGTAAACGCAATGCCCGGTGGCACGTTGGTAAAGGTAAAGTTCCCTGCTGCGTTAGTGTTAGTGCTAGCAAACGGATTGCCCTGAGGGTCGAGCAGCGTGACTGGCACGTTAGGAAGCGGCGGCTCACCGGGGTCAGCCACGCCATTGCCATTGAGGTCATTAAAGACCAGGTTGCCGATCGTCGCAGGGGCTTGTCTGACTCCAAAGTCTACGGTGTCAATGTTGGCACCTGCCGGAAACACCACAGTCTGAGTCAGACTCGGTGCGCCTGGGGGAGCGGGTGCGCCTGTGGAAGTCGTCGTTGGCGTGAAGCCAGCCGGGAGAGTGCTAATCGTCACCGTGTAGCCCGCACCGACTGAAGCGGGTAGTCCCGTAAAGCTGTAGGTTCCCGTTGCACTGGTGGTCGTAGTCTGGGTAGCGATATTCGGGCCTGTCAAGGTGACGGTGACCCCAGCTAGACCCGGCTCAGTACCGTTTTGAATGCCGTTGCCGTCAAAGTCGTTAAAGACGCGATCGCCCAGCGTTCCCGTTTGAGCAAAGACCCCAAAGTCTGCGGTGTCAATGGTTTGACCAGAGCCAAGCGTGACCGAGAGGGGCGTAGGCGTGGTGACTCTAGAGCCAGCCGGGGCGGTAGCGGTGACGGTGTAGTTACCAGGCGTGACATTGGTGAACTGGTAGGTTCCGCCTGCGTTCGTGGTCGTAGTTGCGACAACTGCGCCTGCCTGGTTTCGGAGCGTCAGCGTGACTCCAGCAATTCCAGCGGTTTCGCCGGGGTCTTGAGTGCCGTTGTTGTTGGCATCATTGAAGACGAAATCTCCGATCGTGCCGGGAAGCTGTCTTAACCCAAAGTCAACCGTTGGCACGTTTTGACCAGGATTGAGGGTCGCGATCGTCTGCACCAATGGGGTCGTATTTGAGAACCCAGACGGCGGCGTGACCGTGACCGTGTAGTTGTTCCCCGGTGGTACATTGGTAAACTGGTAGTTACCATTGGCATCAGTTACCAGGGTTGCTAAGACGGTTCCTGCCGAATTTCTCAGGGTGAGAGTGGCTCCTGCGACTCCGGTTTCTCCGGGATCTTGAATGCCATTGCCATTGAGATCGTTGAAGACCGTATCGCCGATCGCACCTGGAGTCTGCCGAATCCCAAAATCTACTGTAGGAATGTTTTGCCCTGTGGTTAGCGTCACCGTTTGCGGGTTAGTATTGGTGCCACTAAAGCCCGCTGGCGGCGTTGCCGTGACGGTGTAGGTTCCTGGATTGAGGGCGGTGAACTGATAATTTCCGGCAGCGTTGGTTACGACGGTTTGGTTAACCGGATTGTTGTTGGTGTCTGTCCCTGAAAGGGTGAGGGTGACTCTTGTAACTCCGGTTTCTCCGGGATCTTGAATGCCATTGCCATTGAGATCGTTGAAGACCGTATCGCCGATCGTGCCCGTGCCCGTATTGGCGGTGATCGTGGTGGTTTTGGTGACAACCTGTGGGGTCGGTGCTGGAGAATTGGACTGTTGACGAACGCGGGTGTCTAGAAAAGAAGTCGCGTTAATTAGGGTGACATCCTGGGGAGGTGCGCCCGCGTTGGGGGTCACCCGCAGAATAAAGCTGCGCGTTTGCCCCGGTGTGAGAATCCCGGTGTCGGGTACATTGTTGCCATCACTTTCAGGCAACGGGTTTCCGGCTGAGTCGAGTAAGACCGCCGTGTAGTTGCCGTTGGTTCCGGTGACTACTAGATTGATAATATCGGAGGTAAAAAAGTTGTTGGTGACGGTAAACGGGTGATCGACCGCAGTGCCGATCGTGGTTGCAAGAGTCGTATCGGGCGTGATCGTGAAGTTTCCAGCTCTAGTGGGCTGACGATCGAACAAGGGAATTCGATTTCCCGGTGTGGTGCCGATGTTGGCTTCCAGCAGCGCTTGGTTATTTGAGCTGTAGTTACTGAGCGTTAATGTCCAGATTCCTGCATTGGCAAGACCTGCCACAGGGATGCTATCACCGCCATTGTTGAGGTCACCATTGTTGTTCCAAACCGCGTTGCCTGAAATAGTTCCACCAGGGACAGGGCCCGTCGGGCTAGTGTAGGAAAGCGTAACAGTGGGGTTGAGGTTGGGGCTGTCTAGGTCAAAGTCGCGAAGAAACAGATTAGTGGTGCCGGGAGGAATGAGTGCGAAAAACGGAACCGTGATATTTCCGCCTGTGTCCTGCTGAAACGTGCCTTTCACCTGACCGATCAGCAGGTTAGAAACCCCTGGAATCGAGATCAGGAAGCCATTATCGTCGTTATTGAGGAGGACGTTAGTGCCCCCGGAAATAGGAAGTGCCCCCGTCTCACTGGTGACCGTGTAAACCCCTGGCACCGTGATCGCCGGAAAGCTGATATCTGCGGGACCCGTAAGCGTCTGATTACTAAGCTCTGTCCCCGCTGAGTCAAGAAGCCGAAAGCGAGTTGGATCAATGTTAGGGCCGCCAGCGCCAATGGTTCCGCCGTTCACCTCATCGCGAGGCCCGCCACTACCTGCGTCAATAATCGAAATAGTGACACTGCCTCCAGCGCTGGTGATATCAGCCTGGGTAAGGTTGATAAAAAATTGGTGAGGCTGATAGCCCCCTACTTTACCCGCTTGGTTGGTGGTATACCAGTCGCCAACGTTGGCAGGGCGAGACGGCCCACTCGTTTGAAAGTTGAGTCCTGGGAAGGATGGGAGTACAGTTTGAGCTTTTACCGGGTTAGGAGGGCAAAGCAAGACAGCCAGGGTGCTGCTAGCCAATAAGCACCAAACTTTAGAGAAACGACTCACTAACTTATGGGAAACAAACGATCGCACTACCTCACACCTCCTGCGGGTTCTAGTTGCAGGTCTTCTTCCTGAACAATCACTTCAATGTTTCTGGCATCTTTGTAGATCAGTTCGACGCGACGATCGCGCGCAAAGTCTAAGCGGGTGTCTCCATCAGAAATGCGCTGCCGTTCTCCAAACGATCGCACCGTCATCCGGGCGGGGTCAATGCCTTTGCGGATCAGGTAGTTTCGCGTCGAGATTGTTCGTCGCTTACCCAAATCGAGGTTATAAGCATCACTCGCACGGGGGTCAGTGTGTCCTTGAAGTTCCACAATAATGTTGGGGTTTTCTAAGAGGACTTGAGCAATGCGATCGAGTACTTTGGCACTCGTGGGACTGATGAAATCTTTATCGAGTGCAAAGTGAACGTTTTTAGGAACTTTAAGCACGATCGGGGTCGTCTGCGGCACCACCGGAACAGGTGGCACTTGAGCAACAGGCGGATTAGTACAGCGTGGAACTGCGTTCGGTGTCGGTGTTAAAACGGGGGTGGTCGTATCTGCCGTTCTGACTAGAGCGTTGCGCGCAGGCTCTGATGTGCCATACCGGGGATCAGTAGCGATCGCTGTCACCCGTTCTCCTGACTTAAGAGCATCTGCCGTGAGGGTGAACTGTCCTTGACTATCGGCCGAAGTCGATCCGAGTGGTTCACTTAACGGGCCGTAAGCAAAATCTCCTTCAGTGACGCGATAGATCTCAACCTGTGAGCCGGGGTCAGCTTTTCCGGTCAGTTGGGCTTGAGTGCCAGAAAGAATAAAGTCTCTAGAAGTAAATTCGGGGGCGTTGATCGCCTCGTTGCCAGTGTCTTTGCGACGATTGGGCGAGTTGCGCTTGGGGTTAATGTTGTCGCCGCGCTGATAGTCGTGAACACTAACATTATCCTGAGTGACTAAATCAATGCTGAGTCCTTCAAGTGCTGAAAACCGATTGTCTTGAATCACATTGCGACTGCTGCGCGGGAAGGAAGCCACAACTACGCCAGGGCCGGCTTGATGCGCGATCGTGTTGCCAGTCACCTGATGGTCATTGCCCATTAAGTAAACCGCCGCTCGACGATAGCGCCGACCGTTATAGGTGATTTGGTTATCGCGAATCTGAGCCGCGCCTTGAGGCTTAAACAGGTAAACTCCTGCGCCATCGTTGCCGCAAATCAGATTTCCGGTCACTTGCGCTTGAGCGATGTTGCCCTCAAGCCGAATGCCGTCGGGCATTCCAGCGATGCCGTTGCCGACGATCGCGTTTTCGGTGACGACTAAGTTATCCGATCTCACCGAAGTAATCACCGCGCTGCCATCATGATTCGCAATCCAGTTACGCCGAATCGTGGTGCCTGTGCTGTTAAACACCGACACGCCAAACGCCGAAGTTGTCGGCGGAACACTTTGATCAGGGCGAATTCCTAGCCAGTTGTTCTCAATCAGAACGTTTTTAGGAGGAACGTCACGATCGTAAAAAGGCGCGTTGCTGGCAGGCATGGCTTGCTGACTGACATCGGGAGGTGGCAAGCGATGCGCGATAAAGATGTCTGCCGGAGGCGTTCTTGCTGTGTCGTCATGGTCGTCAGTAAAGCCGTAAATGCTTAAACCGCGAATCGTGACGTTATCGGAAACTACTGTTAAACCACGAGGAACAAATGCGCCTTGAGTGGCAGTGAGTTCGACGATCGGAGCAGCCAGCGGCAGTTCTGCGATCGCGGGAGTGTCTGCCGCATATCCAGTTTGCGTCGTGCCGTCGATCACCAGCGGGACGGCTAAATCAGGCAACTGCCGCGCAACTCGAATCACCGTTTGTCCAGTTGGAAGCTGAAAGGCGATTTCTGAAGTCTCCCCCGTTGCCGCCGAGACTTGAGCTTTTTCAGCCTCACTGAGCCGATCGACCGATAGCGTTCCGTTGACTAGCTCGATCGCTTCTCGCAATGTCAGCCCGCCATCGGCTTGAACGCTATCTTGATCACTATTGACAACCACTCGTAGCCGAGCCGAGGCTGCTTCTTGCGCCAGTAGTGGAGCCATTGGCAACCACCCAAAAACCGTTAACAGCAGCAGTGAGATTAGCCTTTGTTCGCCCTTCACCCTGTTTCCTTTTTGCTTTCTTCGATTGCTCATCATTGTCCTTCTCCCACAACCACGTTTGCCGTCGGCGTTTGTTGCAGCGTTGCTGCGGGTGCGATCCCAGGAATTTGTGACTGCGTGGGCGGTAGTGTTGCCGTAGGTTTAATCTGTGACTCTTGCTGTTGCGGCGGCGCAACTTTTTGCAAGCCAAAGCCATTAAAGAGTTCGTTCACCTTGAAGGAGAGGGCTGCATAAAAGCCACCTTGCGATCGGCTGCCATCAAAGTCGCGATCGTTGTTGATGTCTCCAAAGCTATATCCGGCTGCCACTCTGAGATTGGGCGTTAGGTAATAGCCCACTTCGAGCAAAAATCCGACCTCGTTAAAGCCTGTGATTGATTGTCCGATCCACCGCACTTCGCCGCCCAAATCCCAGTTGTAGCCGAGTCGATAAGTGGCCCGTAGCTGGCTTAAGGAAATGAAGTTCGTGCCGACTAAATCTCGCGCTGAGTAAGATTGAGTGCTTCGCAGGGCATATTTGCCGAAGAATTCCCAGCGAAAGTTAGGGGCATAAATCGCTTCGATCGAGCCTAAATGCACCTTTGAGCCAGTGCCGCTGCCAAACAACAGCGTGGTCGGGTTCACTCCAGGATTTTGCCGATATTCATAGCGGAACAGCATATTGAACTTATCGCTATTGGGATCGCGGTAAGCCAAGCCGACTTTGACATTTGACGTGTCGCCCAACCCGGTAAGCAACTGATTAGAGGCGTTGGCTTGCTGGAAGCGGACTAATGCCGTCAAAGCAGGAGAAACCTTTCCAGCGGCTCCGGCTGACCAGACGGTATTGTTACCTAAGTCTGAGTTGCGGCGCTCAAACCGCGCACTCGCCTTAAAGTCTGGGTTATCGGTGTATTCGACCCCAACGCTGTAGCTATCGCCCGAAGTCACACCCAGCGAGGCAGAACTTTGCCCGACTGCGTAAGGTTGAGCAAACTGCTGACCTGCGCCAGTGTAGGCAAAGATGTCGCCAAAAATCCGCTCGTAGCCGAGGTTAATTCGCAAACCGGGCGACAGCACAATTCGGTGATTGAGTCCGATCGCGCCTTGCCCCGTTACGCCTCCATTCACCCCCGACAGCACGGCATAGCGCCCAGTGATCGAGGTGTCGTCGCTCAACCGCTGATCGACGAGTGTCTCTAAACTAGTGATCGAGTTGTTAGAAAACTGACCGCCAGAGAGAAACTGCTGCGCCAGTCGCATCGTTACACCCGGATAGACTTTCCAATCCAGCCCTAACGTGGTGCGATCGGGGTAAAGCGAATCGTCGCTGCCTAAACTAAGTTCGTTTTGAGCGCGAAAGGTGAGGCGATCGTTAAACGGCACCGATAACCGCGAAACCAGTTGGTTGCTGTCACCGTCGAGATTGTTGGTAACGCGATCTTCACGACTGCGGTTAACCCAATCTAAACTAGCGGTAACGATGCCAAATTTCTGCTCGACCCCCGCGCTGATCGTGGTCAGGCTGTTGTCAACGCGACCTGCCCGCAGCGGTTCCTGTCCGCAGGGTGACACACCGGGAGTCGTACAGAAAACGTTGGTGCTGAGGTCAAACGCATCAACCAAGCCGATCGTGTTGACCGAAGCAATCCCGAAATTAACTTCGCGATCGATCTGTGCCCGAAACTGAGTGTTTTCTCCCACTTTTGCTGCGACGTTTGCCCCAAAGCGGGTTTGCCCCGGCGTAAAGCTAAACGTGGCGTTGTTTGAGAAATTCTCGTCGGTCGATCGATAATAGGCTCGTGTTAACAAACCCGGAGCTAGGGTTGCTTTGGCTTCGACTCGATAGGCAGAACCCGAAACCTTATCTGAAAAAGGATTGGCGTTGTTCGATCGGGCATATTCCGCCACAATCTGTCCATCTTTGCCAAACGAGTACAGTGCATCGACTCCAAATAGCTCAAAGTCTTGGCTGCCCTTGTCTTCTCTCAGATAGCTCAACCCTGCCCAGCTTTCTCGCTTGGCTTCGCGAGAGAAGTTATATTGCAGTCGCCCCGCGTAGAGGTCAGTGCCACCTGTGCCGATGCCTTCATATTCATAAGTGACGACGATGCGCCGCACTAGCACCCGCCCAAACAAATCAAACTCAGTCGCTTGAATCGGACGGCGGAAGATGATCGAGCCGCGATCGTAGTCAATCTCATAATCCTTAATGCGATAAAGCGGCACTCGCTCAACAACGCTACCCGGACGGTTGATTTCTTCCGTCTCGATAAACACGTTTTCACTACCGCCGATCAGCAACCGCCGTGACAAGAAGTAATAACCACTCGTGCCGTTTGCGGCGATCGTATCTCGCTGAAAGCCGTCCAGATTATTGCCATAAGCTAAGGTGGCTTGCAGATCGCCGAAGTTATAGTTGGCTTTAAACCCGTGCAGTTGACGAGTCGTCGCCGTAAAATATTGCGATGCGGTGGCAAACTCCTCGGTGCGATAGTCGCCCCACATGGCGTAGTTTTGTCCGCCTCCGGGTGCTGTCTGCTCAAGTTTGAAGTAGACGCTATCGATCGAAGGCGTTAAATAATCAACGGTCGAGCTATCGCCATAAGTTGGATAGTTTTGGTCGCAGAACTGAAGATCGCGAAATAGTCGCGTCGTGCCGTCGCAGGTTTCGTTGAGCGGACGTTGATTGTTAAAAGCCCCTGTAAACAGCCAGTCGCCTACTTTGCCTGTGGCAAAAATAGCGGTGCTGACATCAAATCGAGTCCCGTCTACTCCAGGCGGCAGAAAATCTCGATATCGGCTATAGAAGTCGGTTCCGCCTGCCCCAATGCGAACATTAATTACCCCTGACACCAGAGACGGACGCAGATTTGTGATGAACTCAACGTCGGTGTAAGCTTCCAGATTTTCAGAATCAGACTGTCCTGGCAAGGTGGTCGGAAACGCGAAAGGAGGCTCTGTCAACTTCAGATCTTTTTTCGGCTCGTCGATCGCCGCCCGAACTCGCACTTTCTTCGGCTCTAGCGTAGACTGCAACTCGACCGAAAACCGCCCCTGTCGAGCCATGACTTGGAACCCAGCCCGATCGGTGTCGGCATCTGCGCCAATAAACTTACCCGCACTGCTGGTCAACGTCACCGTTGCATCCACGTTTACCGGAGCGCCGCTTTCATCCACAATCTGTCCAGAAAGGGTGACGGTTGAGCGACCATCGGCGGGAACGCGAGACGTGGATGCGGGAATCAGTTCGACGCGAACGATCGGCGCTTTTGTCGAAGTCGGATTAGCGACAGGTGCAACCGATCCGCCAGGTGGAGTTGGAGTCGAAGCAGGGGCTTGCGGACTTGCCGGAGGCGCGATCGGTGCGACATCTCGCGGACTCGGCGTTTGCTCTCGTGGGGTCGGCTCTGGAACCTGTGCGGTTTGAGAATTTTTGGCTGATGGCTTAACAGGAGTCAGATTGAGGGTCGCCGCGAGGTCTAAAGAATTGGGTAGCAGAGGCGCGGTTTCTGTGGAGTTGCCGATTGTGCTAACGGCTGCCAGCGCTTCAGACGCAGGAGGTAACTCAACGGCTCGACTGACTGAGGCAAGCGTAATCGCTCCAAAGGTAGAGGTAATTAAACTCAGCCCAAATTTAACTGATGAGAGGTAGTGCATCACTTGCGTCGTCCCTCCCCAAAGGTTGGTGTCACTGCAAAATTCATTCTGACCAGACCGCCCGGAGCGACTTTGACGAGCCGTGATTGGCTATTGTTTTCAATGCGATAACGGTTTGGCGCTAAGGTATACCCCGGTAAACTTGTCAGGTCGAGGGTGCCATTGCGGTAGCCTGCGATTACAAATTGCAGCGAGTATAAGCCGTTTGCATCAGTGGTGATGCGATTACCGTCATCCATAAAGATCACGGCATTGGGAACGCCCGGTTCTCCTTTTTGCTGTTCGCCGTCAAAGTTCTTATCGACAAACACCCGACCCAAGATGGTGCCGCAATCCGATAAAATTCCGTTGCGAATTCTCAATAAGTGGCTGGCAGTGTTGCTCGTTAACGGCCCTAGCGGGCTAGTTCCTTGGGCAACGGCGAGGTTGCGTCCCGTACCGCGAATCGCGTCAGGGGAGAGAACGGCGGCGTAGACCAGCGTCAAGGTTTGCTGAGGTGCTAGGGTTCCGGGGAAGTTGAAGGTGATCACCGATCGGTTCACCGTAGGTCGAGCCAGGGTGCTGCTGACATCGCTAGTGGTGCCACCCGTTGTCAGTGAAGCCTTTTGAGATTTTGAGATGAATTGAAGTCCGAGGGGTAACGTATCACGAACCGTAATATTCGAGGCTGTTGCGGAACCTGTATTGCGAATGACCAGTCGATAGATCACGGTGTCGCCGGGTTCGGCGGCAGCTCGATCGCCTGTTTTCACGAGTTCTAAACCGGGGCGACCTGCCACCGTTGCAGTCACAGAAGTTGGGTTAGAAGTGACACCCTGAACAGGAGTAGTGGGATCAGCCGCAGGGCGAAAGTTGCCAGTCGCTGTATTAACCACATCAGTCGCGGTCTGACTATTGGCAGGCAAAATCCGACCCTTTAAGCCTCCTGTAAACAGAAGCACTAGTAGAAGACGCAGGAGTCCACTCCCCAACGGCTTTGTCGGGAAATTCATCAAAAACACCACCACACTAATTTTTACCGTCTCAGTAGATGTACGCTGATCAGTTCATCAGTTCACAAGTGAAACTGAATTTCTGATGCATAAAATTATTTACAAGTCAATATTCTTTCTCGCCTCAATTAATAGGTTGAACAGATGATACGGTAACTTCAAGGAATTTTTTAACTGTTTATAATAAATTTATATTTGTTTTCGTAAAAACGAACAAATTTCCTATTAACTAAAGAGAATTCCTCCTATCCCTAGAGGTTCGTGTAATAAAAATTAGGGTTCTAAGCGCTACTAGAAGCCGATGTAAGAAATACTACTAAAGATTTGACTGACTCTGGTGAGCCAATTTCGGTTTGTGCAAATCGTCGTGGAGAAGCAAGATTTGTCACCCAAATTTGCGAATCTACCATAAAATTGGCTAGTTTCTCTGCTCATATTCAGCCTGCTTCATCCTCAACGTTAGACCTGTGCTGGTTACGATTTTTAAGTAGCTACTTAAAGCTGGAGTGGATTTTGAGACAGCTACTTGATGAGGCGAGATCTCATTCAGTCTTCAATCTTCCCCTCCAGATACGATAACCTGGTCATGGAGGCGCTTTTCTGTTCCACCCTCCACCCGCCATGACGCAAAGCACCGAATTTCTCAGCCACCTCAACTCTTCGCAACGGCAAGCCGTCGAGCATTTTTGTGGGCCGCTTTTAGTGATTGCGGGGGCAGGCTCTGGCAAAACCCGCGCCCTCACTTATCGGATTGCTAACCTGGTGCTGACTCATCGCGTCGATCCAGAAAGCATTTTAGCGGTGACGTTTACCAATAAAGCCGCCAAAGAAATGAAAGAGCGGATCGAGAAGCTATTTGCCGATCGTCAAGCCCACAGCGAATTTGGCAAACCTTTATTAGAGTTGACAAATCAGCAGCAAACGAGCATCCGATCGAAGGTCTACAAAACCATCATCAAAGATCTGTGGATTGGCACGTTTCATGCCCTTTGCTGTCGTATTTTGCGCTTTGATATCGAGAAGTTTCAGGACGAAAAGGGACGCAAATGGACGAAGAACTTCTCGATTTTTGATGAGTCAGATGCTCAGAGTTTAGTCAAAGACATCATCATTAATAAACTGAATTTAGACGACAAAAAATTTGAGCCGCGATCGGTTCGTTATGCCATCAGTAACGCTAAAAACAAAGGTTGGTCGCCACGAGATTTAGAACAAGAGCAACCTAACTTTAGAGGCAGAGTGATTGCAAATGTCTATAGTATGTATCAAGATAAATTAGCTGAAAATAATGCAGTAGACTTCGATGATTTAATCTGGCTACCTGTGCAGCTATTTCGTCAAAATGAACAGATTCGAGCCTATTGGCACAAACGCTTTCGCCACATCTTAGTAGACGAATATCAAGACACCAATCGCACTCAATATGATCTGCTGCGACTGCTCGTAACCAACGGTGAATCAGCCGAGTTGT
Organism: Phormidesmis priestleyi ULC007; assembly: GCF_003003695.1. Classification (NCBI taxonomy): domain Bacteria; kingdom Bacillati; phylum Cyanobacteriota; class Cyanophyceae; order Leptolyngbyales; family Leptolyngbyaceae; genus Phormidesmis; species Phormidesmis priestleyi. The sequence continues at coordinate 36,763 of NZ_PVWG01000033.1, forward strand.
TTAACGAATGGGACTATCGATCGGTCTTCGTCGTCGGGGATGCCGATCAGTCGATCTACTCGTTTCGGATGGCAGATTTCAAGATTTTGATGGGCTTCCAGCAAGACTTTGGCGATAGTCTGCCCGATGACGACACCCGCACAATGGTGAAGCTCGAAGAGAACTATCGATCGACCGAAAACATTCTGCAACTTGCCAATCATTTGATCGACAACAACACCGAACGGATTGATAAAATTCTCAAGCCGACTCGTGGAGAAGGCGCTCCTGTTTATTGTCACCGTGCTGACGACGAGGTTGCCGAAGCCGAATTTGTGGTGCAACAGATTCGCACGTTAGAGCATCTGAATGCTGAACTTAACTGGGGCAAATTTGCGATTCTCTATCGCACAAATGCTCAGTCTCGTGCCTTTGAAGAATCGCTCGTGCGTTGGGGTGTGCCTTATAAAGTCGTGGGCGGATTGCGATTCTACGATCGTAAAGAAATCAAAGATGTCTTGGGTTATCTGAGAGCGATCGCCAACCCATCCGATACTTTAAGCTTGCTGCGGGTGATTAACGCTCCCCGTCGCGGAGTCGGCAAGACAACGATCGATGCGCTGCAAAAAGCCTCGGTTGAGTTAGATATTCCGCTTTGGGAGATTCTAATTGATGAAACTTCGGTTAAAAGTTTGGCGGGGCGCAGTTCAAAAGGGGTGATTAGCTTCGCCCAAATGATTCAGAAGTGGCGATCGCAGATGGATGCGGTTTCTGCCTCTGAGCTAGTGCAAGGCATTTTAGAAGAGTCGGGCTATTTAACAGACCTGAAAGCTCAAGGCACTGACGAAGCCGAAGAACGGTTTCAAAACGTGCAGGAACTCTACAACGCCGTTCTGCAATTTGAAGAAGAAAACGAAGACACGAGCCTGATTGCGTTTCTTGCGGGGGCATCTCTCGCCTCAGATCTCGATGACAAAGACGAAGAAGCCACCAAAGTTTCTTTAATGACGCTACACGCTTCTAAAGGGCTGGAATTTCCGGTTGTGTTTTTGGTGGGGTTGGAGCAAGGATTGTTTCCGAGCTTTCGATCGCTGGATGACCCGGCGGCGATCGAAGAAGAACGTCGGCTTTGCTATGTCGGCATCACCCGCGCTCAAGAGCGATTGTTTATCTCCTATGCTCGCGAACGTCGCTTGTATGGCAACCGTGAGATGGCTCAACCGTCGGCATTCCTAAAAGAGATGCCAAAAGATTTGATGGAGTCAAACATTACGGCGACTGTTCAAAGAACTAAATCGGCGGTTGCTAAACCAGAACGATCGCAGCCTCAAACTAGCAGCGTTGAAGCCGATTGGAGTGTGGGCGAACTGGTTGTGGATAAACGATTTGGGGTGGGCGAAGTGACTCACGTCTTCGATTCGGGAAATAAAACCTGTTTAGCGGTCAAATTTCCTGATATCGGGCGACGAATTATTGACCCTAGATTGACTCCTTTGCAGCGGGTGGATTGATAGAATTAAGGCATTGTTGGATAGCGGAATAATTTAACGTCAGTTCGACATAAGTGGTTTGCTTCGGTTGTGAATTCGGGAAGCCCCCTAAATCCCCCACGGGTGGGGGACTTTGAGCTAAGATTCCAGTTTCAAAGTCCCCCAAAATGGGGGATTTAGGGGGCGATCCCCAAGGAATCCGAACTTGAAGCAATCTGTGTGTACACAGTAGGGCGGGAATCCGGGGGCTGATTTGCGATTTTATTCGTGTTCTACGACAAACACATTAGCGTAAAGGTTTGCGACGATTTGCTGCCCTTGTTGGGTTAGATTCAAATAGCGCAAAGCGTCTTGGATATAAGGGTGAACTCCATCCCAGAAAAACTTTGGGTAGTTTTTTCGCAAGTCGCCCGGATGGTTATAGCCCAGTGCTCTGTTGACTCCAGTCTCTTCAAACTCATAAAACAAGGCGTTGATTTTCTTCAAATAGCGCGGGTCACTCAGTTGACCAATCAGATCTGCTGCTCGCACTAATCCTGGATAGTGAATGGTGTCTCGGTGATCTTCAGCATTGGGAACCGGAAAGCGCGTCAGTTCGATGTTGCGCTTGATAATGTCGGCATCGATCAGCTTGTGTCCCCCAAATCGCTCCTCAATAAACAGTTTGCCCCGATCGACGTGATAAGGAGTCAAACCCGCATCACTAGCACCAGGCGGCAGGTCGGTCATCGTGTCGTTAACGCCTGTCGCATAGAGTCCGCCGCGATCGTCGCGACACACCCCTTTGACATAGCCAATATCATGACAGTTGAGCGAAATGATGCAGTGCAGCCAGTCTTCGCACGAAACCCCGCCATCGCGAATGTGTCTGCCGCGCAAAATCTCTTGCCCGACTAACGTCACCAAAATCGTGTGTTCGACATCGTGATAGAGGGCATCGCTATTGGCGATATTCTCTAATGCCATGCTGCCGGCCCAGCCCAAAATGTCAGCATAGCTAGTTTTTAGGTTGCCATAAGTGCGGTGATAGCCTTCTTGAAGCTGCCCGACAAAAGCATCGATAAAAATTTCGGTGGCGTTGAACATTTCAGTAGGGAGCGGTGCTTCTCAGCAGATTAGGGATTGAAGAGAGGTTAGCACGTCCACGAATTGTTTAGGGTGGGCTGCGTCACTGAGTTGCCCGATCGATCGCTTCTACGTCTTGATCCGTCAAAGTTACCTGAGCCGCCGTCACTGAGTCTGCAATGCTCTCAGGTTTGGTTGCCCCCGGAATCGGCACAACGCAGGGAGACTTTGCTAATAGCCATGCTAACACTAGGGCATAGACTGAGATTTGCTTTTCGTCAGCGAGATTGGCGATCGCTCCCACTTTACTCAATTCTTTGACCCGCCGACTGCCCCCTAATGGACTCCACGGCAAAAACGTTAAGCCTTCGGATTGGCAATATTCCAGCACCCCGTCTGATTCTGGTTGCCGATGCCAGGGGTTGTATTGATTTTGCACCGAAACGATTTCGACAACTTCGCGGGCGCGTTTAATTTGCTCAACCGAAAAGTTAGACACACCCACTAATCGAATCAGCCCTTCGGCAACCGCTTCTTTCGCCGGAGTCAACGAATCTTCGATCGAATAGTTGGGATCAGGAGAGTGATATTGCCAAAGCGCGATCGGTTCCTGTCCACCCAGCGCTGCATGGCTCTCACGAATAGTTTTTCGCAAATGCTGAGGGTTGCCGTTCTGAGTCCAGGCACCGTTGGGGCGCATCAATCCGCCTTTGGTTGCGACCAAAACTCGACTGGTGTCGCCTGAATATTGCTGAATAGCTTTGTGAATCAACCGCTCGTTGTGATGTTTGTCTGACTCGTCTTGGCAATAAGCATCTGAGGTGTCGATCAAGTTAACGCCTAGATCAAGCGCTTTGTGAATGGTGGCGATCGCTTGCGATTCTGCGGGTCTGCCGCTCAGTGACAAAGGCATCCCGCCGAGAGCGATCGGAGAGAGCCTAATTGAGGTCTGCCCCAGAGGTCTCATCGCGGGTTGTTGACTGACTCTATCTTGAGTTTCCATGAAGTTGCCTCTCTAACGCCTGACGTTCATTTCATCGGAGCATTGCGATCGGCGCTTCACGCTAAGGTTAGATTTCATCACCCGTGCTATTTCTCGACTTTGGTTTGTTGAGTTCTTTGCACTTGGCTTCGGCAGCTTGATGCGCTTCTATATAGTCCTTTCCGCCCAACATCACGTCACCATAATATTCGTAAGGAGCCTTGCCATAGATCGGCAGCGAGTCGTCTTCGGGATAGTCTTCTTGAGCGTCTTCGATCGCCCTTTTAAGCTGCTTTAGGGTGAGTCGTTGAGCCGGAAAATAAAAAAGCTGATCGGCGCGGCGATTCAGATGGGGAAAGTTTGGATCGATCAGGTGATCGCTCACCTCTAACCAACCATGCTCGATCGGCTTAAACGGAGACCCCTCATAAACCAAAAACCCCTGCACATAAATCGCGTCTTCGGTGACGAGTGCTGCTCTGTGAGCATTGTCAAAACTGGCTTTTCCTTTGCTTTTAATCTGTTTGGCAACCGCTTGAGATTGCTCAACATCCAATGGCTTATCCATCCACCACAACCACTAACCACTCTTTCAAGAGTAGTTTACTAGGCGCGATTGTTGATTGAGAAAAACGACGAATTCTTGAATCGTTGCCAGGTGAGACACGTTAAAGCGGCTGCTGATATCGACCCCAAAGCGATCGTAAAAATCATCGCAGAGCGTTGACTCCCAGTCAAACCAGCACACGAGCGGCAAACTGAGATCTTCAGTCAGGCGATCGCTCGGCAACACATAAGCAAACTTTAAGCCAGAATAAGATTCCATTTGCTGATAGACAAATTCTGCAATCTCGCTAGACACCTCTAAAGGTTGCCAAAAGGTTTGATGCCACCGTTCTAAGCGGTGATAGGGGCGATCGCGCAGAGCCAGATTGACCCGACATCTAAGTCGCAGATCAGGACTTAGATCCCCATAAGTTTTCAAACTTTGAATAGAATTAGTTAGCCTTTGCCACATGCTAAAAACACGATTAAAAATAAGGGGTCTCCTCGCCCGCTTTCAGTATTCCCACTGTGAACTTGAACTCTCTATGAGCAGAAAAACTCTTGAAACGAACGATCAAGCGGTCAATTTTGGGATCAAATTGCTTGATGGCATTGCCAACTGAGCGGTTCCATAAGCTGCCTCGGTTTGCCTCGATCGACGAACCGGAACCTTAAGATGACGTTCTCTAATCACGCTCCAAGGTTGATTAACGGCTCCTCCGCCTGCGGTGTAAACTCGCTTTAACTCGTTTGCGCCAGAGGATTGTAACAAGCGATAGCCCTCCGCTTCAATCCGTGCAATGCTCTCTAATAACCCATGTAAAAACGCACCTCGATCGTCAGGGCGTGGCTCTAACCAAGGCAGCAAATGAGGATCATTCACGGGAAAGCGATCGCCCGGTCTAAGCAGTGGGTAATAATTGAGCGGACTCTCTTGATGCACCGGGATCTGTTGACTGAGATCTGCTAATTCCGCGTCGCTAAAAAAATGCCGCAGCACAGCTCCGCCAGTGTTAGAAGCGCCACCGACGAGCCACAAGTCTCCTAATCGATGACTATAAATGCCGTAGCGACTATCTTCGACGCGAGTTTGGCTGACTAACTTCAGCACCAGCGTAGACCCTAAAGAAGTCACCGCTTCACCGGGAGTTTTAACGCCACTGGCAAGGAATGCGGCAATGCTGTCTGTAGTGCCTGCACAAACGATACAGTTGCGCGGCAATCCCACTTGATCGGCGATCGTGGAATCAATCTCTGCGATCGGTGTTCCTGGCGCAACAACGCGAGGCAGCAGATCTCGAAATGGCAGCGCCTCAATCCAATCGGGATAGCAAAGCCGCTCAACGTCATAGCCTAACTTCAAACTGTTGTGATAGTCGCTGATGCCTAATTGCCCATGTAGCAAAAATGCCAGCCAGTCGGCTTGATGCAAAAAGTAACGAACCGATGAAAAATCGGGCTGTTGACTCGACCAAATCAGCTTGGCAAAGCTAGAAGTCGCGCTTAAAACAGTGTGGTTTGGGGGAACGATCGCCCTGACTTGATCCAACACCACGATCGCACGAGCATCGTTATAGAGAATGGGTTCTGCAACGGGTTGCCCATCTGAATTGCAAAGCAGCACTGTGGATGAGGTGCCGTCAATGGCGATCGCGCAAATCTGCGATCGTAAAGGTTGAGGAATCTGTTCGATTAGACTCATCAAAGCGGTTTGCCACTCTGCCACAGATGAACAATTTGTGAACGGATAATTGGCTTGAAAGTGGATAGTTCCGCTGCGATCGAGAACTAGCGATCGTGCCCCTGATGTCCCAAAATCTAAACCTAAGTAAAGACTCATAAGCAGTTGTGCCGCTTGCCCTTCGAGTTTTGCCAGTAGTTCACAAGATCATCTGTTCCTGTTTGCGATAAGTTCAGATTGTCTCAGCCGAGTACTTTTACTGTTTAATAGTCACGCAAATATAGAAATGTTAGTATTATCCCCAGAGAAATCTTTAAGCTTGGAGCCAATTAATGTCTCAGGGACTACCAAATCCAACAGGTTCGGAAGAGCCTCAGCGAACACCTGCTCCGGTAACTGATCCGCCATCCCAATCAGCATCAAATAATGCTGAAGCTGTTCTAAAAGGAGCAACAGGGTTTGCAGCAATTCTTCATGAGGATGAGCGATTAATTGGCGGAATTCTCATTTCTATCCCGGTTGTACTCACTGCCCTTATTCCCTTCATACCAGAGAAGCAGAGATTCACTTTAGCGTGTTTGACACTCGGCTCGGTTCTGGTTATGGGGTTACTTATCTTTCTCTTAATTAAATATAGACAAAGACAAGGTAGACAGAATGTTGTGGAGAATGAGGAACTGCGTAACACAAATACTGACTTGCAAAGCTCTAAGAGTGAGCTTGAGAAGCAGTTAAGAATGCGTAGGGACGAATTGCGTGATTCAACCAAAGAGCAAAGAGCTTTCTTATTTAGGTTAAAAAGTCAAGCGAACCAAATCGCGGAACAAGTTGAGGTACTACTTCAGAGTGATAAAATCACTAATAATGAAGTTAGAGAGACCAATCGGCAAATGATCTCTCTAACTCAACAGATTCAAGATGCATTAGATACTCTTCAAAGAGTACAAGGATCGCTTTCAGATGCAGAAGATTTAGATGCAATTGATCCATCTTTCGAGCGTGAACTCATGGAACGCTTTGAGCGGAAACAGTAACCTTAAGAGCGATAGCCATTTTCTTCGCTAGATACTCATAATATACTTTTGCCCCGTCTGGCAAATTGTACTTATTCCTAAAGTGCTGCCACTCTTGATCTTGGCACAAAAAACTGAACATTTTGAAATAATATTCTAAGGAACCTTTAGCAAGAGCATCAGGGGTATTGTGAGGAAATTCAACTCCCCATGTGTCAAGTAAACATCTATCTCCGTCGTCTAAAGCTGCTGAAGATCGGGAAAGGGAAAATAGAATCACATCTCCAGCAGCTAAAGAATGGACAAGCAGTTTGCGATACTCAGCCAAATCCTTCTGAGTATCGCCAGTGCGAAAAGGCTTATGAGCTGTGTAGAATTTATGCACTAGACGACGATATTCCTTCTGTGTATCTTCGATACCATTAGACAACGCCGAGCGTATTTCTTCTAGCTCAGTCTCACAGTCTTCCTTACTATATTGAGATGGGTCAAGGCTTCTCACGGCATCTCCAATGAATTTCTTTAGGCTATCAAGTATCTCTTTTAAGGTCATTGCAAAATTCTCACTCAGTATCTTCTTTTACAAAGACAGCCGAGTTAATCAGGATAATTAACCTGTGCAAAAAGTCAGCTTTTGTAGATGCCTAGAGGGCTTTACTGTGTATTACTTCGTTTATAGTACATAAGAACTGTAAAAAAGTAAACTTTAACGGTTTGGTTACAATACTTTGGCTCCAGCAGAAATTACCTAACTGAAGCGCTTCGGACTGAAAATCTCAGTTCTGCCCCTTCAGCAAGCAAGAGGGTTATTATTTTGACTAGCAAGTAATGTTTAGGTTGACTTATGAAAGTTCACACTTTTACAGCGATCGTCTATAAAGAAGACGATATGTATGTTGCTGAATGTCCAGAAGTTGGGACGGTTGACCAGGGGGAGACAATTGAGCAAGCACTTGCAGGTTTGAAAGAAGCAACACGGCTCTATCTAGAAGAATTTCCTCTGCCTGAAACATCTCCCAGATTTGTAACTAGTATTGAAGTCAGCTATGCCTAGAATGCCGCGCATCTCAAGCAGAGAAGCAATCCGGGCACTTGAGCATTTAGGGTTCGAGCCAGTTCGTCAAACGGGCAGCCATGTTGTGATGAAGAAGGAAACCGAAGCAGGCGAAATTGGTTGCGTTGTCCCTGTGCATCGAGAATTGAAGGTTGGTACGTTGGGCGGCATTCTCAAGCAAGCACAAGTCTCAGTCGAGGAGTTCATTGAGCGTCTGTGAGGTTCAATGGTACTACGCTTAATTCTGCCCACTGGCTAATACACGCTGATCAAATCTCACCTCGACTACCTCAGCCTTGACCCTCTTTAGCCGTTGATCGAGCCAGCTTCGCAAGATTATCGCGATAAAGTTGAACCGTCTCATTGGCATCTTCGCGAACGGCAAGCGATCGCTGAATTTCACCGAGATAGAGCGGCTCAGAAACACCGGGTTCTGGATGCACATTAGTTCGCAGTCGAATCGTGAGGCGAGGTTCTCCCTGAGTCATGCGACCTGGAGAATAAAGATCGATCGCCGCCTGACGCAGTGTTGCTTCGACTTGCGGTTCGGTCACAGTTGGCGGCACCACAATCACGACTTGAGAAGAAGCCGTATCGAAAATTCTGGAGTAGTGGAGTGCGCCAGGGATGTTGGGGCGGGTGTAGATTGACAAACTTAGGGCAAAAATGCCTGCCGTCAAAACTGCCATAAATCCAGTAATGCCGACTAAACGAAAGCGAATTCCCCACTTTAAGACAAACCCCAGCACCGCTAGAATTGCCACCACGATCGTCAGAATTCCTGACCATTGGGCATCGGTTAAAAGTTGTGCAGGTTCAAACATGGAGGCAAAATTTTTGAATGAGGTGAATAGACGCGATGCAATGCCTGAGTCTCGGCTACTCGTTGCTGACAAACCCAGCGGGCTGTGGCTCGTTTGCAGATTCGAGAGCGGCTTTTAGCGTGTGCCAAGTCAGCGTCGCACATTTAATGCGAACTGGGAACTGAGACACCCCTTTCATAACATTCAGCTTGCGCTGCTCAGTCGGAAACTCGTCATTGCCTTGCATCATGCTCTGAAAGCGCTGCACCATCTCTAAAGCTTCGTCCGTGCTTTTGCCACGCAATGCTTCTGCCATTAAGTCAGCCGATGCCATCGCGATCGCGCATCCTTCACCCTCAAATTTGACATCCTCAATGTGGTCGCCCGCTTCATTGAGTCTGACGGTGAGTTCGATCGTGTCTCCGCACGAAGGATTGTGTCCTCGTTGTAGCCGATGCACGGGGTTGGTCACGCCTCGGTGTTTTGGCTTTTTATAGCGTTCTAGAATGACCTGTTGATAAAGGTCACGCAGATTTGCCAGCGTCATAGTTTAGATTGGTTACGGCTATCTTCATCCTATCAGGGTCTCAAGCGATCGAGCAGTCGAGATCACCGTCTACGATCTCCCTTGCATCGTTGGTTTCAGAATCTCTTCAACCCATTCCCGATGCAAATTTGATACCCTATTTCAATAAGTCTTGGGGGATGAAGCGTGGATATTCAAATTGGCAGAGGCAAAACTGCCCGTCGAGCATATGGAATTGACGAGATTGCGCTGGCTCCCGGACAACGCACCCTCGATCCAAAGTTGGCAGATACGCGCTGGACGATCGGCGGCATTGAGCGCGAAATTCCCATCATTGCCAGTGCGATGGATGGGGTGGTGGATGTGAAGATGGCGGTTTTGTTATCGGAATTAGGGGCAATCGGTGTTCTCAACTTAGAAGGTGTGCAAACTCGCTACGAAAACCCTGACCCCATTTTGGATGAGATCGCCGCTGTGGGTAAAGATGAGTTTGTGACGCTGATGCAGCGACTCTATTTAGAGCCGATCAAACCGGAATTGATTGAGAAGCGAGTCAAAGAAATCAAGCAACAGGGCGGCATTGCGGCAGTTAGCGCGACTCCCGCAGGAGCTATTCAGTTTGGTCAAGTTGTAGCTAAAGCCGGAGCCGATCTATTTTTTGTGCAAGCTACTGTCGTCTCAACGGCTCACCTCGCACCCGAATCGATCGCGCCGCTAGACTTAGCTCAGTTTTGTCAAGAAATGCCGATTCCAGTAATTTTGGGTAACTGTGTCACTTATGAAGTCACCTTAAATTTGATGAAAGCGGGTGCGGCTGGCGTGCTGGTAGGCATTGGCCCTGGTGCAGCATGTACGTCTCGCGGGGTTTTAGGGGTCGGAGTGCCGCAGGCAACCGCGATCGCCGACTGTGCTGCCGCTCGTGATGATTATTATCGCGAAACTGGAAATTATGTGCCAATTATCGCCGATGGTGGCTTGATCACGGGTGGAGACATCTGCAAGTGCATCGCCTGTGGAGCGGATGGCGTGATGATTGGCTCTCCCTTTGCCAGAGCGCAAGAAGCTCCCGGACGCGGCTTCCACTGGGGCATGGCAACGCCTAGCCCTGTGTTGCCTAGAGGCACTCGCATTCGAGTCGGCACCACTGGCACCCTGCAACAAATTCTGCGCGGCCCAGCTCAACTCGATGATGGCACCCACAACTTTTTAGGATCTCTGCAAACCAGCATGGGCACCTTGGGCGCAAAAGACATCAAAGAGATGCAGCAGGTCGAAGTCGTGATTGCGCCATCGTTGCTGACTGAAGGCAAAGTTTACCAAAAAGCCCAACAGTTAGGCATGGGCAAATAGAGCCTGAGTGACCGATCGTCTGAACAAATTCTTAAGAGTTTTTTCAGTCTCACACACACCCTGGTAATTCCAAATCCGTCGTCTACAATAGAAAAAGCGGAGACGCAAGTTTCCGTTCACTCCTCACACCACACTCCGCCTGAACTTCGGTTTAGGCGGTTCCTTTTTAAGAGAGCAGGTTTCAGGCTTTAGCCGATCCCCGCTCAGAACTTAACAACAAATTCGCATTGTCGAAAACGCTCACGCCTCAAGAGAAGTGCCAATTGTATCTAATTATGTCTGCACTGCGATGAGAGCCTGTCGTTTTTGCTATGGTAGAATTTCCTCAAACGAGTATAGGCAAGGATTTTCAGGCATGTCAGCAGCCGCACAAGTTACAGATTCTACGTTTGATCAAGAAGTACTTGAGAGCGAAGTTCCGGTTTTAGTCGATTTTTGGGCACCCTGGTGTGGCCCTTGCCGCATGGTGGCACCCGTCGTCGATGAAATCGCAGCTCAGTTTGAGGGCAAAGTCAAGGTGGTTAAAGTCAACACCGACGACAACCCCAGTATTGCTAGCAAGTATGGGATTCGCAGCATTCCAACGCTAATGATCTTTAAGGGAGGACAACGCGTCGATATGGTGGTGGGTGCCGTGCCCAAAACCACTCTCTCTAACACCCTCGAAAAGCATCTCTAGGCTTCGTTCTTTTCGTTACGCCCTTCGGAATTTCGTCAAGCGAACTGCCACACCAACCGTTTATGAGTTCCTGATGGCTTCCTCTTTGAGTTGGGCACACTCGAAAGAGAGGAGTAAACGGTTTTGGTGATGCACTAGCAGTATGCTGATAACGCCTCGGCTCTGATGAGGGAGGCGTTTTTTACTGTCTGTATGAATTCTCTTTGGCTAAGATCTCGCTAGAATAGATAGCCCAGCCCAGTTTAGAGGAGTGTTATGACCCCCGATCGCACCGTTCAGGCAATAGATTCGCTTCAGATCACGGTCAATGACTTGTTGCAGCAGTTGCCTAACTTGCGCCACGGGGAATTAATTGCTCAGTCGCTGGCGCTGATTGTGCGAATGGCGGGAGACGACATTGATCGGCTAGATTGGAAAATTCTCAATGCATCTTTGCAAGACATGGGGCGGGCATTTAGCACGTTTTATCCTTACCGTCACGTTCGCAAAATTGCCATTTTTGGCTCTGCTCGAATTTCACCCAACACCGAAGAATATCAGATGGCGCGGGAGTTTGCGCGCTGCGTCACGGCTCAGGGCTACATGGTAATCACTGGGGCAGGTGGCGGCATCATGCAGGCTGGAAATGAGGGAGCCGGGGCAGATCAATCCTTTGGGCTAAATATTCAGCTTCCATTCGAGCAGGGCGCGAATTCGTTTATCGAGGGCGACCCTAAACTGGTGCCGTTTAAGTATTTTTTCACGCGCAAAGTTTTCTTTCTGAGAGAAAGTGATGCCTTAGCGCTGTTTCCGGGTGGGTTTGGCACGCAAGATGAAGCGTTTGAATGCTTGACGCTGACGCAGACGGGCAAGTCGGCTCCGGTGCCGCTCGTGTTGATTGACAAGCCAGGCGGCAGCTATTGGCACGACTGGGCAGATTATGTTGACAAGCAGTTGCTGAAGCGAGGACTGATCAGTCCCGACGATCCAAGTTTGTATACGATCACAGAAAATATCGATGTCGCGTGTGATGCGATTTCTAGCTTTTATCGGGTCTATCACTCTAGCCGCTATGTAGGTGAGCAGTTGGTGATTCGGCTTAAGTCTGACTTGACGGATGAAAGTGTGGCGCTGCTGAACGATAACTTTGCCGATATTTTGGTGAAAGGGACGATCGAGCGCAGTAAAGCACTGCCTCAAGAAGCTCAAGACGAAACCTCTAAGTTGCCACGGCTGCTGCTGTATTTTAATCAGAAAGATTTGGGTCGGCTCTATCGCTTTATCGCGACCATTAACCAGTTAGGAGCGCCAACTCTCCCGCAAGAAGTTTCGGCGCACCCAGAGCGAAAATAGCGGGATCAGGAGCGGCAATTTAACAATTGAGCATTTGGATAGATTCGCTGTAATTCAGACAAACGGACTGGATTTGAGCGTCCGTAAGTGGTCAAGTTACGAACCACAGATGGCGTAGGGGCAGGCGACAAGTTCTCCTGACTCAAGTCATTAAACAGAATCACCGTTTGCAGGCGTGAGGTTTGGTAGTGTCGCTCATAGGCTTGGGCGACTTGTTGCCATTGAGTCGGCGCACAATAGCTACGATCGATTAACACCACTGAGCCGGGAGAACTGTAGGCGATCGCCCACCCGGCAACGAGAAAGAGCATCCAGCCAGCGCCTAAAATTTGCAGCAAATAGCGGTTGAGGGCAGCCATAAAAGAACTGTTATAGGTTGGTTTGAAAGAGTTCTGTGAACAGCGTTTGCAGCTTTTGAGGATCGCTTGATTTGACCGTTGCTTCTCGCAGTTGCGCGATCGCTTGCAGCTCAGTTTGATTCACTTCACCGTAGGCAATCGGATAGAAACGCACTTCGCTATGGGCTAAGACCTCTTTCACTTGGTCAAACTTAAGTCCCTGATTGGTTTCGCCATCGGAGAGCAACATCAGATAAAATCGACCGTTAGGATCGGCTTTTTTGCGTTCTAGTAAATCAGATAAACCAGAAATTATGCCGTCATACATTGCGGTGCCCCCATCGGCTCTGAGTTGGTCTGCTGCTGCTAATAGACGCTGATGTTGCAGCGAGTCAAACGGGGCAAGCGGCACGATCGCAGTGGGACGATCGCTAAATGCCGTCAGTCCTACATAGTTGCCAGGGTTAATCGATTGAGCCGCAATTCGTAAACTGCTTTTCACAGCTTGCATACGGGCACCCTCCATTGAGCCACTGGTGTCGATTACCAGGGATAGATAAACAGTCCGTCCGCCATCTTTGCGCTGTTTCCAAAAAGACTGAGCTGCTTTGAGGACTTCACCAGAGGGAAGAGGTGGGGCGGTGTTCTTTAAAGAATTGGTGGGATCAAAGCCTTGCGCGATCGCCAGTTTTTGCATCTCAGCGGACTCCGCAAAGTCTGCAAATTGCTTTAAGGCTTCTTTCTGAATGGGGCTATTCCAGGCAAAGCCGATTAACGGACTGTCGTGAGGCACCCCAAACGGCACAAAGGCGACATCCTCAAATCCAGGTAGTTTTTTGAGCGTTTGATAACTCTGATATTCGAGCGGAAAGGCTTGCAGCTTTTGACGATCGCGGATGAAGATCTCTTTCAGATCCAGCGTGGTAGTGGTCGTCACTAAAACCTGTTTCTGAAAGGCATCAAACACCGAGTTGACTTGCGGAGACTGCAATTCGGCGACGGTGAGCGGCTTGCGGTCTTGGTGATGTCCAGCGCTGCGCCAAAAGAGGCTATAGAGCAAATTGAGCGATGCCGAACTGGTGTAAGGATTGGGATAGCCGACCGTGAGCTTGCCCGATACGATCGCATCTAAAAGTCGCTCAAAGGTGACTTCTCCGCCTTTGGCAAGAGTTTGATAAGCGGTTGACTCGACGACAAACCCGGCTGAGTTGGGCACTAAACGAGGCGTGACGATCGTGCTTGACAACCCTTGCTGTTGTAGAAGCTGTAGCCACAGATGATTAGAGGGTGAAAATCCGGTTGGGCGAACGGCTTGAGCGGCTAACAGTTGAGCTGCCGTGCCCGAAGGAACGTTGCGAATGCCGACTTGGATCGTCTGCCCAGAAGGAGTAGCCACTCGCTTGGCGTTAAAGGTTTCTGCAACGCTGACGAGCCAGCGTTCATCTTGTTTTTGTCCGTTTGATTTCTCAGCCGATCCTAAAATCTCGATATAGGTAATTTTAGAATCAGTTGAAGGCTGGGCACCGTAAACGGGAAAATCTTCGAGCTTGGGTAAGGGTTCTGCAACTTTTTGGACGGTATAGCGTTGGGCAACAGCATCTGAGATCAGTGATTTTTCGACGTTGATTTTGGGCAGAAGATCGGCGTGTAAAACACGATCGGCGCTTTCAACCGAGGTAACTGATGGGATGCCGCCACACGCCCAAAGTGACGACAAGCAGATTCCACAGATAAACCACCAGCCGAACCACGTCCGCAGGTTTTTGAAACGTTTCATGAGCGTTCCTTTTGAATATAGTTTTTACTGATGATGCCAAATCGGAGATTTTCAGCCAGGGTTTTGCGATCGCAACACTGTCCGATTTGTCTCGATCACTAATCGCAAACTCAACGGCAAATTGTCTTCTAAAAGAGTGCGATCGCAGCCAGATAGCAAAATCTGATCCTGCAATTGTTGGAGTTCGTTATGAGTTTGCTCTAAGCGATCGCAGGTTGCTTGCAACTGCTGTCTCGCCAAGGGACGATAGGCAGCAGACTGCACTTGATTAACGGTTTGCAGCGCGTCTACAACTTGCTGAGTTAATGCGAGAACGGTGTGTAATGCGTCGAGCAAATCTGGAATTAACGTCGATTCTCGACTTGCAATTTGAGTGGCAAATCGTTGAGTTGCCTCCGCCCAGTTATAAGTAGCTAGGCGCAATTAAATATAAAACGCTCCAGTGAGTACTCACCCGATTGACTCCGGGATTCCATCCCCCGC
>NZ_PVWG01000034.1:0-51590 GCF_003003695.1 Phormidesmis priestleyi ULC007
GGGATCAATTCTGGAACAAGCTGAATCAATATGGCTTTTCCATTGCGCTCTAAGGGTATCAAATAAAGGTCGCACCCCTGTGATGCAGGTTTGTTTCTTTGCGGTGTCTGGAGTTTTGGAGAAAGAGGACGCGATCGCCCACATCAAACGATCGATCGAAAAAACCTACCGCAAAAAAGGCGATGAAATCGTCCAGATGAATCTGAATGCTGTTGATCAAACGCTGGAAAACCTCCATGAAGTGAATGTCCAAACTACACTCCACACTCCACACCCCACACCTTCAATCAAGCCCCCTGTAGCGGATACTGCACCCCCGTTTGTGCGCGAAGTTTTAGGCAAAATGATCGCGGGATGTGGCGATCGTCTTCCCGTGAGTGCTTTACCTGTAGACGGCACCTATCCTACAGGTACGGCAAAGTATGAAAAGCGCAATATTGCCCAAGAAATTCCAGTGTGGGACACCGATGTTTGTGTGCAATGTGGCAAGTGTGTGATGGTCTGTCCTCATAGTGTGATTCGCAGTAAAGTCTACGACGTAGAAGCATTGGAAACTGCGCCAGAAACCTTCAAACATACAAACGCCAGAGATCACGATTGGCAGGGGTTGAAGTTTACAATTCAGGTTGCTGTAGAAGATTGTACAGGCTGTGGCATTTGTGTCGATGTTTGCCCTGCCAAGAACAAATCGCAGCCGCGCTTGAAGGCAATCAATATGAACCCACAGCCACCCCTGCGCGAGTCAGAACGCAGCAATTGGGACTTTTTCTTGGATTTACCCAACCCCGATCGCCCATCGCTCAATCTCCACAAAATCAGTCAGCAGCAAATGCAAGAACCGCTGTTTGAGTTTTCGGGAGCCTGTGCCGGATGTGGAGAAACCCCTTACCTCAAATTAGTGAGTCAATTGTTTGGCGATCGCGCCCTGATTGCCAACGCTACAGGCTGTTCTTCTATCTACGGCGGCAACTTACCCACCACACCCTGGACTCACAACGCTGAAGGACGTGGCCCCGCCTGGTCGAATTCCCTGTTTGAAGACAATGCTGAGTTTGGTCTAGGTTTTCGCGTCTCTATTGATAAACAACGCGAATTTGCTAGTGAACTGCTTCAGCAATTAGCCTCCGAACTGGGAGAAGAATTAGTGAATGCCATTCTGAATGCAACTCAACACGATGAAGCCGACATCTACGAACAGCGCGATCGCGTGGCATTGCTCAAGGAAGGGATTCAAACTCTGCTTGAGCAAATATCTGATAACACTCTAAAATCCAAAATCCAAAACCTAAAATCCCTCGCTGATCTATTCGTCAAAAAGAGTGTCTGGATTATTGGTGGCGATGGTTGGGCGTATGACATTGGCTTTGGTGGCTTAGATCACGTTTTGGCAAGCGGTCGAAATGTCAATGTTCTGGTTTTGGATACCGAAGTGTACTCCAACACAGGCGGGCAGATGTCCAAATCCACCCCGCGTGGAGCCGTTGCCAAATTTGCAGCAGGCGGCAAACCTGCACCCAAAAAAGATCTGGGTTTAATCGCCATGACCTATGGCAATGTCTACGTTGCCAGTGTAGCAATGGGAGCCAGAGATGAACACACGCTCAAAGCCTTCCTGGAAGCCGAGGCGTATGATGGTCCCTCGCTGATCATTGCTTACAGCCATTGCATCGCCCACGGCATTGATATGAGTACCGCCATGCAGAATCAAAAAGCAGCAGTTGATTCTGGGCGGTGGCTGCTCTATCGCTACCATCCCGATCGCCGCCAACAGGGAGCCAACCCACTGCAACTCGATTCCCATGCACCCAAGATTCCCCTGGAGCGATCGATGTATCTAGAAAATCGGTTCAAGATGTTGACCAAAAGCCAGCCAGAAGCCGCAAAACGCCTGTTAGAGGAAGCGCAACAGGATGTCAACACGCGCTGGCAGATGTATCAATATCTAGCTGCCCGACCAACCCAGACTGCAAGGGAGGACTGAAATGGATTTGACTACAACCTATATGGGATTGACGTTGCGATCGCCCCTCGTCCCCTCCTCGTCCCCGCTTTCAGAAAACATCGACAACATCCAACTCATGGAAGATGCGGGAGCCGCTGCCGTAGTGATGCATTCCTTGTTTGAGGAACAGTTGCGGCTGGAACGCTACGAACTGCACCACCATTTGACCTACGGGACTGAGAGTTTTTCTGAAGCGCTCACCTATTTCCCCGAATTGGGCAGTTTTCGGGTGGATTCAGAAACTTATCTTGACCATATTTGCAAGGCAAAGGAGAAGGTCAACATTCCGATCATTGCCAGTTTGAATGGTTCCTCTGTGGGTGGTTGGACAAACTACGCCAAGCAAATTGAACAAGCAGGAGCCGATGCGCTGGAATTGAATGTGTATTACGTGCCAACTGATATGAATCTGACCGGAGCGCAAATTGAACAGACTTATATTGACATTCTTCAATCGGTAAAAGCAGCGGTCACGATTCCGGTTGCGATCAAACTCAGCCCCTACTTCACCAACCTGGCAAATATGGCGCAGCGTTTAGATCAGGTAGGTGCGAATGGACTGGTCTTATTCAATCGATTTTATCAGCCCGATATCAATTTAGAAACACTAGAAGTAGAACCAAATGTGCTCTTGAGTACACCACAGTCGATGCGGTTGCCACTCCGTTGGATGGCGATTCTCTACGGTCACGTCAACGCCAGTTTAGCCGCCACTAGCGGCATTCATAGCGGACAGGATGTGCTGAAAATGTTAATGGCAGGCGCGAATATTACTATGCTCTGCTCAGTGCTGTTGCAACACGGTATTCAGCAGATTCGCGTGATTGAACAGGAAATGCGGGAGTGGATGGAGCAATACGAATACGAATCAGTTCAGCAACTACAAGGGAGCATGAGTCAACAAAATTGCCCAAATCCGAGTGCGTTTGAACGTGCTCAATATATGCGATCGCTCCAAACTTATAAACGGCTCTGAATTTTACAAAAAAAGAGTATTATTAAATTTGATTTATTCAACTCATAAAAATCGAAGATATGTATCCAATCACGCTTGGCTATGAAGAGGCAAAAAATAGAATAAACTCTCTAATGCAGCATGGGCATCATGCAGAAGCTTTGGTCACCTCTGTATTTACGACAGAGAAAATGTTAAGACGTACTCTTAGAAAAATTATTGTATCGGCTGGATTTACCAGTAAAGTTGCTGAAAAATTGATTGGGAAAATCAATGGTTTAGAAGCGATTAAAATATATTGGGAGTTTTATGAGCCAAGTGGTAAGACACTAATCAAAGTAATCGGTGAACGAGAATGGAGCCAGATTAAACAATCGGCAGAGATGCGAAATAAATTAGTTCATGGAGTTCGAGTGTATGAACAAAGTCGTTGTCAAGAAAAGACTGAGAAATTACTCTCTACTTTAGATATCGTGAAGCAAAAACTTGACGAAACTTATGGCTATAGTGGATGGGAAAGATTCACAATTAGAAAAAGAAATAAATTACATATTGACCCAAAAGTGAAGATTGAAGAGAATAAATAAGTAGATCATTTTGATTACTTTATGCTTTTGACAGAAAGCCTTGAATTCCCCTTCACTGTAAAGAGGTCTCAATGAAATTCGTCGATGAATACCGGGATGCAGCCACTGCCCAACAGTATGCAAGGGCGATCGCCCAGATCACCACGCAACCCTGGACGATCATGGAAATCTGTGGCGGACAGACTCACTCGATCGTCAAATTTGGCGTTGACGAATTGTTGCCAAACGAGATTACGCTGATTCACGGTCCCGGTTGTCCCGTCTGTGTTACGCCGATCGAGTTGATTGATCAGGCAATTGCGATCGCATCCCTCCCTAATGTCATCTTCTGTTCTTTTGGCGATATGCTGCGCGTACCCGGTAGCCATGCGGATTTACTCACGGTTAAAGCCAAAGGGGGTGATATTCGGATTGTGTATTCCCCTCTAGATACGATCAACATCGCTCAGGCAAATCCCACAAAACAAATCGTATTTTTTGCCGTTGGGTTTGAAACCACTGCTCCTGCAACTGCGATGTTGGTTTATCAAGCACACCAGCAAGGTATTCAAAATATTTCCCTACTCGTCTCTCATGTTCTGGTTCCCCCCGCAATGGCAGCGATCCTGTCCTCACCTCAGAACAAAGTACAGGGCTTTTTAGCCGCAGGACATGTTTGTACAGTAATGGGCTACGGCGAGTATGAGGCGATCGCCCAGACCTATCAGGTTCCCATTGTGGTGACAGGGTTTGAACCCGTAGATATTCTCCAGGGCTTGTATCTGTGCATCCAGCAGCTAGAACACGGACAGGCACAGGTCGAAAATCAATATGCCCGTTCTGTGCGCCCATCGGGAAATGAGGTGGCTCAAAAACTGATGCGCGATGTGTTTGCGATCGTGCCCCGGCAATGGCGCGGCATTGGTGAAATTCCTTACAGTGGCTTGGGATTGCAGGATGCCTATGCTGACTTTGACGCACTCAAGCGGTTTAACCTCTCCACTGACACCGCGACAGAAGCCACCGAATGTATCAGTGGATTGATTCTCCAGGGCGTGAAGAAACCGCACGAATGTTCCGCCTTTGGCACTCGTTGCACACCCGAACATCCCCTCGGTGCGCCGATGGTATCTTCTGAAGGAGCCTGTGCCGCTTATTATCGCTACCGCCCCTGATATTGACTATGAGCATGAACCCCAACTTTACGCTGTCCTGCCCCATTCCGATTCAGCAATATCCAACAGTTTTGCTAGCACATGGAGGTGGCGGCAAGTTGATGCATCAGTTAATTGAACAAATGTTTGTACCAGCGTTTAGCAATGCAACACTGAATGTCCGGCAGGATGCGGCGGCGATCGCCCTCAATGGTCAAAACTTAGCCTTCACAACAGATTCTTATGTGGTTCGTCCCTTGTTCTTTCCCGGTGGCGATATTGGCTCTCTGGCAGTGAATGGTACGGTGAATGATTTGGCAATGGTCGGGGCGCGTCCCCTTTATCTGAGTGCTGGCTTCATTTTGGAAGAGGGGTTGCCAATGGAAACGCTATGGCGAATTGTACAGTCGATGCAGCAAGCCGCTCAAGCCGCGAATGTGCAGATCGTCACAGGTGATACAAAGGTTGTAGATAACGGTAAGGGCGACGGTATTTTTGTCAACACGGCTGGCATTGGCATCATTGAATATCCCCAAATCATTGCACCTCAGAGCGTTCAGCCCGGTGATGTTGTGATCTTAAATGGCGATATTGGACGACACGGCATTGCTATTATGGCGGTTCGTGAAGGGCTAGAGTTTGAAACCACGATCGAGAGCGATTCTGCCCCCCTTGCCGATTTAGTGCTTCAGCTTCTAGCAGCCGGAATTGAAATCCACTGCATGAGAGATTTGACCCGTGGTGGGTTAGCCAGTGCGCTGAATGAAATTGCTGAAGTCGCAGGGATGGAAATTGCGATCGTGGAAACCCAAATCCCCGTCCGCGAAGATGTTCAAGGTGCCTGCGAAATTTTGGGCTTTGACCCGCTTTATGTTGCCAACGAAGGACGATTCGTTGCTTTTATACCCACAAAAGACGCTGAACAGGCTTTAGGAATCATGCGTTCACATAAGATTGAAAAAGAAAACTCAAACCTATCAGACATCAATCCATGCATCATTGGTTATGTCACAGAAAAGTCATCAGGCATTGTGAAAATGACCAGTAAAATTGGTGTTCAACGCATCGTCGATATGTTAAGCGGTGAACAACTACCCCGCATCTGCTGAGGCACACAGCTTTCTCTTTTAAGGATATAGCAATCCTAAATGATTTGTGAAAGCGGGCGAAAGTGATAAACTGCTTTACATTCTCCAGTTAGTGCTGTCAATTTATCCATGAACGAACTCACTGAATTCATCCAGAGTAACCCTGATTCGCGTGAACTAAAACGGGCGTTAGCTAGTTCGGCGGGAATCCCCACACCAACGAAGCGTATGGTGTGGGATGAAAGCCAGGGTTATTTTTTGCCGTCTTGTTTGTGGTCTTCACCATCGCTGGAGAACAAGCAAGACAGGCAAAAAATAACCAATTTCTTACAAACGAAGCGATAGTTCTGATATACTTCTGAGCAAAGCAACATAAACGCTGCAAGTAGAATCCCAATACTAATCAAAATACCTTTGATTACGAAGACCTCCCATCATCCCAGCGATGTTTATCTAGGCGTTCTGTTTTCGATTGGTTAAGGTATTGCGTAGCTTCGCAGCAATTAGCGGCGCAAAGGTGAGAATAACAAGTCCGATTACCATTAAGCCACCCTGAGACAAATTATAGTCAGACAGAATCCGTTCCCAGGAATAGCCTAAAATTAATCGTCCTAAGCCAACCTCAAATGCCAGGGTTAAGACCGCCCACAACACGCCAATTTTTAACAATTGAGACCGTGATGCCTGAAGCCATGGCACAAAGAGAGTAGCGATGGCTAATATCAAAACAACACCTGTAAAAAACGAGACTTGACGAGCTGGGAGATCGCCAATTAGGGGCGCAAGCCATAACGTTCGAGCCGTGCCATGTAGCGTTTCGGCAAGGATGATCACAAACCAAACGACAACCCCTTTGAGCCAGACTATCATTACTTTCACCTTTGTGGATACCAGGTTTGATACCATTGCTGCATTTGTTCGATCTCAGCACTTTGACTGCGAGCGATCGATTGAGCCAGAGCACGAATTTCAGGATGCTTCGCACTATTCGCCACCATCGTAGACATCATGATTGCCATCTGATGATGAGGAATCATTTGCACAATGAATTCCCGATCAAAGTCCGCAGCGTTCTCTAAAGCATTGAGATCTGTACCCATCGATCCCTTGCCCACCTGTCCTCTACCCATCATTCCAGGTCGTTGGGAGGGTGATGCTACTCCATTACGCCGCATCATCCCCATTCCCATTCCAGCAGACCAAGCAGGAACATCTGCACCGTACCACTGTTTATACCAGGCTTGCATCTGCTGGATTTCCTGCGTTTGTGTAGTTTTAATGGCTTTAGCCAGCGCTTTGAGTTCAGGATGCTGTGCCCGACTGAGCGCTAAATCTGCCATTGCCACTGCGTCTTCATGATGAGGAATCATCATCACAATGAAGTGTTGATCTGCTTGAGCCATCATCCCTGGCATTCGAGGAATAGATGTTGGAGCGCTGGTCGGAGAACTTTGGGGAGAAATGACTTCTCTAGCTGATATATTTCCTGGAACAGTGGACGAATTCACAGAAGATGGCGGTTTGGGTCTGACGTTATAAACAATCAGTGATGCCAAAACTGCACCCATAGTCAATCCGATCAGACCATACAAGAGTGGTTTCTGATGGCTAAGTTTGTTCGCTTTCATGCTGCTGACTCCCTTTCAATCTATCCAATTTCAGCCTAGCGCTCAAATTTGAGGAACCTGTGAGGAGAAAGTGGTTAGCCCTGTTTTGCAGTTACATATTTTTATATTTGCAGCATTACTTGGGTGCGATCGCCCATACTCACAAGTTCCTCAGACTCTTTTTTTATAATCAAGGGATGGAGCTTCAGAGATATAGCAGTTTTCACTAGAGTGAGGTACGGCATCGCATCTATAATGCCTGTGCAGTAAGGATCTGATGTACTTCATTCATGCGGGAACCGCTATAAAGGCAATATCCAACACTCTTCAACACTCCATTAATGCTCTTAATAGTTGGAGAAAAAATTTTATGGTGCAAACAACAATTGCCCAATCATCTCTGTACGGAAAGGCACAAGCATTTGTATTACCTCTAAGGGATGTTGGCATTACAGATATCCCGATCGTGGGCGGCAAAAATGCATCCCTGGGAGAAATGCTGCAACAACTCTCTCCGAAAGGCATTAACGTTCCTGATGGCTTTGCGACAACGGCTTATGCCTACCGTCACTTTATTAAGGTTGCAGGACTAGAAGAAAAGCTCCGCCACCTCTTTGCAGCTCTGGATGTTGAGGACATGCCGAGTCTACAGCAGGTGGGACAGCAGGCACGATCGCTCATCCTTCAAACACCGTTTTCCGATGAGTTGCAAGCCGCCATTATCCAGGGCTATCAAACGTTGTGTGAATGTTATGGTGCGGATACAGACGTGGCAGTGCGTTCTAGCGCTACGGCAGAAGACTTGCCCGATGCTAGCTTTGCTGGACAGCAGGAAACCTATTTGAATGTGCATGGCAGCAACAGCGTATTAGAAGCCTGTCATAAGTGTTTTGCCTCGATTTTTACCGATCGCGCCATTTCCTATCGGCAAACCAAGGGTTTCGATCACTTTAATGTCGCCCTTTCAGTCGGTGTGCAAAAGATGGTGCGCTCTGATCTGGCAACTTCAGGCGTGATGTTTTCGATCGACACCGAAACAGGCTTCAAAGATGCGGCTTTGATTACCGCTGCCTACGGCTTAGGTGAAACCGTGGTGCAGGGTGCTGTCAATCCCGATGAATATTTAGTGTTCAAACCAACACTGAAGCAGGGATTCCGACCCATTTTAGAGAAGCGGCTGGGCAGCAAAGAAATCAAAATGATTTATGACGTGGGCGGCTCTAAGTTCACCAAGAATGTTCCCGTACCGCTAGAACAGCGACGGCAATTTGCCATTAGCGATGATGAGATTTTGACCCTGGCACGGTGGGCCTGTGAGATTGAAGACCACTACTCCACCGTTCGTGGTCTCTACACACCAATGGACATTGAATGGGCAAAAGATGGCATCACGAATGATCTCTTTATTGTGCAAGCCCGTCCAGAAACAGTGCAATCGCAGAAGATGCAAAACGTTCTGCGGAGCTACGAACTGAAAGAAAAAGGCAGCGCTTTAGTGAAGGGACGTGCGGTCGGTGAAATGATTGGTCAGGGCAAAGCCAGAGTCATTCTGGATAGCCACAACATTGATCAATTTCAAGCGGGTGAAGTATTGGTGACAAACCGGACTGACCCGGATTGGGAACCGATTATGAAACGAGCCAGTGCAATCGTCACCAATCAGGGCGGGCGTACCTGCCATGCTGCCATTATTGCCAGAGAAATGGGCATTCCGGCGATCGTCGGGTGTGGCAACGCGACCACTGTTTTGCAACCGGGACAGGCGCTTACCGTTTCTTGTGCTGAGGGTGAAGAAGGGCGAGTTTACGAGGGCTTATTATCCTTCAGTGTCAAGGAAATCCCCTTGGAAACATTACCCCGCACCCGCACCCAAATTCTGATGAATGTGGGTAATCCTGAGGAAGCCTTTGGTCTCTCTGCGATCCCGAGTGATGGCGTTGGCTTAGCCCGCATGGAATTTATCATTGCGAATCAAATTCAGGTGCATCCACTGGCACTGTTGTACTTTGATCAGTTAGAGAATGAACCTGATCGAGACAAGATTACTGAGTTAACGTCTCAGTATGAGGATAAAGCGCAATTCTTTGTAGACAAATTAGCACAGGGTATGGGCATGATCGCCGCTGCCTTTTATCCCAAACCTGTCATTGTTCGGATGTCTGACTTTAAAAGCAACGAATACGCCAATCTGATCGGTGGCAGGCAGTTTGAGCCGCATGAAGAGAACCCGATGATGGGCTGGCGTGGAGCATCTCGTTACTATGACGATCGCTATCGAGATGGCTTTGCCCTGGAATGTTACGCCATGAAGCGCGTGCGGGATGAGATGGGTTTAACCAACGTGATTTTGATGATCCCTTTCTGCCGCACACCTGAAGAAGGAAAATGTGTGTTGGCTGAGATGGCAAAACATAGTCTGACGCGAGGTGAAAACGGTCTAAAAGTCTATGTCATGTGCGAGTTACCCAGTAATGTGATGCTAGCAGATGAGTTCAGCCAAGTCTTTGATGGGTTTTCCATCGGCTCGAATGATCTGACGCAGTTAACGCTCGGACTCGATCGCGATTCATCCCTCGTTGCCCATTTGTTTGATGAACGGAATAACGCTGTGAAACGCATGATTCAGCAAGCGATCGTCACTGCAAAACGATGCGATCGCAAAATTGGTATTTGTGGTCAAGCTCCCAGCGACTATCCTGAGTTTGCTCGCTTCCTAGTTGAGCACGGCATTGATTCTATCAGCCTCAACCCAGATTCTGTCCTCAAAACACTGCTGGAAATTGCGGCGGTTGAAGCAGGTGAAATCTAATTGGAGAGTTTTACACCACTCGTTTGTTAATTTCTTGTTGCAGCTTCACATTCCAATAGCTCAACGACTCCTGGAAAAACATCCTGGGGGGTAATGGTTTGGATCGATTCGACATAGTAGCGGTTTTTGCGCTCCATCATCTCCTGAAGTCGTTTTTGAATTAGAAGATAGACAAGCGGAAAGTTCTCTCTTGTATTCTTTGCATCACAGAAGTCTTTCAAACTCGATCGCTTTGAACCAGGCTTAGAAACTACAGGTATCTCCGATGAACTCGTTGTCGCCGCATCAATCTACGTTATCTTGGTGGGTAGAAGTCTACACCTCTTTTCCCCAGAAAATTTATTACCTGGCCCCCTTCAACAGTCGAGAAGAGGCGAAGACTTCTAGAGGCGCACATATTGAAGCTCTGTATAACAACGAAGCGAGAGACATTGTTGCCTTGATCAAGTAGCGTTAGCCTAACAACTTTTTAATTAGAGAGCTATCATGTCAAACTCAGTGCGCCGTTACACTGCACCCCCTAGTAGCTGCCCGATCGCTTTTTTGCGGCAAGGCTCAACTGGAACTGATGTCATTGACTTGCAGTATAGCTTGCAACAGCGAGGCTTTAATCCAGGGGCGATCGATGGCAGCTTCGGCAGTCGCACCCACACCGCAGTTTACAGATTTCAATTTTCTCAAGAACTGTCGCTGACGGGCAGCGTTGATTTAGAAACTTGGCAAGCCCTAGATCATGTTTGTTAACTTGACGATCGCTCCGTCATTGCTTCAACTAGAACTCATACATTTCGCATCGTAATTCATCAACTCAATCAAGAAATCAAACACTTTTCCAGCATCTTTATAAAAGAGTTTCTCTAGCTCTTTCAACTTTAACCATTGAATCTTTGGAAAAATAGTGATATTAGATGTTGATCGGGGTAAGGAATCTAATACCTAATCTATTGCCCAATGAAGCTATCTCTAAAAACTCTAGGAGTTGCCCCCAACGCTTGGGCAGTCGATGCAGCCACCGCCGATATTACCCGACCGCCTTTAGAGCCAAAGCCGATCGCGATCGCCACAGACACCAAAACGCTGCGCCTTGATCTAGCCAAAGCCGCAATTCTGGTGATCGATATGCAGAACGATTTTTGTCATGCGGATGGCTGGTTGGCGCACATTGGGGTCGATGTCACCCCAGCCAGAACTCCGATCGCGCCACTCCAACGATTCTTACCAGGGCTGCGAAGTCAGCAAGTGCCTGTAATTTGGGTCAACTGGGGCAATCGTCCTGATTTGCTCAACATTAGTGCGGCGGCTCTTCACGTCTACAATCCCACTGGGTCGGGCATTGGGTTGGGTGATCCATTACCTCGCAATCAAGCGCCAGTGCTGATGGCAGGAAGTTGGGGAGCCGCTGTCGTCGATGAGCTAACCCAAGCGCCCGAAGATGTCTGTGTGAATAAGTATCGTATGAGTGGCTTTTGGGACACGCCACTCGATAGCATTCTCCGCAACTTGGGCAAAACGACGCTCTTTTTTGCAGGGGTAAATGCTGATCAGTGCGTCATGACAACCTTACAAGACGCGAACTTTTTAGGCTATGACTGTTGTTTAATCAAAGACTGCACTGCCACGACTTCGCCTGATTTTTGTTGGCAAGCTACCTTGTAT
The DNA here is from genome assembly GCF_003003695.1 of Phormidesmis priestleyi ULC007. Lineage (NCBI taxonomy): Bacteria > Bacillati > Cyanobacteriota > Cyanophyceae > Leptolyngbyales > Leptolyngbyaceae > Phormidesmis > Phormidesmis priestleyi. Next base: position 11,838 of record NZ_PVWG01000034.1, read on the forward strand.
AACGTCAAACAATGCTTTGGGTTTGTCACCGAATCTGAGGCGATTTTGAGTGCGATCGCAAAATAGGGGCACGACACTGCCATGTCCTTACCTCAACATTCGGGCGGATTGTATCAGAATTGGCAAACAAGTTAAATATAAGAGGCTGAGATCAGACTATTCGCCACTCTTAGAGGAGACTCTCATGCTCGAAGACAGTTGTGTAATCGCTGTAGTCAAATCTCCGCAAGATTATCAGGCTTATCGCATTAGCCCTCAAGATTCAAATCGGTTGGCGATCGTGTTTGACCCCGCGATCGCCAATTTTTCGATGACATTCTGTGTGGAAATTTTTGATGTTGGTGGAAAAACGCCGCCTAATCGTCATCAAATGGCGATCGAGATGTTTTTTGTCCTCAAAGGGCAAGGCATCGCCATTTGTGATGGCAAAGAAGTGCCGATTCAGGCGGGTGACAGTCTTCTCGTTCCGCCGACGGGCATTCACCAAGTCAAAAACACTGGCTCTGAGCGACTTTATGCTCTGTGTTTTATGGTGCCAAACGAAGACTTTGCCGAACTGATTCGCAGTGGCGTTCGGGTTGAGCTAGACGAAGAAGATATGGCAGTTTTGCGGCGCACTCCCGTTCCCAAACTTTCTCATGTTTAAAGTGTTGCCTAAGCAGACGCATTCGATGCAGACGCGCGATCGCGTGCGTTTGGATGCAGATGTTTACTATCCCGATGCAGTTGGCCCGTTTCCGGTGCTGCTGATGCGGCAACCTTATGGGCGGGCGATCGCGTCTACGATCGTGTATGCTCACCCGATCTGGTATGCGGCTCACGGCTACATTGTGGTCATTCAAGATGTGCGGGGTCGCGGCACTTCTGAAGGAGAATTTTGGCTGTTTGAAGATGAGATCGAAGATGGCTACGACACGGTGAATTGGGCGGCAGCGCTTCCTCAGAGCAGTGGCGTGGTGGGAATGTATGGGTTTTCCTATCAGGGCATGACTCAACTCTATGCGGCGGTGAAACGTCCCGTTGCGCTCAAGGCGTTGTGCCCCGCGATGTTGGGCTATGACCTCTATCACGATTGGGCTTATGAGGGCGGGGCGTTTTGTCTGCAAGCAAATTTAGGATGGGCGATCCAAGTTGCGGCAGAAACGGCACGACTCAAAGCAGACGAAGCGACATTTTTAGCGCTTTCTGATGCCGCGAGAAACTTGCCGCTGCACGATCCTGTTCCGGCTCGTCCCGCGATTATGAGTGAGTTGGCAGCAGATTCATTTTATCACGATTGGCTCGATCGTCCCCCATCTGATCCTTATTGGCAGAGACTATCTCCCAAAACTTATGTCGAAGCGTTTGATCTGCCAATGCTGCATATTGGCGGTTGGTTCGACCCCTTTATGCGCGGCACATTAAATCTCTACAATGCAACGGCAGCGCGTAGCCAACATCCTCAGCATTTGTTAGTCGGAGCCTGGGCACATTTGCCCTGGGGTCGCAAAGTAGGTTCAGTGGATTATGGATCAGAGGCGGCAAGCTTGTGCGATCGCGCTCAAATTCGCTGGTTTGACCAATTTCTTAAAGGCATTGACACCGAACTCCTGAACGAACCCTCCGTTAAATTATTTGAACTCGGAAGCAACCAGTGGCGATCGTTCGATCGCTTTCCCACTGACGCTAAGACTCCCTACTATCTCACCAGCACCGGGCTGGCTGGACTTACGGACGCTGACGGTTCGTTAACTTCGACTCCGGGTGATTATTCTGCCTTTGATCAACTGGTTCATGATCCTTGGCGACCTGTTCCGGCGTTGGGTGGTCATGCGTCTGCGCCGTCTGGCTCGTTCGATCGCGCCTCTCTTGATTGCCGAAGTGATGTTCTCACCTACACTTCTGCGCCTTTTGATGACGGGTTGCAGGTGATCGGACAAGCGATCGTCACGCTCTATTGCAGCGCCGATATGCCCAGCTTTGACTTATCTGCGGTGCTGTCTGAAGTTCGTCCGAACGGCGGAGTTTATAACGTCACTCAAGGCTATCGACGCGTCAACTCTAGCGAAGTGACCGAGCCATTGCAGATTGTTCTTCAGCCTATTTGCATTCAGATTGCTAAAGGGAGTGCAATTCGACTCAGCTTGAGTGCCGCCTGTTTTCCTGCCTACCCGGTGAATGGGGGAACCGGAGCCACGCCAGGAGAGGCAAAAGCGATCGCAGCTCAAATCATCACGCTCACCCTGCAAACTGAAGATTCTTGCGTCTTATTGCCGATCTCAACCTAATAGGGACACTAAATTCGACTACGATTGGCAGAAATCACGGATGCTGACACACTATTGAGAGGTTGTCACACTAGAGGATTAGTGATTTTGTGCCAAGAAACCCATTCGATCGGAGTCGATTTCGATGAAGCAACTCAGCGTCAAAATTGCCCACCTGCCAGATGATTGGGCACCCATTCGGGCAATTCGCCGCGCCGTGTTTCAGCAGGAGCAAGGCGTTGAGGAAGCCTTAGAATTTGACGGACGGGATGACGAAGCCGTTCAGTTTTTAGCGTCTCTAGACGATCGCCCCGTCGGAACGGCTCGAATTCGCTTTTTAAGTCAATCTACGGCAAAGTTAGAACGTCTTGCAGTGCTATCGGATGCCAGAAAACAAGGAGTCGGTCAACAGATCATGCAGACCGCTCTCAAGTTTTTAGGTGAAAAAAACATTTCAGAAATCCGTATTCATGCCCAAGAACCTGTAAAAGAGTTCTATCAGGCATTGGGGTTTGAGGCTGAAGGCGATCGGTTTGAAGAAGCCGGAATTCCTCACTTTAAAATGAGCAAACGATTGGGATGAATTAGTGGGCGCGACAAAACCAGACTGGATTAAAGGATTGCCGATTTTAGGACTGATCTGGCTCACCGGAGCCGTGATCGATCGAGTCTGGTTTGCGATCGACCAATCCATTCCCGGCTGGGATCAAGCTGACTATCTCACGGGCGCGATGAACTATTGGCGCGCGCTGCAATCTCCTCAGTGGTTTTCTCAAAGCTGGTGGGCAGAGTTTTGGATGCTGTCGTCTAAAATTCCGCCTTTAGTCTACATTTCGACCGTGCCGTTTTTATCGATCTTTGGCACAGGAGTCGAACAGTCTACGATCGTCAATCTGCTTTATAGCGCGATTCTGCTCGGCTCTGTTTATGGGCTAGGGGCACGGTTGTTTGATGTCCAAGTCGGTCTATGGGCAGCCGCTATTTGCCTGCTGTTTCCAGAACTTTATAGAATTCGCTTAGACTTTCTGCTCGACTACCCATTAGTCGCTATGGTGACTTTAAGCATTTTCACCTTAACGATGTGGGCAGTTAGCAAGGGTGAATCTCTGAGCAAATCTCAAAATCATCCTTCTTTTCATGGATTAACGCTGCATCCTGCAAGTTATCCCTGGATTTGGTCGATCGCTTTTGGCATTGCTTTTGGGCTGTCGCTCTTAACGAAACAAACCGCTCTATTATTTTTAGCCGTGCCGATCGCCTGGTTATTATTCACATTTCTCTGGCAAAAAGCGTGGATAAAACTGGCTCAACTGCTGCTGAGTTTGACGATCGCGCTGACCATCTGCCTCCCGTGGTATCGCCTCAATTGGCTGCTGGTTTTAACCTCTAGTAAACGCGCCACGATCGATTCAGCCATTGTGGAAGGAGATCCGCCCCTCAACACGTTAGCTGCCTGGATTTTTTATCTCAAACTGTTGCCGTCTCTCGTGTCTTATCCATTGCTGATCGCGGGGCTAGTAGGGCTATTGCTCTATTGGAAGCGATCGGTGATTTTAGGTGAATGGTTTATCTCAGGCGGTCGGCTGCGACAGAAAATAGACTACGGCGGATTGCGAAAAAGAGGCTATCGACAAGCCATTTATCGCCGTTGGTGGCGATCGTTAGGGTGGCTTGCAGTGTTTTTAGCGGGCGGTTATTTATTGAGTTCGCTCAACGTCAACAAAGACGATCGCTACATCACGCCTTTGTTGCCTGTGCTAGCGGTAGTGTTAGCACAGGGATTGGTGCTATTTCCCGATCGCTTACGTGGCTTGCGCTGGGGCGCTGTTGGGTTGTCAACTCTGATCATGGTGTTTAACTTAATGCCGATCGAGTTTGTTCCTAGATTCTGGTCAAGCACTTACTCTCATCACGCAACACTGGCAGCAGACTGGCATCACGAAGACGTAATTGATGAAGTGATTCGCACCGATCCCTATCTCCGCAGCACAGTAGGCGTACTCCCTTCTTTACCGAGCTTCAATCAACACAACCTCAACTATTTCGGAGTGCTGCAAAACTTTCAGGTTTATGGGCGGCAAGTTGGCACAAGACTCAAGCAAGTTGAACAAGATGCCCGATCGCTGTCCTGGTTTGTGACGAAAAGTGGCGATCAAGGTTCTATTCGCCAATCATCGGCTCTAACTGCATTAGAGAAGACGATCGTTCAAAGCTCAGATCTTCAGTTAAAAAAAACCTGGTCACTTCCCGATCGCAGCACGCTTTATCTCTATCATCGTCAGGTTCCGACGCTGCAAGTTCAACCGCTTGAGACTAAAGGTGGACAACCTGTACGGTTAGAGCAGGTGCGAGTGCCCAATCAAGCGGCACCCGGACAACCTTTACCCGTCACTTATCGCTGGTCAGGCTCTTGGAAAGAGTTGAAATCAGGCTTAGTGTTACTTACCTGGAGTCGAACAGATGGAACTAAAGCCGGAAATCGCTGGCTGCATGACCACGCGATCGCGTTAGGAATGCTGCAACCCAAGGCGGGCAAAGACAATGCTCAATTTCAGATCATCGAACGACTCGCCATGTTGCCGCCTGCTAATGCCGCAGGAAGCTATACCCTAACGGCAACCTACCTCAACTCTAAAACAGGCGAAACTTATAGAATTCCGGTGCCAGAAGTGCGGTTAAAGATTAATGCTGATGCGATCGCCATTGCAGACGCGCAGGTTGATTTTGTGACAAGGCTACGATCGCTGTCTGCCCTGATCCCCAAAGGAGTCAGTGCGCTCCCTGGGGTTTTTGAGCAAATCGGCAGCATCAATCAATATGACCCTACTCAAAGCTATGCAGTGCAAGCGCGTCAAACGTTAGCCTATCGACTTCAGCAAGAGCCTAAAAACCTTGAGTTTGCCTATAATCTGGCACTGGCAACAGTGTTGACTCGGCAGGTCGATCGCGCGATCGTTGCCTTTGAGCGAGTCACTCAATTAGACTCCAAAAACCCCTATGCTTATGCCTATCTGGCGTTTGTCAATCTCTATGACTTTCGACCTAAAGCGGCTCAAACTGCTTTGCGATCGGCGTTGGCACTCAACCCAAACCTACCAGAACTACACGCCCTCAATGGAGTTGCTGCTCTCATGCAGGGCAATCTAGTTCAAGCGGGGCAGGAAGCGAGGACGTTTCAAAAGGGTTAGATAGGTAGACTAATCCTGGGCAGAGTTGTCTCAAAGACAGAAATAGGACTAGCGGCAGAGTTGAGCGATGATAAACCAAGCATAAACGAAGCAAAAAGACTTTGTTCGCTGCTCTAGCATCTTGTTATAGTGATTTGAACTTCTAGCATAGAGAAATCTTTTATGGCACTCAATGACTTTAGAGAAGTATTTCTTCCTTACTGTTTAAAAAAGCAAGATGATGGACGATACGTGGTGCTTAACAGAGAATATAAGCCGATTGGCTTCAAAAATAGAGAAAATGTCAAGTATGAGGACTATCCTATTTGTGTTGAATTGAAAGGGATAGGTTCAGCAACAGCGGCAAAGCTTTCTTACAAAGGTGATTCAAGTATGGATAATATTTATTTATACAATGATAGTTGTGTTCCGACTGAAAGTGCCGAACACATGAAAAATTACCTTAAACGCTTAGAAATCTTGGCAAAACTTAAAGTTGTCTAGTTAAGTAAATATAGTCAGTTTATGAAAATCTTCACTGTGATCGTTGAGCAAGGTTATGACACAAACTTCTATGTTGGCTACTTAACTATCCTTTGGGTGTTCAGAGGACACTTTAGAAATTTGTTTCGAGATTTCAGGATTGTAGAGCCGGAGATAATTCCAATAATTGCCGAAGACTGATTTCACATAACCCTTAGTTTCATCGTAGGGAATCATCTCAACAAACTCATCGGTGTCTTGGGTTTTTGCCTTGGATAGCCAACCCCCAACCGCGCCAGGGCCCGCGTTGTAACTCGCGACCGCCAACATCGAATTGTTGTTGTACTCCAGGTGAGTATGATCGAGATACCAGGTGCCTAGCCGAATATTGTCGTTAGGGTCATCGAGCTTAAACTGTTTGAGTTTGATATTGCTGGCGATAAACGTTGCGGTGTCGGGCATCACCTGCATCAAACCCGTTGCGCCCACCGATGATTTAATTTTTGACTCAAAGCGAGACTCTTGGCGAATCAGCGCTGTCACCAAAAGCGGATTGAGTTGCTGCTGCTGTGACCAATTTTCGATTTCCTGCAAATAGGGAAACGGATAGAGTGCTTGCCAGTAGGCAGATTGTTGCTTTAGCGATCGATACTGTTCTTTTTCTTCGGGCTTGTCGCGATCGCTGAGATTGGACACCATAAAAATGCCGTCTAGATTATCGCCGACTCCTAAGCGCATCACGCCATCGGTAAACTGTTCTGCCATCGTGGGAGCCATGCGACCTTGGAACTCAATCTGCCAATGAGTCCAGGCATCGCGGTCTTGCCCAAGCTGGTAGAGTTCTTTGAGAACAGGCGACCCGCTAACCAGTTCGGGGCGAGTGGCGGGTTTATTAACAGCAGGGTTGAGCGATCGCACACTGTTAAAGTCGCCAACATTCCAGCCTAGTCTACTGGCCGATCGCCACGCATAATAAGAGTCTGAATGCTGGGCAAGCACTTTTTGATAGATAGCTTTTGCTTCGTCAGATTTGCCGAGTTTCTCAGTCCATTTGCCGACCCAAAACCCAGCTTGTGCGGCGATTTCACTATCGGGGTTGTTGTTAAGAATCGGTTCTGCCCACTGTTTTGCGAGTCGAAAATCTCCGGCTTTGGCGCGTTCTTGAGCATAGGCCCAGCGCATTTCTGCTGCCGCATCGGTGTTGGCATATTGAGTTAGCACGAGTTGCCGGACTTGAGTCGCAAATTTGCTGCTGTTGAGTTTGTCTAGTTGTTTAGATTTTTCGACCAGCGCGGCAGGTGCACGATCGGGAAAGTGTTGAATCACCTGATCGAGATAAGCGATCGCGAGTTGGGGCTGTTCTGCTAATGCCGCAAGTCGAGTCAGCGCTAACCCAGCTTCGGGTGAGTTGGGAAACTGTTGGACGACCTGCCGATAGCGATCTTCTCCCCCCGGTTTGCCGCTTAAATGGAGGCCGCGGGCGGCTCGATAGGCGTTGACAGCAGTTTGAGGCGCACGAGCGTAGGCAAAAGCACCTTTGTCATAAACCTGATTTTCCCAATAGCCAAACGCGATCGCTTCCCAATCTTTGGGCTGTAGCTGAGGGGCAAATTTTTCGGTTATTTTATTGAGAACCCCCGTGTAGCCTTCGCTATTAGTTGCATGATTTACAATCAGCATTAGCAATGCAAGCTGATTGGGATTCTTTTTGAGGCGGAGTTGAGCAATTTCGACTGATCGAGGATGCGCCGGAAACTTCTCGATCGCTTGATCCCAATATTTAGGATTCGACTTCCCTAAGAAAAACAGCGCTTCTGCGGCAGCCGGATCATTGGGATATTGCTTTACTAATTCCTGCCAGGTTGCCGTTGTCTCCGATTGCTTTCCAGCTACTTCGTAAGCTTGGGCGCGTTTCAGCAGCACTTGCGCCGAGAGCACCGGGTAGTCTTTTTCTAAACCTTTGAGTGATTCGATCGCTTTGTCACCTTGCCCCTGAGCGATCAGATCGCTTGCCAACAGATATCGGGCCCGATTACGCTCTAGCGAAACCGTGGACTTTTGGGCGGTTGCCTTGAGAGTGGCGGCACGTTGATTAGGCGATTGAGCAATCAGCGGGCTGACGATCGTACTCGGCGAACCCACGCTTTCTGGTTTAGTGGAATTTGATCCCAAACCTATGGCTTGATGGGAAGCGTCCTTCAGTTTCTCGATCGGCAAAAAAGTGCCAATCAATAAAGCTGACAGCCCGGTGCCTGCTGCCAGCACAATCCAAATCTTTCGTTGCTTCAACATCGATTCTCTCCCAGGGTGGGTGAAATCTTCTAAAACTCCTAGCAGTTATAGCAAAGATCTGTAAGGTGCTAGTAAGAAAAAATAAATATGAAGAGTTTTTGTATCTTAAAACACTTGGAAATTCATTGTAAGTCCTTTTTGCTACTGGTGGAGGTACTCGATCAAGTCAATCTGGATGATCAACCGAAATAGAACTCTAAAAGTTACTCACATCCCCAAAATTTACCCACACCTCTTTCAGTTTTGATCGATACTGGATCAATCATTGAACCCCAAACGAAAGGTTAGGTAATGAAGTTACAAGCAACAGATACTTCGCGTCTCAACTGGTCTGGTGATGGTCTGGCGATCGGCTTATTTGAAGATGAGGTTGAGCTAACGGGCGATTTGGCAGCCCTTGACGAACAGCTTTTGGGATCGCTAAAAGACTTGATTGCTGACATGGATTTTAAAGGCAAATCTGGCAGCAGTGTCTCGACTCGTGTCGGTAATCAACAGCCGATTCGCAAGCTGATTTTGGTGGGGTTGGGCAAATCAGACGCGCTCAAACTAGATGGGATCAGGCGATCGGCGGCGGCGGCGGCAAAACTGGCTAAAAAAGAACGTTGCAAAACTTTGGGCATTAGCTTGCCTACTTGGAATCAGGACGCAGCGGCCACCGCTCAAGCGATCGTCGAAGGCATCGAACTCGCGCTCTATCAAGACACCCGCTTTAAGTCAGAACCTGATGACAAACCCAACGTCGAACAAGTTGACTTAATTGGGTTAGCCGGACAAGACGCTGCGATCGACCATGCCCGCAAAGTTTGCTCTGGTGTCTTTTTAGCACGAGAACTGGTTGCCGCACCTGCAAACTATGTCACGCCGATCACTCTGGCAGAAACTGCACAAGCGATCGCGCAAGAATATGGTTTAAACCTCGAAATCTTAGAGAAAGAAGAATGCGAAGCGCTAGGCATGGGGGCGTTTTTAGGAGTCTCTCAAGCGTCTGATTTGCCGCCCAAGTTCATTCACTTGACCTATAAACCTGATGGCACACCGCGACGCAAATTGGCGATCATCGGCAAGGGGATCACGTTTGATTCGGGCGGGTTAAACATTAAAGGCGCAGGCAGCGGCATCGAGATGATGAAGACCGACATGGGCGGAGCGGGCGCTGCGTTTGGGGCGGCAAAAGCGATCGCTCAAATCAAACCGGATGTTGAGATTCACTTTATCGTCGCTGCGGCTGAGAATATGATCAGTGGTCATGCCATTCACCCCGGCGATATTCTCACTGCCTCGAATGGGAAGACGATTGAAATTAACAACACTGATGCAGAAGGGCGGTTAACGCTGGCAGATGCACTGGTGTTTACTGAAAAACTGGGTGTGGACGCGATCGTTGATCTGGCAACGCTAACGGGGGCCTGTGTGGTTGCATTAGGTGACGATATCGCTGGGTTGTGGAGTCCTGATGATGGGGTGGCAACTCAACTTCAACACGCCTCAGAGCAAGCAGGCGAGAAACTTTGGCGGATGCCGATGGAGGAGAAATATTTTGAGAGCATGAAGTCTGGCATCGCCGATATGAAAAACGCAGGTGCCCGCGCGGGTGGGGCAATTAGTGCAGCGATGTTTCTCAAGCAGTTTGTGAAAGAAACTCCTTGGGCACACCTGGATGTCGCTGGGCCGGTTTGGGCGGATAAAGAAAACGGCTATAACGGGGCAGGCGCGACTGGATATGGTGTGAGAACGCTGGTGAATTGGGTGATGGGCTGATCCGAATGGGCTGTGCGATCGTCTTGCAGATATTGCCACGCTGACGTTGCTGAACGAATGCATGATTGGGGTAGGGGCAATCCCCCCGTGGTTGCCCTCTTCGCGTAAGGGGTAGGCACGGGGGCGCTATCCCTACCGTCGTTTCATACCCACAATTCGCAACGCCAAATTCGGGTTTTATAATTCACAATTCTCGATCGCCGCATCGACGGTCTTTAAACGGTTTAGCGGTTCATTACGCTGATAAACGATGCAAAACCTACCAGATGTTTCGCCCGATCGCGGTTACATTCGTCCCGCTCGTCGTGGGAAGCATAAAGTATTTATAGGCATGTCTCCGGGCGTGGGCAAAACCTACAAAATGCTAGAGGAAGGGCATTCTCTCAAGAAAGAAGGGACGGATGTTGTGATTGGGCTACTTGAAACTCATAATCGACAAGAAACGATCGCCAAAGCGGTTGGCTTAGAGCAGGTGCCTCGTCAAAAAATCACCTGGTCGGGTGTGACGCTGACTGAAATGGACACCCCGGCGATTATTGCTCGTCAGCCTCAACTGGTGTTAGTCGATGAGTTGGCTCACACAAATGTCCCTGGTTCTGAGCGAGAAAAGCGCTATCAGGATGTCGAAGTGATTTTAGCGGCTGGAATTGATGTCTTTTCAACAGTCAACATTCAGCATCTAGAGAGTTTGAATGACCTCGTAGCAAGAATTACAGGCATTGTCGTCAGAGAGCGTGTCCCCGATCGCTTGCTCGATGAGGCAGATGAAGTGGTCGTCGTCGATGTCACACCCGAAACGCTAGAAGAACGCTTGAGAGATGGCAAAATTTACGCACCTGAAAAAATCGATCAATCGCTGCAAAACTTTTTTCAACGTCGTAATTTAATCGCCCTGAGAGAACTGGCACTGCGAGAGTTAGCCGATCAAGTTGAAGAAGGTGCGATCGAAAATGGCAACCACTCAACTAATGAGGCTCCCTACTGCAATGTTCATGAGCGCGTGTTGGTGTGTGTCTCGACTTACCCAAACGCCATTCAGCTAGTTCGACGGGGTGCCCGAATTTCGGGGTATATGCATGCGCCTTTTTACTGCCTATTTGTAGACAATCCCGATCGCTTTTTAAACAAGTCAGAAAGTTTGCATATTGAAACCTGTGAGCGATTGTGTCAGGAATTTGGGGGGCAGTTTGTGCGAGTGGCGGATCACAATAAAGCCAGAGCGATCGCTGATGTTGCCAAAGATTATCGGATCACGCAAATTGTGATCGGTGAAAGTCAACAATCGCGCTGGAAAATCCTATTGCGCGGTTCATTAACTCAACAGCTTTTGCAATCGCTTAAAAACATTGATGTGCATATTATCGCCGCTGAAAAAGTCTAGCTGAAGGTTTCTTTGGGGCGAATTCGACGACTTCGTTGCAAGGTTGTCGTGCCCCCTAAATCCCCCAAGTTTGGGGGACTTTGAACTCCGGCTCCCCCAGAATTGGGGGTTGGGCGGTTCGCCAGGGTTCATCGAACTCACGTCTCTTTAGTACGATCGCAGTCAGCATCAAAAGTTACACAAGTCACCGTGCGCGTTGGTCAAAGCTCTGCCATGATCACCCCATCGACCTGGAGGGCAATGGCAGACGATGGAACACCCCAAACGCTTGATTCGGCTTGATCTACAGGTGCGCCCTGATCAGACAGAACTTTTAGAAGGGCTAGACTTCTGGCTGCAACTGGGGCTGCTCTCCAATTCTCAAGTGCGCCATTTAGGGCAAGACTCGCTGACCTGCCCATTGCCCGATGCCTTCGGCACACGCGAACGTGAGCGGGTTGCCGTCCCAACTTCAGACTCCTACGCAGCAGACTTTATTTCTGAAGCCGCCCTAGTTTCTGTCCCAGTCTCGCCTGAGCCTCGCCAAACTACGGCTAGACCATCTTGGGTGGGTCAGATGCTCTCGTCGCTAATGGCAGAAATTAGCGTCGTTTGGCTGCTGTTTTTGGGCGTGTTTATGGTCGTCGTGTCGTCTGCGGTTTTGGCGGCAAGTCAGTGGAAAAACGTCTCGATCGTCGGGCAATACTCAATCTTGTGGGGCTACACTATAGCGTTTGGGTTAGCGGGACTTTGGTCAGGGGCGAGATCGAACCTCCGCCTCACGGGACGGATGCTGCAAATTGCGACGCTGCTGCTCGTTCCGGTCAACTTTTGGATGATTGATGGATTTGGGCTGTGGCAAAATGGCTTGGGCTGGGGAATGGGCGCAATTGCCGCATTGAGTCTTTCGGCTCTGACGTTTCGACTGTTGCGATCGAGTCCTCGCACCACGCTGATCAATGCTTGGGGGTTAAGTTGGCTGCACTGGGGTTGGGCAGTGCCCGGAATTCCCTTAATTGCGGTTTATGTGGGCACGATCGGCACGGCTGTCTTACAAGTAATTAGACGAGATCGGGAAGAATCTTCTACCCGATTTCCGCTTGATTTAGGGGCAATTGCGATCGCATTCTCAACGCTGCTTTTGATTGGCAGAGCCGTCTTGGTGAAAGGAATTCCCTTCAGTCGGTTAGGATTAGCGCTAGGAATTTGTGGTTGGATTCTCTGCTGGATGAATCGCCGCACTCAAAACCCACTTTGGACTCCAGCCGGAGCCGGATTGCTCGTAGTTGGGTGGCTTGTGACAGTCACAGCCGATCAATGGCAAGCTTTAGCGGTGAGCGGGTTAATTCTCTGGCTGCTGGTGGAGCGATTGCAGCGATTTTGGCGAGTGCAAGACGTGGTGGCTCTGATTCTGGTAGGGTTTCAAACTTATGCTCTGCTGCGCGTCATTTTTCCGCCTGCGGTTCGTCGTAGCGTCATGGCGACGATTGCTGAATGGGCGCATCTCCAGCAAGGTGCTTGGGAATTGACCGGGTTAGGATTTTTCCTATACGTTCTGATTATTTTAGGATTTGCGGCTTATTTACGGCGATCGCAGCATTCTAATTTAGCGATCGCTGCCGAACAAATGGCATTGGGGTTAGGCATTCTTTTAGTGATTCCGGGGGCGTTAAATCCTTTAGTTCGGGCGATTTACTTACTGATCTCTGGGCTGACGCTCGGCGTGTTTTTACGAGGTCGGTCTGCCATCGTTTGGTATATCTATCTCACTCACATCACCGGACTGTTAGCCGTTTTCGCCTGGATCGATTGGGGGTTTCCTAATCTCGCTGCGCGATCGTGGGCGATCGTGTTGCTAGTCACGATGATTGCCGAGTGGGGAGTGTGTGCGATCGTTCGTAACCGGGGATGGCAACTCAGCGCCTGGTATTTTGGAATCGGATTGGCTGCCTGTAGCTACGTGCTGTTAATTTCCGTTAAGGTTGACAATGTTGAAAGCAATCTCGTCTGGTTAGCAACCCCAATTTTACTTATGCTGCTGGCTCGTCGTCCTCAGTTTATCCATGCTCGTTGGGCAAGTTGGCTGAGTACGATTGCGTTATTGATTGCGCCAGTCTTGACGATCGGACAACTCGATCTTTTACTGATCACGTTTGCGATCGCCACTGTTGTGATGGGAGTCAATACTCAATCTCTACAGCAGTTAATCGCGGCGGCAATCACTGTTGGCTTTGGGGTGAGTTTTGCAATCACGCTGCTGTGGCGCATTTGGAACCCGATTTCATCGCCCTGGATTTTTCCCTGGATCGCGATCGTCATCATCGGACTTTGGCTATTGCGTCATCTGTTGAGCCGTCAGCAAACGATTCTCGCCCGTCTCTACATGCAGGCGTTAGATGGCTGGGCGATCGCGCTCAGTCTGTGCAATCTTGGCTTACTGACCCTGATAATTGTCTTATCAAATCCGCTTGAGTGGCAATATGTGTTAGCAGTCGGGCTAACTACCAGTGCGATCGTTTATCGCGTCGTGCAGCGACCGACGAATCTAGGACTGTGGGGCGCAGCGTGGAGCATTGAATTGCTAGCGCTCAGTTGGGTCAATTTGCGCGGAGGAACGTGGGACGATTGGGCGATCGTCACGCTCGTTTTAGGATTGCTCACTCAACTCTTAGGCAACTTTTGGCTGCGTCGCCATCCCGATTCTACGCTCACCAGTCTGCACGGAATTCCACCGTTCTACGCAATTCTGGGCGGACTTTTAGCTCACTATCACTTCACTCCAACGACTGGACTTTATACCTTTGCGGCGGCATTGCCGTTAATCAGCGTAGGTCGTCGTCAGCCCGATCTCAAACCACTGACTTTCTTAGGCATCGCAGCCATTTCGATCGCCGCTTATGAAGGATTAACTTACCAATTGCTGCACAGTCCTAGAGGAGCCGAAGGAGATGGCATTACGCTTCTAGCAGGGTTAGCAGCGGCGATCGCGATCACTTATCGCCTAATGGCTCGGTGGCTACGTTCTTATTGGCGACTCACGCAACCTGAGCTTTTAACTGTGACGCATCTGCACTGGTTCGGCGGCAGCATTCTGGCGTTGATTGCGCTGATAGCTCCTCTCAGCCAAACAGGAAGCCCGATCTGGATCGGGGTGGCAACCCTGTTAGCTAGTTACGCAATCTGGCAAGGACGAACGCAAGAAAAATGGGTATATCCCGGTGTCGTCCAAGTGTCTGCTGCGATCGCCCATGCTCTCTATAAAACGCTGCCAGAATCGACGCTGTTGAATTGGGGAGCCGCGATCGCGGTTCTGGTCGCTTATGGATTTTATGCTCTACCCTGGCACACTTGGGGCTGGTCGCGCCGACCCTGGCAAAGATCAGCCGCACTGTTGCCGGGTGCGATCGTACTGATTACTAATCAAGACATCACAGTACAAAGTCTGTTAATTGTGGGTGCATTTTACGCCTGGTTTGCGAGAGTCACGGCTCAAATTCGTCTCAGCTATCTGGCGCTGGGGTTGGCAGATTGGGCAATTCTCAAGGTGCTAAACGACTATTCGCTCACCGATCCACTGTGGTTTATGACGGTTTTAAGCGGCTCGATTCTCTATGGAGTGCAGATCGATCCGGCTTTGCGATCGCCCTCGTCTCGCGAAGTTCGTCATCTTTTGCGCTGTTTGGCAGTGGGGCTGTTTTGTCTGACGGCTCTTTATCAATCCGATCGCAGTTGGGTGCAGGGATTGTTGACGATCGCCTTTAGTTTAGGCTTGATCGGGGCAGGACTAACACTGCGAGTTCGGGCTTTTTTATATGTCGGGACGGCAACATTTATGCTTAAAGTTGTTCGTCAGCTTTGGTTTTTTATCAACAATGAATCTCTTCTGTTATGGGCAATGGGCATTGTTTTAGGACTGGTGTTTATTTGGATCGCTGCCACCTTTGAAGCACGACGCAGCCAAGCGATCGCGCTCGTGCAATATTGGGTCACAGAACTCGATCGCTGGGAGTAATTGTTTCCTCTAGCGGACTTTTCTGAGAAAACGCTGAGTTTAGACTGAGAACATTTAATGCAGAAATTCAGGAAACTTGGAGATTGATTTCAGAGCCGCCTCAGACTCGATCGACATACTGTGAGCATCGAGAAACATTCACAGTCTTTTAACGGGATGGCAACAAACATGAATTGGAAAATTATTGGTTCGGTGGCAAGTTTCGCTTTGATGGCAAGTCTTGCTGCCTGTTCGAGTACGCCTGAAGTCAATCAACAAGCTGCTCCTAGCCCAGCATCTAGCGTTCCGGCTGCTAGTATGTCTCCCTCTAATGGCGCGATGAAAAATGATGCCATGAAAAATGATGCCATGAAAGGTGATGCGATGAAAAAAGATGGCGACGCGATGAAGAACGATGCGATGAAAGGCGACGCGATGAAGAAGGACACAACCACTAAGCCATAGTTCCTCAGATGGATCAGAGCTAAGAGTTGTGAATTAAATGTCGTGCTTGTTGACCCGAAAGCCCACCCGGAACTTAAGTTCCGGGCTGATAGCAGAAGTCCATTGAAATGGACTGAAATCCTGACCTAGTGCTCTTCAGAGCACTTTCGCTATGAGACAGGAAATTGATTTCCTGGCGGACTCGATCGCAACGAGTTGCGATCACTGACACAGGATTTTGAACATACTCTTCGTTAGAGACAGTCTTATGGACAAACAATCGCGTCAGCGTCGTCAATTACTGCTTTATCTGGGGTTAGGTGTTGTCGGTGCAGGAACAGCCACCGCGTTTGGAGTGATTTCTAAAAACGCAAATCCGACTGCCGCCATCACAAAGCCGATCGCGCCCGAAACTTCCCATCCAACATCTACGATCGAGCCTGACACCTTAACCTCTGCACGATCCTCCCTCCCAGATTTTCAGGGAATCAGTCAATGGTTAAATTCGCCTCCAACCTCGATCGCTAGTCTCAAAGGCAACGTCGTCTTGGTGCAATTTTGGACGTTTGCCTGCATCAACTGTCGGCGCACTTTGCCTTCTGTGGTTCGCTGGCACCAACAATATGCTCAGGCGGGACTAAAAGTGATTGGCATTCATACCCCAGAATTTGCATTTGAGCGATACACCAACAACGTCAAACGAGCTTTAAAGCAACATCAAATTACTTACCCAGTGCCGATCGACAACGACTTTAAAACCTGGAAGGCATACAACAATGAGTATTGGCCTCACCTATTTTTAGCCGATCGTCAAGGTCTCATTCGCTATGACCACATCGGCGAAGGTGCCTATGACACTACTGAACAAATGATTCGGCAACTCTTGACAGAAAAAGCCTAAATTCAGATTTCACAGATGACTTTTACGCTCTCGACGGGTCTTGCTTTTTTAGCAGGTGGACTCACTGTTCTGTCGCCCTGTGTTCTACCGATTTTGCCCATTCTGATCGGACGATCGCTGCAATCTCATCGCTATGGCCCGATCGCGTTAGTTACCGGATTGATTGGTGGGTTTGCTGTCGCCGGAAGTTTGTTAGGCATCACTGCAAGTTGGCTGACTGGGGTTGCCAATGTTTTGCGAATTGGGGCGATCGTACTCCTCTTGCTTCTGGGTATCTTCGCCATCTTTCCCACTGGGAGCTATCGGATATTTGGCTATTTGCCGATCGCGTGTTGGGTAAAAGAGCCGCCTCGTGTCGGGCTGTGGGGAGAGTTTTGGCTAGGCACTCAGCTTGGGCTATTATGGACTCCCTGTGCCGGGCCGGTGCTCGGCGGAATTTTAATCTTAGCGGCGGTTGATCATCAAATTACAGGCGCATTTGGTCTGCTGATCGCTTATGGACTGGGGGCAGCATTACCGCTTTTAGCGATCGCCTATGGGGGACGAACCCTTAGCCAACGTCTAATGGGGCTACGTCGCCATAGTGCTATCTTGCAAAAAGTCGGAGGCGTACTTGTGATTGTGACCGCGATCGCAATTCTGCTCGGTTGGGATGTTCAACTTCAGCTTTGGCTGGCTCCATTTTTTCCGGTGCCATCTTTATAAAATTTAGTCAGGAGCCTCGATCGATGACTTCTTCGGTGACTGCTAAACGTCCAAAATCTCCACCCGTACCGACTCAGGCAATTTTGGCAAAGACTTTTCACTGGGTTAACATTCTCAGTTTGCTAGTGATGTTGACTAGCGGATTGCAAATTTATAATGCTAATCCTGTGTTTGGGGGGCGTGGCGGCTGGCATTTTCCAGATTTTTTATTGTTGGGTGGATGGTTAGGCGGTGGGCGTAATTGGCATTTTGCAGCGATGTGGTTTTATTCGCTAAATTTATTGTTTTATGGGTTATATATTCTGATATCTCACCGTTGGAAAAAGCGATTTGCGAGTAGTAGCGATCTCAAAGCTTTGCAAGTGAGCCAAAATGTCAAACGTAAAAATTATGCGTTACATCGATTAATCTATACCATCATCATCCCAGTGTTGCTGCTTGCAATTCTGTCAGGGTTAGCAATGTATAAACCTGTTCAGTTTCATTGGTTAGCTGGATTGTTTGGAAGTTGGCAAACGCTGCGAACCATCCATTTCATTACCGTTCCCATAGTCATTTTATTTACGGTGGTGCATTCTTTATTAGCGCTTACCGTTGGCAGCACTCGCCTCGTTAAATCTATGTTTCTCTAGAGGTTATCTGATGACTTTTAAACCCGTGATATCTCGTCGTCAACTCTTGCAGTGGTCAGGGCTTTCGGGTGCCAGCTTGCTGCTGGGTGGATGTGCGACTAGCTTATTTTCAGAGCAAGTAGGTCAGGCATTTGAGCCACTTAACCAAAATCTTCAGGCGCTGCTGTTGAGTCAAAAACCTGTGCCTGAGTTTCCGACTAGCGCGATCGAGCCAAATAAACTGCTGATTAACACTTTCGATACGACTCCGCAGATCGATCCGCTTCAGTTCCGCTTGCAGATTCAGGGAGAAGTCAATCACCCAATGCAGCTAAGTTTAGCCGATCTGCAAACCATGCCCCTCACGTCGATGGTGATCCGCCATGTGTGTGTCGAAGGCTGGGCCGCGATCGTGCAGTGGGGCGGCGTTCGATTGCAAGATTTAATTCATTTGGCACAACCTAAATCAAATGTTCGCTATGTTTATTTCAAGTCAGCCGATGGCTATTATGAAAGCTGGGATTTAGCCTCTGCGGTGCATCCTCAAACGCTCATGGTTTATCAGAAAAATGGGGCACCGCTCTCGATCGAAAATGGGGCACCGTTACGTCTCGCATCTCCGGTCAAACTTGGCTATAAACAAAGTAAATGGGTGACTCAAATTACCCTGTTGAGCCAACTAATGCCGATGAAAGGCTATTGGGAAGATCAGGGCTATGAGTGGTTTGGAGGACTGTAGAAAAATTCTGAATCAGTGACGATATAGCAATCCTAAATGAATTGGGGGATGGGCATCTCGCTCGTACAGGCTGGAGGCCTGTCCCATTCTTACAACTGAAATAGGATTGCTATAGTGATCGTGTGTGACTCATCGTAGGTGTCTACTCTTCAATGCAACTGATTCGCCAAATTCAAGAGAAAATCCGCCAACTCAGGCGTAATCACCTCGATCCATCCTCGCTTCAGTTTCGCCTGACGATCGAGATCGCAGCGCTGTCAATTTTGGGCTTGAGCAGTGTTGCCATCTGGACGAGTTGGAAAATGCAGCAAATCTTGATTGCCACGCACACGCAAAATGTGGAGTATATTGCGAGTCGCTTTCCTCGTGATGTGCAGCTTTATA
Source organism: Phormidesmis priestleyi ULC007 (assembly GCF_003003695.1). Lineage (NCBI taxonomy): Bacteria > Bacillati > Cyanobacteriota > Cyanophyceae > Leptolyngbyales > Leptolyngbyaceae > Phormidesmis > Phormidesmis priestleyi. Next base: position 30,922 of record NZ_PVWG01000034.1, read on the forward strand.
GCGAGATGTTGCCGATCGAAGCTGGGTTGCAAAAGACGATTAACAATGTCTCTGTTCCGGGGTTGCTAATTTGGGTAAAAAATCCTGATGGCAAACTGTTGGCTCAATCGGCAGATTTCAATTCTATCTTTACCGCCAAAGCTGAGTTGATGTCTCTTGCAGAAATGCCACTCCAGCCCCAGGTCTATCGAGCGGGCGATCGTTACCTGGTTTTATATCAAGGGACTGTGGCGGTGAAGGGTACTCGGCTGGGCAAAGTATACATGGCACAAGACATCACCGCAGGTCAGCATGAACTGATGACTGCCATTCAAAGTCTAGCTCTGGTGTGTACGATTTCAACTGTTGTCATGATGATTGCGATCTCGCTACGAATTCGCCGCGCTCTCCAGCCGTTACACGAGATGAGTCAGATGGCTGGCATCATTTCAGCCGAAGATTTAGGAGAGGCAAAGCTGCAATTACGCCACGCGCCGAGTGAAGTTAAAGAGCTTGCAAATACTTTTAACATGATGCTGTCTCGCCTCTCAGAATCATGGGAGCAACAGCGTCAATTTGTCAGTAATGTTTCCCATGAGTTACGCACGCCGCTCACAGTGGTGTCAGGCTATCTGCAAAGTCTATTGCGACGCAGCAACAATTTAACTGACTATCAGCGAGAGGCATTAGAAACAGCCTCGTCTGAAGCCGATCGTACCATTCATCTCCTCCAAGATTTGCTAGATCTGGCACGAGCAGACAGTGGTTATGTGCAGTTTAATTTAGAATCGATCACGCTCAACGATCTGCTGATAGAAGTCGCAGAGATGTCAGAAAAGTTTAGCAGTCGTGCCATCATTCTGAATGCAGAACGATCGATCAAAGCTATCGCCGATCGCAGCCGATTAAAACGAATTTTAATCAACCTAATTGATAACGCGGTGAAATATTCTGAACCCGACCAGCCGATTACTTTAACGCTAGAGCAAACCGATCAACAAGCTCTGATTCAGGTTCACGATCGCGGTGTGGGCATTCCCCTTCACGACCAAACCCGCATCTTTGAGCGATTTTATCGAGTCGATGAATCTCGTGCCCGCTTCCCCCTGCGAGGATCTGTAGAGCAATCAAGCGGCGGATATGGACTAGGATTAGCGATCGTCAAGACGCTAGTAGAAGGCATGAACGGCAGCATTCACGTCAGGTCAAAGCTTGGAGAAGGCAGCACATTTACGGTCGCGCTACCTCGGTCTTAGATCTAATTCGTATTGCTTTTCTGCTTGCTCCCCAAAAACTCCCGTGTAGCTTTGAGACGCTTACCGAGTGAAGTATCCAGCCTGTCTATAAATCACTGCTATAGCGATCGCAGCATTAGATGATTGCTACTCGATCGCCGCGTCGAATCGTGCCGCCCTGCACCACGCTAGCGTAGATGCCGACGTGACCTTGATTGTGTCGGACGATCGTTCGCAGAATGTCTACATCATTGGGTAGTTCAGACTGCGGCATCGTAGTCATAACGCAGCGCGGACAGGGTTCAGTAATGTTGAGGCGGACTTGATCGCCGATCACCAAAGTCTTACCCACCCAGTCATTTTCCACAAACCCCGTTGCGCCGCTGATGGGCTGAATCACAAAGTTGGGGCGAAATCGTCGCGTCTCAAATCTCGACGTGGGCTTGAGAGACTGAAACTGATTGAGCGTTGCAGTCGTGAGCAGATGCACGGTTGCGGCATCAAAGAACGTGTTGGGGCGAATCGCGGCATTTGTCTCGGTGTTGGCATCCGGGATGTCTGCGATGTCAGGCGTGTACATCTCGATGCTGGGTGCTTCAGGAGGAGCGATCGAGAGCTTCACTTTGCGCCCAAAGGCTTGAGACAAAATTTCATTCACGTCAGCGGCATTGCCCATGACGATCGAGCCATCCGGTAAGGTGATTTTCACTTGGGTTGGAGAATCAAGCGCGGCACGGCAGTCAAACAAAACGCCCCATTTGCGCGGCAGTTTAGCGCTGATGATCGCACCTGTTTCGGCATCGACTAAGGCAAAGGCGCGATCGCCCATCAGTCCCCGTTCCATTACTTCGGTGGTGTTGAGTTCTTCGCCCAACATCGACTTGACTGGATATCGCCACATTGAGACGATCGAACCGACTACTGCTGCATCCGACATCACTAAACTCCCAATTTCTGCCATTCAAAAGACCGTAACATGAGCGATCGACTGCGATCGCTCATCACGAACGAATATTAACTACTGCCCTACCAAAATCTTTCAGCGTCGATAAAAAGCTTGAACTGCTTTAGAGGTTGAATTGTGGGGATTGGAAGGCGATCGCCACAATCACATAACTTTACTCTTGCCCAAGTGAAAATTTACGGAATTGCGTTGCATAACGTTGTAAACATGGGAGTAAATAAATCTAAGAGCGACAGTGGAGAATTTCCATCTCTCCAGCGCTCGTCTTAAGCCTCACAAGCCAGTTCGTTGGCTGCCCCTAACCGAGAACATCTGTTTGGAGGAACTCAAAATGGAACAAGAGAAAGCCCCCGACAATAAGCCAAAGCAAGACACTGAAAGTCAGGATATAGACAGACAGATCCTTGAGTCCGTGAATAACTCGGAAAACGAGCCAGAGCCGATCCAGGCTGGACAATCTAATGTCGAAGAGCTTGAGCCTAACTATCCTTCTATTCTTGACAAGCTCGATCAACTAAACGTTCTGTTTCAGGAAAAAATTCAAGACGACACCACCAAGGCAGTTTTGTTCGATCGGCTTTATAACCAGTTAACGGCTTATCGTGATGATTTTGTCTTTAAACACGTCATACAGCGAGTGTTGAAGGATCTGCTTCGGTTGTTTGACACCCTTGAAGATACTCTTGACGAAACAACGTTAGCGAATATGCAGCGAGAAGATTTGATTAGTCGGCTCCAGAGTTTTCAGGCACAGATGCTTAAGACGTTGGAGAGACAGGAGGTTGAGCTAATCAAACACAACGGCTCCATGCGGTTTGATGAAGCCACCCAAGAGGCAATAGATGTTCGGTTAGTCCATTCACCAGAAGACGATCAGAAAGTACTTAAAGTCCATCGGCAAGGATTTAAATACCGTGACAGCCTTCTACGACCAGAACAGGTGATTGTCGGCAGGTATGAAGGGCAAACCGTGTCTGAAGCTACAACGGATTCCAGTCAGCAGTTCTAGTCACCCAAAAGGAGAAAAAATATGGCTAAGGTTATTGGCATCGATTTGGGAACAACCATGTCAGCTATGGCGTATGTGAATGAGCATGGGCAAGCTGAGATCATCAAAAATGCGGAAGGACAGAATATTACACCCTCTGTTGTCAGGTTTGGGAAGAACGATCAGGTGGCAGTAGGTCGGACAGCCAAAAATGCCGCCGTTGCCCAGCCTAAAAATGTGGTTCAGTTTATCAAGAGTCGTATGTCTGACCCAGACTACTTGACCCCACCAGATGACAGTGGTACGACTCACCGACCGGAGGAGATTTCTGCACTAATTCTCAAGAATCTGAAGCAGGATGCTGAAAAAGCTTTAGGAGAGGTGGTGACAAAGGCAGTGATCACAGTGCCTGCCTATTTTGGGGATTTGGAGCGGCAAAGGACAAAACAGGCTGGAGGGATTGCAGGTTTTGAAGTACTGGATATCATTGATGAACCAACTGCGGCTGCTATTGCCTATGGCATCAAACAAACACAGGAAAACATGACCATCCTGGTTTATGACCTAGGTGGTGGAACCTTTGATGTCACAGTTCTACGAGTGGTTGGTGGAGGAGAACTCAAGGTGCTGGCTACTGAAGGCAATAAATCGCTGGGTGGCACATATTTTGATGAAGCGATCTGCAATTTTTTTGCTGAACAGTTTAGGTCAACTCACCAAGCTGATCCCCTAGAAAATCTTAGAACATATCAAGACTTCCGCAATAAAGCCGAAGTTGCCAAGGTAGACCTGTCTAAAGATGTGGAGATCTATATAAATCTCACCGCAGAGGGGAAGGTATTAGATATTGAGCTGACGAGAGAACAAGTTGAAAACCTGATTACTTCTGATATTGATCAAACTCAGGTTTTAACTGAGAAGGTGCTAGAAGCTGCTGCACTGAAATGGGGCAACGTGGACAAGGTGCTGTTGGTAGGCGGCTCAACCCGCATTCCGCTAGTGCAAAAGATGGTTAAAGCTCTGACGGGCAAAGAACCAGAAACAGGGATTAACCCAGATGAAGTTGTGGCAATGGGTGCAGCAATTTATGCGGCGGGTCTAGGAGGAATAACCTTACGAGGTGCAGGTGGTAAAGCGATTGCCGCTCCCAAAGTCCGCAATGTAACGGCCCACTCATTGGGCATCATTGCTAAGAACGATGCCGAGGAAGATATCAACTTCAAGTTGATTCAGAAAAACTCTGAAATTCCAGCAGAAGGGGAAGGAATTTTCACCACCTTTGAAGACAATCAAACAGAAGCCCGCATCCAGATCGTTCAGGGAGAAGATGAGAACCCTGAATATTGCACCAAAGTCGGCGATGCAGGCGTGTTGACAGGAATTCCTCCCAAATCCAAAGGGACAGCCAAGATTCAAGTGCGGTTGGGTTATGACAAATCAGGCATGGTTCGGCTCCATGCTAAAGAGTTGGAGTCTGGGGTTGAACTTGTTGCAAATATCGAAAATCATGCGCTGCTGTCTGGGGAAGAGATGAGAAAAGTGACTGCGAAAGTACAAGGGCTACGAGTAACCTGAGGAGTAAATTGATCATGAGTGATGAATACGATTACTTTGACATGTTTGATCTATCAAGACAAGATACTCGGCAGTTCAACTATGACAAGTTACAGAATTTGTTATACAAAGAAAACCAACGTAATGGGCGAAAAGCAGAAACGAGGCAATCACTACTCAAGGAAGCTGTATCATTTTTCAAAAACGAAACTGAATACCAGAACTATCTGAAGAAGCTGGATGCCGGAAACAGTTCAACCAAAGCCCCCGAACCTGAGGAGCCAGAACAACCAGCACCCGGAGCACAGCAACAAGCCGTTCCTTCCAAAACAAAATTGCTGCATAAATTAGGAGACTCCCTCAAAGGGAAACTTAATTTACCAGAAGATGGGGTTCGAGCTACAGCTATTGATCTTCTTGTAGACCATCTAAGCAACAAGCAACCTCAGGAATGGCAACCCTCTGTTAATCATCAGCCAACCGTCACTCAGCAATCCATCAACTTGAGTGGTAACTGGCGAGATGTTGATGGTGGTTTCTTTTCTGCCCTGAATTACTCAATCACTCATAGTGGAAGTTGGTTGCAAATGCAGGGGAAAACATGGGGAATTCTAGGGATGCAAGGGGAGGGAACCATTTCTGGACGATTTGTTCACATTGACTATCGGTTTGCCAATGGTGTGACTGGGCAGTTAGATCTTGAAATATCTGCTAATGGGCGAAGCTTGAAAGGGAAATGTACCAATTTCTCAACCAGATTGACTTCCGATGTCCATTTTGCTCGTATTTAGAGCAGGGTAGGACTAAGTATTTTCTGAAAGGTTGGCAGTATGAATGAAAATCAAGCGAGAGAGATCATTGAAGCAATCATCACAGCACCAACGGTGTCCTTAGCCGTTGAGTATGCTTGGGTCGATCGTCAACAGTTGCTGAGTCCCACGTGTTTTCGAGTTCTTATGACGATGCTGCAAGCAGAAAACGAGCAGTGGGGGAACAGCAAACGTTACGAGGCGTTGTTAAGGCTGAAATACTTTAGAACAGTTTTATTTCAAGCCCAATCACAGAATGCTGATGATACTGACGATAGGAGAATTACTTCCACCCTACCTGAGCTAATGGTAGTTTCGACAACCATCACAGTGGAAAATGTCATGCAACTGTTCAAAAGTGGTGACATCACTGCCCGAAAAGCTTTTTTCGCCGAGCTTCCCCGGTCTCATATGGAAAATCAACTAGTTCTCAGTTCAGAACTTGGTTTGGCGCTAAGAGGGCTAAACATTTGGAGCGATCCCTACTGTCAAGGCGGTGACATTGAACTGGGAATGGCACTTAGCAAAGCTGCATATCAACTTTCACAGCAATTATTTGACGCAAGTCAGAATCGAAACTTCCTGACCACTGCTGAAGGCGGGGCACATAATTATGCGATCGCTCTTAAAGCTTCAGGGCAACATCCTGAGGTGCTTCAGTTTACGTCAGAAGCGATTCAGTGGTTGGAAGCCAGAGAATCTAAGGACATGACACCAGAACTCCTACTAGATCAAGTTGAAGCTCACATTAACCTGGCTCAAGTTAATGCAGAACAGTTCGATCAATCCCATTTTGAGCAGGCAGAAACCCTTCTGAAGCAAACAGATTGGCAGGCACTCATTCCAGTCGATCGTCCTGCTGACCATCAGAGACAAGTGGATCTAAATGAGCGATTGGAGAATATCAAGCAATTAGTAATAGTTCTGGCACAACAAAAAACAAACTACGTTGAGACGATTAAGCAAACTCGCTACAAAATGCTTGAAATGCTTAAGTCACTTGCAGCGATCGCCCCTGAATATGCAGACTTTATCGCAGAGCTTGAACTGATGATCGATCAGGACATCCCTGGTTCCTTAGAAGAGTGGGCAATTCGATCCCAACGAGCAATGGATTGGATGACTCATGTGTTAAGTGGAGGAAACCCATCCGATATAATCAACGCATATCACGGCGATCGATCGACAGAACTTGATCCATTCCAGTTTGAGAACCCAATTCGCAATCGAGACCAACTCAGGCAGCGGTTACGACACGCTGGTCTCATCTTTTCTCCAAAACAACAACCTGAAGCTAAAGAGATTGAGCAAGCTGGATCAGTGCTGACAGATGCTTTGCAGTGGGCAAGAGACCACCACTTTGCCGAGGAAGAAAACGATGCACTATGGATCTTGTATCTGTATTACAACCGGGTTGCCCAATATCCCCAAGCAGTTGAAACTCTGAAAACGCTGTGGGCAAATCTAGAAGTAATCCGCAGTCGCATCGCCAATCCACTGGAACGCGCTGGAGTAATGGATAAATTTCCTCACTTGTTTAGCAGTCTGTGTCGATCGCTCCATCAACTCAACCGCCCGGCAGAACTAATGCAAGCCATAGAAGGAGGAAAGGGGAGATACTTAGCAGATGTTCTGCTGAAACAAACGAATCAGCTTGAACAAGATCCATCCTTTTCAATACCTACTCAATTTTTTGACAAATTAAAGGAACAGAAAAATGCTCACTATCTGACGTATTTTGTCGATGCTGAAGAAACCTATGTGGTATTAATTGCAAAAGATGGAACCTTTCATATTCCCGATGATCCGATTCCATTGGGTAAGACTCAACTTCAGGAATGGCTAGGGTACGATAACAAAGATCATGATCCTCTCAATCCTCAAAACTGGGGCAAGAGCATTAGCAGAGTAAGGTCTGTTGTCAGTGACTTAACTAATCGATTGGCTCCCTTGGTTAGCTGGCTAGAAGATCTGGTTGAGCAATCAATCCTGCAACAAGACGATCATCTTTGTTACTGTCCAGATGCTCAATTGCATTTGATTCCACTCCACTACATTCCATTCCGAGGAGAACCTTTAGTACAGTTCTTCTCGGTATCGCGGATTCATGGTGCTGCTGCATTAACAGCAATTCTCAACCGAAAACCTCTTCGTCCTGCCCAATATACTGCTGTTCGTATCTCGGCACAGAGCGATCGCAATCCTGAACTCAGTAATGTTGAAGAAAAACTAGCTGCTTTTCGTCGAGTTCCAGAGTGGCTCAGGCAAAGTCGGTTAACTGGACAAATTGTTGCTGAAGAAGATGCAGATTTGCCAACGGTTGCTGCACTTCCCTTCAAACAAAGATTGGTTCACTTTGCGACACATGGCATTTTTCCTGATCGGGATCATGAGAATCGTGAAGTTAATCCTTATGAGAATTCAGGCTTGCTTCTGGCACAACATGGACAATTACCCGCGACTAAAGAAGGAATGGATAGTTCTCTACTCACACCCCAACAGGTATTTGATCGCAAGTTGGATTTTTGGGGAAGTCATGTCACTCTGTCAGCCTGCGTGAGTGGTCTGGCAAAAGAAGGAATTGGGGGAGATGCCCTTGGGCTAGAATGGGCTTTGCTACAAGCTGGAGCAACCAGTTTATTAGCGACTCACTGGGATGTGGATGTGGAATGGGTCGCCGAGTTCAGTGAGATGTTTTATCAGAAGTGGCTATTCGAGGGAGTTTCGCGGGCTGTGGCTTGGCGCGAAAGTGTCCTGAACTTGATGAAGAAAAATTCGCTGCCTGAGTACGAAGCCACAAAACATCTTGAATACTTCTGGGCAGCGTTTAGTTTGTCAGGAGATTGGCGGTAAATATGACCTTAACTCAATTTAGGAGAAGAACTCATGACCTCTAATTTAAGCGATCGCATCAACACATTCAGTGATCTCCGGGTAGTCGAATTCCTCCAGTACTTTAATCAAAGTCTGTTGGATGGCGTGGTTGGCGACTTAGAGCCACTGTTTGAAGACATTCCACCTTCTATTCGCGAAATTCCAGGGTTTTCTCGCATTGAACAGCTTTCCCTAGAAGAGGAAGAAATCCAGTTAGATGATCAGGAATCGATCGTAGTCTCTCGCCAGATCTTGCAGGCTTTAGCACAAAATCCTAGATTGTCTCCCCTTCTAGAAAAAGCATTGGATATTTATGCCGATCGAAAAGGAGGTGCAGCAAAGAACATCCTGGCAGTTGGATTGGCAGCCTCAATGATGCTTCTGGCAGGAAATATGAGATCCTTTGAAGTCGAAGCATTTGGAGCTAAGGTAGATGTCGAGAATACCGGGGTCACTCCAGAAATGGTCGAATTCACCAAAGCCGTATTCAGCCCTCTAGCTAATTTGCCAGCCAAAGGGAAATAGCCAATGGCATCTCTTTGTCGCCTGCTATAAGATAAAACCATCTTATAGAAAACTCAGATGAGCGCACAGGCACCTTTGAAAGAACTGGTCAGACCACAAAAGCATAAGATTAAAGCAGCGGTTAAGCAGCGATTTAACGGGGCTTGTGCTTTTTGTGGATGCGTTCCTCGGTTTTTGACCTTGGATCATATTGTGGCTCGATCGAAGGGCGGGTTAGATGTGAAGTCTAATCTCGCCGCAGTTTGTCAACGCTGCAATAGAAGCAAAGGAAGCCGTCCGCTCTGGGAGTGGTGGCAAGCATCTCGCTGCTGGAATGAGGAGCGGGCAGCTCGGTTTGCCGCGATCGTTCTCGTGTGCAAGATTTAGCGATTAACTGTAGTTCCTCTTAGTTTATGTCTAGTGGTGCTAAAGCAGAGACGGCGGCTAGACCGATCACAAATAGTTGACGTTTCATGATGTAATCTCCTCAGGTTTGATTTCAGGGTTGATTGCGTTACTGGTAATGGCGACGATCGAGCCATGCTCGTACTTCTGCTTCAGAGTTAAAGAACATTTTGCGATCGAGAAGCGGTTCATAGCCTGTCCAGAAAAAATTGCCAAGCTTGTCTCTTGATTCATAGATCTTTGGCTCATTCGTCTTGAAAACTGATTCAAAGAAATTGATCAGAATTCGACCAAGATTTGATCCGAATCTGGAAAGTTTTTGGTTGCTGTAAAGCTTTTCAGCAATGAGTTCTAGCTTGTTGTAGTTTGTCTCTTTCACTTTCATGATGGTTTCTCCTGAGTATAGGTTAGCGATTGATCTTGAGGCTGCTCAGACAATGGTTTTGCCTCCAGCTTTGTCTCAATAGCGACTGCAAATTGACTGAGATTAAAGACAAGCGAATCCTGACGGACACGGGAAGCGGGATACCGTGCCGCGATCGCACAAAGTTTGCACATAGGTTTGACTCTGACTGGTTTAACGTGAATTCGATGAAGCTTTTCGCTACGGTTGCCAATCTGGGCTGCCCCCTAAATCCCCCAAAATTGGGGGACTTTGAACCTAAATTCTGGGCTTGAAGTTCCCCAGAATTGGGGGTTTAGCAGGGTGGTTTCATTGTCGTTAAAGAGAAACCGCTGAGTGGCTTGAGCCTGCTCCACCCTCCTCACGAAGTGGGGCGAAGCCCTCGCCAACCCTTCTCCCTGAATGGGAGAAGGGAGCAAAGAAACTTTCCGGCTCTCCTCTCGCCCTTGTGGGAGAACTGCTCATAGAGTTTGCGAGTGTTCGCACTCGGATCAACCCCTAACTCTTCACGCAACATTATTATGCAGCGTTGATAGGTCTGGAATGCATTGGCGCGATCGCCACTCAACGTATACAACTCTGTCAAAGCGGCATAGGCGACTTCATTCAGTGGATCGATTCGCAACAGGTGTTGGGCATAGCGAAGGGCAGCACTGTAGTCTTGTTGCGTTTACAATTGTTGGATCAGCCAGGTATAAACGCGAATACAGGCTTGATGCAGCCGCTCTTGTTCCGGTTCGATCCACTCGTCGTAGCAGTTTGGCAGCAGCTTTCCTGGGTAGACGAGTCGATCTATTTCAACTGCCCTGATCGAATGATTCCCCAAATCAGCCACAGTCCCAGAAAACTCGCGGCTGCAAACAAAACATCACTCACCCAGTAGACTTGACTCGATTGAGTATTGGCAGAAATAATGGCTGCTCCAATAATTAGCGACCCGACCACAACGCTGAACGAAAGCCGATTTGCAGACGTGTCTAGGGCCCGGCGAACTGGCTCTAGCTCTCTGACTGACAGATTCCACTGCAACGTTTCTGACGTGACGCGATCGAGCAACATCTCGACCTGACGCGGAGACTGCAACGAGAGGTTTTTGACATCCAGCACGGTTCGCAGCAGTGCCGCTAACGGGGCTTCTCCGACGATTTGACGTTGAAACACTTCCGTCATCATCGGACGAATTTTATTGGGAATATTGAAGTTAGGATCAAGGGTGCGGGCAATGCCTTCTAAGTTGGCGATCGCTTTTGCACACAATCCTAAATTGCCAGGAATGCGAATTTTGTTACTTCGCGCTATCTGTAAGACTTCGTAAACGAGCTTGCTAAAATTCACCTGCGAAATATTGAGGCTATAGTAGCGCCGCAGCAGTTGATCAAACTCGGTTTCGAGCTTGATGCGATTGACCGGGTGAGCCGGGGGAGCCAGTTGTAATACTAATTGAGTGCAACGTTTAGCATCGAGGTTGACGATCGACAAAATCAATTCCAGCAAAATTTGCTGAGTGCGTGGGTCGAGTCGCCCCACCATGCCGCAGTCAAAGAGCGCAATCCGTCCATCTCGCAGATAAAACAAATTGCCGGGGTGCGGATCGGCATGAAAAAATCCGTCGAGACAAATCTGCTGAAAAAAGGCTTTTAACAACAGCGTTGAAATTTCTTCGCGTTCTCGATCGGCATTGCCATCAAACGCCGGATTTGCAAAGTTAGCGGCTAAAAGCGGCACTCCGTCGAGCCACTCCATCACCAGCAGTTTCTCAGTGGTCAGATCCCAATTAATTTCGGGCACCGTTAGGCGATTTGGCTCGATCCAGCGAGAGGCTTGCAGATTGCGCCGCAGCAAATCGGTGTTGTGAGCTTCTTGAGTAAAATCGAGTTCGGCTCGCAGCGCTTGCGTAAATTCTTCGGCGATCGAGACAATATCGTAATATTGTCCAAAATCGGTTTGGGAAACGAGCCTGGCAATCAAGCGGATCAGGGCGATGTCTTGCTCAATCACAATCTCTAAGCCCGGACGCTGAACCTTGAGCGCCACATCTCGACCGTCTTTGAGCGTAGCACGGTGAGTTTGAGCGATCGACCCTGCCGCGACGGGTCGATAATTGACTGAGGCAAAGGTTTCTTCGAGCGATTGGTGCAACTGTTGCCGAATCACAATTTCAACTTCTAACCAATCAACGGGGGGCACCTCGGCTTGCAGGGCTGAAAGCGTGTCGATATATTCGGCGGGCAGCAGGTCAGGACGGGTGCTGAGGAGTTGTCCTAGTTTGACATAGACGGGTCCAAGCTCGACTAAGATGTTTCGCAAAACAGCAGGGGGCGGCAGTTTGGGTTCATCAACTTTGCCTCCGGTCAACAGCCGTCTCATATAGTCCCAGCCGTTGCGTAGCACGACTTCGACAATTTCGCCTTGTCGAGAGCTAGTTTGGACGATGCGTGAAAACATAGAAAAATAATTAAAACTTTAATTGAGCAATTCGTTAGGAATCAGTCTTCTCAAACCTAGCGTATGTAACGATTTTCAGCTATCTAACTTTTGAGACAGAGCAGGATAACTACTGGTTGCTTTTCTCATGGGGGTGTTCTCGATCGTTCATCTCTGCATTATCGATGAATTTGGTGTTGCAAGTAAGAGTTTAAAGGAAGGTAGGAAATTGATAAAGCGATCGCCATCTGCTACTTTCTGAGCAGGTCATATCTCCTTACCTTCTTGTTCTAAAATCTTTTATTTGTTAAAAACTTTTACTCTACTCGCCTTCCATGATGACTCAATGAACCAGCAGCCAATCTCCTTCCATCATTCTTGGCGATCGCTTTCCTATCCCATCCGGCGATGCATCCGCGCAGCAGCCTTGATCTGTTTGATTGCAGCTTTGATCGTCACAACTTCGCTTAGCGTAGTCTCGCAAACGCCACCTGTTACGACAGGTAAAGCTGCTAGCGCAGCAGTGAAATTAGATAACCAGCCTGTCTTTGTGATTCGCGACAAATCTCAGTTTGCCTCACTTGAACAACGGGCGCAGCGAGTTTCCGATCGATTGCAGCGTTTTGCTGATAACCAGTCAATTCCACTAGAGGCGATCGCAACTGCCTCGGTAGAAGGAAATTCTGTGATCTACGCTGAGGATAATATCTTAGTGACTGTCTCAGCAGCAGATGCAAAAGCAGCAGGGCTATCTCAGCAAGCGTTGACGAATGATTATTCGCAGCACATCCGGCAATCTGTGAGTCAGTACAGGCAAGAGCGTAGCGCCAGCTACTTGATCCGGGCAGCAATCATTGCTGTAGTTTGCACGATCGCTCTGATTGTGCTGTTGATCATTCTCAATAATGCAGTTCCTCATTTTCATCGCTGGTTAGATAGACAGCGAAACCGCCGGGTTCCGAGCTTGCAGATTCAAAACTTTGAGCTAATGTCCTCAGATCAACTATCAGATTTGCTGCTGGATCTGACCAGTCTGCTGCGGATAGGACTAATTCTAACGATTCTCTACGTTTATTTCTCGCTGATTCTCAACCTGTTTCCTCAAACTCGACCGCTTGCCAGCCACCTGTTTAGCTATGTCCGCAATTTAGGCGTGACGGTTTGGACTGCGTTTGTCAATTATTTGCCCAGCCTGCTGATGGTGGGGCTGATTGTGATTGCAACTTATTACCTGCTGCGTTTTCTCAAACGCGTTTTTGACGGGATCAGCCGCCGTGCCTTTTCAATTCGCGGGTTTTATCCTGAGTGGGGAGAACCCACTTACCGTCTGTTGTCTTACTTAATTATCGCGCTGGCGGTCATTGTCGCCTTCCCTTTCCTGCCTGGATCGAGATCACCTGCTTTTCAAGGGATCTCCCTATTTTTGGGAGCGCTCGTTTCGCTGGGGGCAACCGCAGCCGTTGCCAATATTGTGTCTGGCTTCATTCTGGTGTATACACGAGCATTTCAACTGGGCGATCGCATCCAAATCGGAGGCGTTTTGGGAGATGTTGAGGAAAAACTGGCACTTGTGACTCGAATTCGTACCTTAAACAATGAACTCGTGACGATTCCCAATGCTGCGCTCATGGCAGCCAATATTACCAACTATAGTGCTTTAGTGAGAGACAGCAATACGCCCCTGATTTTGCACACAACTGTTACGTTAGGATACGACGTTCCCTGGCGTAGGGTTCACCAAATTTTAGTTGAAGCTGCCCTTGCTACGGCGGATATTCTGCCAAACCCGTCTCCCTTTGTGCTGCAAACTGCTCTTACCGATTTCTACGTCAACTATGAATTGAGAGCTCATACCGTTCATCCTGAAAAGATGCCCGCCATCTATTCCACGCTTCATCAAAACATTCAAGATAAGTTTAACGAAGCAGAGATTGAAATCTGTTCGCCACACTACTCAGCGCTTCGGGATGGCAATACGACGACAATTCCAGGCAGTTATCTACCCCAAGACTATACTCCACCCAGGTTTCGAGTTGACTCGATCGATACCTCTGCCAAACTGGAAGATCATTCCGGCGATCGCCAAGTTTAGCTAGTGCAATTTTAGGAAACCTGCTTTGCAAGCGAATCGAGTAAGGGACAATCAAAATACTGACAAATTCGGACTTTCAGTTCTGGTGCAGTCAATTTGTGTGCAGATCCAGTGCCCAATTCGGATACTGTTCACTCAAGCAAATCAATCGGTTGCGTTGATGCTTTTTTAGCGCGTATTGCTCATCGGGTGAGACAATCCAAGCCTTGCCAAAGTTGCGTGGACTCTGATGCAATAGGGCGCGTAGTTGTTCTTGCTTTGCAGAATTGAACATTGGTTCCACCGTTGTCGGACAGGTCGATTGGGCTTGCAAACACTGGAGTCCGTCACGCTCAACCGCTCGAATCGTATTTCTCACCGTTTGCACACTACAGCCGAGTTGAGTGGCGATCTGCTTGGGGCGTTGATGCTTGGCACTTGAGAGCAGAATTTGACAGCGCCGTAGGATGAAGGCATCTCTGGAGCGTAATCCTTATTTGAGTGCCGTTCGTTCAATTGGACTCAAGGGGCAGACAAATAGAGGAGCTTTCATGATGCTTCTGAAAGATACAAGGGGGCTTCCCAAATTCACAATCAGAGTGAACTACTTCTGTCGAACTGACATTAAAAAAACAGAGCCAGGAAGCCTAATCATAGTCTCTTGGCTCTCTCAGATTAGGCTGAATTTGTCTAAACCATTAATGGTTGGCTTTCCTCGGTGGCTACTGATTCATCCGTAGGTTGTTTTACTCGCTCCAGCCACTTCTCAGCCTTCGAGTAGTTGTCCTTTTGCACCTGTTGAATCGCTTGCTTGAAGTTGAGCTGCACGCCCCACACATCGGTATGAAAACGGTGTTCTTTCTTCATCTGATCGAAAAACGCGGCGGCTTCAACGTGGGAGAGTTGACCGATCGTTTTAGCGATCGTCATAAACCCTTCAAACACATCGTCTGCCATCTTCGCGTCACCACAGACATAGTAATGACACTGAGGATGACTTAGCGATCGCCAAAGTGCTTGGGCGTTCTCTTGCATCAAGCCTTGAACATAGACTTTCTGGTCTGTTAAACGAGAGAAGGCAACTTGTAGATCAGTCA
Organism: Phormidesmis priestleyi ULC007; assembly: GCF_003003695.1. Taxonomy (NCBI): domain Bacteria; kingdom Bacillati; phylum Cyanobacteriota; class Cyanophyceae; order Leptolyngbyales; family Leptolyngbyaceae; genus Phormidesmis; species Phormidesmis priestleyi. The sequence continues at coordinate 46,229 of NZ_PVWG01000034.1, forward strand.
ACACGCCTTGATTTTGCCAAGTAATCAGTTGGTCGCCGTAGAGGAAATCAGTATGATTGCGACAGCCAAAGTAGAGGCAAGCCTCCCCTAAGGTTGTTCCCTGCTTTTGCAGCGCTTCCCGATATTGTAGGAAGGCAATCAGCGGTGATACTCCAGTGCCGGGGCCGACCATCAGCATCGGGGCTTGAGCATCGATCGGGGGACGGAATCCAGAGGTGCGAACCCCAATGCGAACCTGAGAGCCAAGTTGCAGTCCAGACAGATAGTTAGAGCAAAGCCCCTGTCTCGTCTTGTTCGCATCCGTTTTGATTTGTAGGACTCCTACCGTAATTTGAATGTGCTGAGGATGCAGCAACGGACAGGAGGAAATGGAGTAGAGGCGCGGCTTTTGCTTGGGTAACAGTTCTAGCAAAACGTCTAACGAGATCGGAGCCGAAGGAAACTGATCAAACAGATCGGCAACGCTCATGCAGGTGTCGGTAATCGTCTTCCTGAGCGCCACACTGTCAGAATGATCTTCGCCCTGCCGCAAAATCTCTAGCCAGGTTTCTAAGCGATGCTTTTCTTGCGGATTTTGAGCAACGGAGTATAGGTACGCCAACAACTCGTTAAAGGGTTCGCGTAATGCCAGATCGAGTTCTTCAGAAAGTAGCTGAACAACCGTAGTCGGAACGGCAACCGGAGGCTGATCGTCTGTGGTCTGTCCATCGGGCGTGACGTACTGAGCTGTAAAGTAGGTGTTTGGAGAAACTCCAACTCGCGCACAGAGGCGATCGACCAGTTCCGGTGGATTGCAGGGATAAACGGCAACGTGATCGCCCGTTTCATACTGCAAGCTAGTATCGGCAATGTCGAAAGCGATGTAACGAGTAGAACGGCTGCCCGGAATCACTTCTTGCAGCAATTCGTCGTTGGCAATCACGGGAACGGCAATGCCACGATCGCCTGAAATAGCAGCAAGGGGCGGCAGATTCGTCTCGTCTAGGAAGGTCACGGCGAGTTTGGGAGCCGTTGCGCTTGCCGAATCGCCAGCGGTTGCATCTTCACCCAACACGCGAGAGATCAAGCCCAACCATTGCTTGAAGGTGTCTGCTTGACCTTTAATCTCATCCCCTTTATGCAAAGGAGCCGCGCGATTCGCTCCCGCTTTTGCTAAAGCTTTATCTACAGAAGTTCCCGCCGCGCAGAACTGCTCATACACGGTGCTGCCGATGCCCAATACAGAATAGTTCAAGCCACCGAGCGACCCCGCAGGCTGCTGTTTCAACCATTGCAAGAATCGCTTACCGTTGCTGGGCATTTCGCCATTGCCAAACGTCGAGGTGACAATGAGCAGCAGCTTCTCACTCGCTAGGGTTTCAACCGGGTATTCGTCGAGTGCCATCACTTTCGGGCGGAATCGCTGTAACTGCCGTGCGGCTTTACGAGCAAACCCCTCTGCGGTTCCCGTTTCAGAGGCGTAGAGAATCAAAATCCGATCTTGTCTGTCCCCGTCTTCATCCGCAACCGCCGTTAGTTTGTCCAAGTCGATGCCGTCTTCGATCGCCCACTGATCAGCGGCATGGTGATAGGCAGGCTCGAGGTAAAAATCGCGCATCTGGTGATGCCAAACCGGACAGGTACTGCCGCCTGCTGCCGGAACCACCCAACCGGAGTCCCCAGGGCATTCCCGCCCTGCTTTTTTCTCCCGCAAGTCGTGGGTGAGGAATTGACGCGATGCCGTTTGGTGATCGACCATTGTCACTTTCGCTTTCTGGAAGGAGTGGAGAATGGCCACATTGAGTTCTAAAGCCACCCGATCGCGCCACAAAGTCTGCTCAGAACTGGTGTCTAACTTCAGAACTTGGGCAATCTCCTCCATTTTGTTGTAGCGAGACTCATCGAGGAAATCTCGCATGATTTCGGTGTCCATATACCAGCCGTTGAAAGGCATACAGCCATACTGGATGCCGCCAATATGCACCGAGAAATTGCTGATCGCAGGAATGGCATACCAGCGCATCCCAATCTCTTTAACTTCTGGAACGGTAGGATGCTCAATATGCACTTCCAGCACTTCTTCTGGCTGCCAGTGATACATTTTTGGCTCCTGACCCGGAACCTCGATCACCAGAGGCAGAATGTCATAGGCAGTGCGGGGTTCTGACGGTTGCCAGCCAAATTTGATAATGGCATCGGTCAGACCCAGATTTGCCGCATCGCCCATGATGCTGCCATCAGGCATTCTATACGCCGCATAGCGATAGAGTTGCGAATTCCAGAAGCGCGAACCCCAGCGTTCTTTGGGCTGCTTGGGGCGGAAGACGGTCATCGTAATCTGCAAGTTGCCGCCGTTGGTTGCAAACTTGACGTGTTCCTGACATTCGCGGAACATCTCATCGGGGTCAGTAATGTGGCGACGATCGCGCACCACCATATTGTTCCAGGAAATTCGCCCGACACACTTGGAGGCATTGCGCCACGCAACCTGAGTGCCATACGCCAGTTCTTCATAAGTGTGGGCGTAGGTTCCCGTCGCGTTGACTTCCTCACGAATCTCTTTCCAGCGGCGCTCTTTGTCCTCCAGTTCCCATGCCTGTTCTGACGAAATCAGATCAAGGAACTGCTTGGCTTTTTTGAGAATGCGCTCTTGATTGAGCATCGGTAGCTTAATCACGCCGACGACGCGATCCATCAGCGTTTGCCATCCGTGCCGTAACTCTGGGGTAAAGTCTGTCAGGTACTTCTCAAATAGGGTAAATAGCGTATCTGTAATGGCAGGATAAGCACACGTCGGAACTTCCGCAAAACTGTGAACCTGTCCTAAAAAGCGCAGTTCTTGCAACATCTCCTCACTGCTGCCGCTCCGCAGACAGCGCACCAAAAATTCTAGCGCTTGAAACAGGTGCATCGACAGATGATCCATATCTGCCCGTCCAAAAATCGGCAACACGGAGGGATAATTCTCAAACAGGATTTGGTAAAACTCCATCCCCATTTGCTGCTTGTTTTGACCAAACACCTCCCAGCAAGCTGCCATCTCTTGCAGCATCTCTGGCGGCAGAGCATCATTGTATCGACGTACTGCCGCAGTCATCGGCAGAATAATATGAGTATCAAAGAATTTGTAGAGGGCAGAGTTTGCGCCTTTTTGCAGATCCTCGCGATCGTACTCCTCCAGATACGGAATCGATGGCAGCATCCACATCCACACCTGCCGCGCCTTGATTCAGTGCTGCGGACGTAGCCCGATTCCTGCAAAAAACTTGCCGTAATCCTCAACCGAATCCAGTCCATCGCCTTTTTCAGGCGGGATGCCCATCAAAGGTTCACCGACGATATTTTGAGTTTCGGGCTGAAGCTGGTGGATCGCGCAGTCAAACAACTCATAGAAGAAGTCGTTCATGCTATCGATCGCTTCCCCAAACAGATATTCAAGATCTGGCTCTTCTAGCAACAGCCGCTTCAGAAACGTTTCCATCTCTAGCTCTTTCCACGCCCGTAGCTTGTTCCACACGTCTTTGACGATCACTTCGTCCTGTGCAGTCAGTGGTCGGGACTGAGGTAGATCAATCTCCACTTTTTCTGCCGTGCCTTTGCGACGACGAAACCCATTCTGCTGACTGAAGACTGCAACCGTGCTGCTGCTGGCTTCACTCGTGCTTTCGGTCAACCGGACTTTCAGCTTTAGCTGCGGGGCTTGTTCCCAGGTCGTAATCGGAAACGCTAGATCGGCATTGGAGTCGCCGTTTAAAGACTCCTGGGTTGTAAAGGTCACGGTGCCCGCATCCTGCCAGGGGTTGCTAATATCGCCTTCCCGATAGCACAGAGTAAGGACGATCGTGCAGTCTCCCTGATTCTTTAATTCTACTAACCAGCTTGGCTGCATTCGGGAAAATAAATCCTTTTGCAGTAGTGATTCACCTTCCTGGGAGAGAAGCTGCACTCGGCACTTATACTTATAATGACTGGAAGCAGGAAACTCAGTAGCAGAGACTTCGGTCAGATGTACAGTTCGCGCACTGTTGAGAATTTGAAGATCAGGCATCTTGTAAGTTCAGAAGGAGCAGAGGAACCCGAAAGATTGTGAGATAGACACAAAATGTCTAAGTGTAATCTATCGCAAGTATTAAAACAGTGGGGAAGTTGTTTTCAGTCTTTTCCAAAACCTCCGAGGTTTGCGTAAGGAAATCCATCTTCAAACAAAAATTCTTTGGAGTTTGAAGGACGGTTAGCCGTGCGATCGAGCCACTCCCAGATCGAAAAAAACGAGCTAGTGTGAAAGAGGCTCCTCTGGGGTAAAAATCTTTGAACTAACGCGAGGCATGGGGATGAATCGCTTTTTGAGTGTTGCAGGAAAGCTAGTAGGTGGGTTGTTTCTATGTGGCGGCGGCACGGTGTCGATCGGGCTGCTGCTAGGTATGGCATTGTGGCATCCGACAGGTTGGGCATTAGCGGCTCTGTGGATACCAACCGTGATCTTTGGCTTGGCACCCTCCGCAGTGGGCGGGCTTCTTCTCTACGGCAGCGCTAAAGCACATCGTCACGCACTGCGAGAACGGTTTTTCCAGCTTTTGCAAGTCAATCGCGGACGGATTTCTCTACTCGATTTTGCGACTGCGACTCGGTTAGAACCTGCGATCGCGCGTCGTCATCTCGATGATTGGGCAAAAGTCTGCTCTGCCAGCTTTGAGGTGACCGATGGTGGAGACGTTTACTATGTTTTCTCGGCTGACCCGATCGCGCTTCCAGGTGATCCAAAAGGGCAGGAGTTTCGTCGGGCAGTTCGTGAGTTTATCCGCTCTTGGTAACGGTTTTTGTTGGGGTAATGCCTTGGCATTAAGGAAACCTCGATCGTCAGAAGCGATCCAGGTTTTACAGACTTGGTGGCGATCGATAAGAGTCCCTGAACTGCGAGAAACGGAATTAAGGGCGATCGCAACAATGTTGTGGAATGATGCTGCGTTACCCCTGAGGGGAACTGCGTAGCAACTACTCTTCTGTTGTCTATGATTGTTATATATGTTGGCTTTGTTGCATAAATAATCTAATCAGGTCTGAGGATTAGGAAAAATCTTTCACGAACTGGCACGACAGAAGGAGTGTTGGATCGAAGAAGGGCATTTATGTGCAGATCACGTGCATAGACTGATCTCGATTCCGTCGAACTATTCCGTGTCTCAAGGAATGGGCTTTATCAAAGGCAAAAGTGCGATCGCGATCGGAACTGTGGCAGGAAGCGGAAGAACTTTAATCTTTAGTGATTCGACTTACACAATCTTCAAGGATCTGAACTCGACTAACCCCTAGTAGAGAGTCAAGGTTGAATTGAGGGATAAAGCCGCTTCAGTTTGACGCGAGCATCTGCGGTGGTAAATCGCCA
>NZ_PVWG01000035.1:0-48331 GCF_003003695.1 Phormidesmis priestleyi ULC007
ACGACAAAAAGGGGGATGATTTTGTGAAGATTTCTAGAAGTGTCGGACTCTGCCGCCTAACAGCGGCGCGGGAACCCCTTGTACATCCCCATATCTGAAGCTAGGGGCTTTAAGGGTTCCCGAACCCTCCGTTCCGGTAAGTATGTTTGGCGAATCGTTAGATTTGAGAAGTCACGATCGTGTAACGTGCTCTCTGCGTCGCTCAAATCACTGTGCAGTTGCCAGAACAAATTCAGCAAATTCCCGGCTCCATAGCCACTTTCCAACAATTCGTTGTGTGGAGCAACTAATAGACGGTTGAGGTGATTTTCGAGGTTCTGCTGATTTTCAAATGCTGACAGCAGCTTGTCTTTAACAGGTTGCAGAATCAAACGGATTTGGGCTTCTCGAATGTAATCTTTTGCTTGCGCCTTGACTAAAGCGTAACGGTTGAAGAAAGTCAATTTGTGAGCAGAAATGTCGTAGTAGAATTGTCTCACCAACTGCTCGGTCAGATATTCCATCACCACAGGTTGTTGGGAGAAACCAACAGCATTGATCTCTATGAGACTTCGTGCCTGCAATGACGATAAAGCCTCTAACAATTTCCGCTGTGAGACTTTGGGCACAATGTCATCTCGCAATTCCTCCAGTGTCACCTGTTCACGGGAGATCGCTAACCAGTACATCACCTGCTGTTCTAAATCTGAGAGACGGTTGAACTGCTGGTCGAGTAGCTCACTAATGTTGCCAAAGACAACCGTTCCCTGCGTCAAGAAAGCCTCAATATTGCCGTCAAACAGCGATCGAATGGTTGTGGCTGCAATTTTAAGTGCCAGAGGGTTGCCGCTATAGTGTTCAATCAGTGGTTGACAGTTTGCATCGAATAATCCCTTCTCATTCAGAATCTTTTGTCCTTCTAAGAGTGGCAGCCCCGTTAATTGCAGCGATCGGACAGGTAGAGTATGTCCTTCTCGAATGCTGACTTCTGCTGGCTTCTCTCGACTAGTCAACACCAAACAACTTTGATGCCGCCCATCACTCACCCGTTCAAGCAGTTGACTATAAGATTCGTAGCCTTGACGATAGCGTCCAGTCCGTTCACCGCTCTGAAGAATTGATTCCACATTGTCCAACACCAGCAAACAGCGATGCTGGCGCAGATAGTTCATCAAGCACGAAATCTGGCTGTCAACCGATTCTGGTAACTTCACTTCCTGCTGATTTGAGAGCAAGGAAATCAGGTCGGCTAACAATTCTTGCAGCGATGGAGCATGACGTAAACTGCGCCAAATTAGATAGTCAAACTCGTTCTGCACCTGCTCGGCTAATTTGACAGACAGAGACGTTTTGCCCATTCCACCCATGCCCAGAATGGTCACTAAACGGCAGCGATCGTGCTGAATCCATTGGGTTAGTTGAGCTAATTCGTGGGTGCGATCGTAAAAGATAGAAACATCGATCGCTTCGCCCCAGTCTTGATGAGAGGTGAGGTGTGGGGTATATGTAGCATTGTTGTGCATAGGAGTATAGGTATTTCCTCCTACCTCTTCATTGTTCGATCGCTGCTGCCTCATGACTCGCTTCAGCACAACTTGAAAGTCGCGCCTCGTCACCTTCTCTCCCAAGATATCAGAGAGCAGTTTCCAGAGGTCAGAACCTGTATCCTTGATGTAACCAAGGCTGTAATCAAACTGTTCGGCAATCTCTTTATAAGACTGACCTTCCCATGAGTGCCGAAACACAACTTCCTGAACTTTGCTTAACTGTCCCTTTGGTAAAACCTGCTCAATAAGCTCTAGTCCTTTTTCAACGGTCACGACCCCAATCTCCTCAGGCGAACGGACTCAATGCGGTAGCAGAACAAGTGCTCTGCTAGATTTTTGGTGTTGTAGCGATCGACCCCTGATTTCTTCCAGTTGAGTTACCCGCTTCCAAAGCCGAAATTTATCTCTATGAAGAGATTCAGCTTTAGAAGCCTGCCTTCCGGCAAATTTCTCAGTAATTTTTCTCAACCTGTTTCTAAATTTAATCAGGCTTGCTGGTAAATTTGCTGGTCTTTATCTGACTTTTATCCGACCTTTATCCGACCTTTTCCCGACTGACGAAGGTTATGAACGGAAGCTAGATTACATTCAGCAGAACTCAATGTGTTTCAGTACAAGAATCTGGAGATGAAGCTATGGCAACAGTAACGACACAAGGTCTCGACAGAAGTTCTCTGTCTGAAAAAGAAAGCCATGCCTTGGATATTTTGGTGAATCTACCTGTCGATAAGTTCAACACACTCAAGCAAAGATTGGAGTTAGATGTACCTGGAGTCGTGGGTCGCACCACATTAGATAAGTTCATTCAATTTTGCGACGGCAAAGGTTTGGATTTCTCAGCGAATGGAGTAAGTGCTTTCAAGGCTGCACGTAAGCTCGGTGATTCTGGAGTGCTAAAGGGTGTCATCGGTCCACAAACGGCTGGGATTTATTTTGATGTCCTAATGGCAACTCAGGCTTTTTCCTCACAGAGCCGAAGGATTAACCAGGCAGGGCTAGATCTCATCAAAGAATTTGAAGGTTATCACCGTGGGGTATTTCAATCGGGTCCCCAAAAAGGTCAGTCCGTCCCAGATGGAAATGTAACAGCCTACTTTGATCCTGTTGGTGTTGCAACAATTGGATTTGGAAACATTGATTCTGTAAAGCCAAGTGATGTTGACATCAAAGTCATCACACTTCAGGAGGCAGAAGATCTGCTCAGACGCGATTTGGCAACGGCTGAAGATGCAGTAAGTGAGTTGATTACCGTTCCATTAGACGATAACCAGTTTGCTGCTCTTGTTAGCTTTACTTTCAATTTAGGGGCAGGAACTCTGGAAGCTTCTACCTTGAGAAAGCTTCTGAACGATGAAGACTATCAAGGAGCAGCCGATCAAATCCTCCGTTTCGTTTTTGGCGGAGGGGAAGCTCTGCCAGGTTTAGTTAGAAGGAGAACTGCGGAGAGAAAGCTGTTCTTGTCTCCCTAAATCTGCTTATTCGTCTAACTGCATTTGTCCAGTCACAAAGATCGATGGAGAACAACTATGTCACGACTTAAAATTCTTCAAGACACATTTCTCAAGCAAAGCCCGGAGCAAGCTTCTACACTTCCTGATGACGAGAAACAATTTCTGACTGCGGGAACAATTCTGGCTCTTCATTCAGAGTCAGATGCCCCTAACAATCACATCAAAGTTGCCTTCAAAGATACTGCATTCAAAGGGCTAAACACATGGTTTGCTTTCGCAGATCACGTTGATGTGATTGCAGACACAGTTAAATTAACCGTGACTACTTCACTAGCATCTCAAGAAGAACCGTTCCCAGCAGAGGTTAGGCTTGATGTTAAACATCTCGACCAACTTGATAATCGTTTTGCACCAACAACTACATGTAACGTTACCTGCTGTGCAATGATTCTTCAGTTTCATGGAATCAAGCAACGTAAACAAGGCGCTAGTTTTGAAGATGAATTGTATCTATGGATAGAGAGTCAGGGTTTAGATCGCTACAATCATACACATCTAGTTAAACTCCTTCAAGAGTATGGTCTTGAAAATGAGTTTGTAACTACAGCAACCTGGAAAGAAATCAAGCGGCATCTTGCTAGTGGCAATCCCGTGATCTGCCCAGGAGATTACACTCCTAGTGGACACATTATCGTTCTCTCAGGCTATAACTCCGAAGGATTTATCGTTCAAGATCCAAACGGAGAAATCTTCTGGTCACCCGGCAATGATCCTTTCTACGAGCACAACTCAGCAGCAGAGCCACACCGGGGTGCTAATCTAACCTACTCATACGATCTGATGAATACGTTAGCTGGTCCTAACGGTAGAGTATGGGCGCATTTTCCCCGAAAGTAATAGTTGTGTAACTATTGCAAACCAAATCTGCGATCGCTCTTTATCCCTCAAGGAGTTGAAGAGCGATCGCACTCAACAAATCAACCAACAGGAGATTTCATCATGGATAAACTCATCCAAATGATTGTTGCTCATAAAGGACAATCAACAGACTATCGGATTGTCATCAAAGGTGTTCATGTATTCCCACTCGGTGTTGAACTGGACATCATTCACTTGCCAAGTAATGAGCATGCGACGTTAGTTGTTCCATAAGGGGCAATTAGAGTTTTACGATCGCTCTTCACCAATTAACAAGTTGAGGAGCGATCGCACTCATCCTCTGCATTGATTGAGTATTGGATAGATTTGCGATCGTCACTTGTGATCAAAATCAACAATGTTCACACACATACGCTACGGAATTCTAACTCATGAACAAACTCCAAATTCCTGCAAACTCCGAATTCGACTCCCTTCGAGCAATGGAACTTGCCAATTTGATTGAGCGCGCCTATCAGCAGTATGACTCTCATCAGGCAGGTCAAACCTGGCTACCTGACCCTGGACAAACAGGAGTGTTAACAGGCTCTACAACGCTCAATCTTAATGCGACTGATGCACAGACCGGAAAAGTCGAATACAAAATCCTCAATACATTTTACTACACGGGATTTTGGATGCTGCAACCTGAAAAAGTGCCCTTTGGCTTCATCGCTCAACGACAGCTTGAGAACGGCACCTTTGAGATTTTTGTTGTATTTAGAGGAACACAGAAAGAGTCAGAATGGATCAGCGACTTTCAAAATAGACAAGTTCCGTTCCTGTGGGACGAAAACTTAGGATGGGTTGGTCGAGGATTCAATAAAATCTACACCCGTCCTAATGCAGAACATCCTGAATTTCTTATTTCACCAGTCGAACACGCCTCAATAAGCAAGGTTGTTCTCGATACACTGAGCGCCTGTTCCCCAGGTTCTCAAGTATTCGTGACAGGACACAGTTTAGGCGGTGCTTTAGCGACACTGGCAACGCTTCATATAAAAAATGCTACAAGCTTCAAACAACCCACTCTGTATACATTTGCCAGCCCCAGAGTAGGCGATCCAACGTTTGCTGCCCATTTCACAGGTTTGGAATGTTTCCGAATTGCTAACAGTGAAGATATTGTTCCCACTGTGCCACCAGCAACTACTAAGCTCATTGGAGAAGATATGCTCAAGCCTGAGTTTCGTGGTCAGGTTAACGATGATGATGCAAGTGATGAAGAAATGCTGAGTCGGCTTTCTCCTGGAAGATTTGAAACAGCCAAATCTCTGCGGCAGCTTGAAACTCGATTTCTTACCAATACAGTGCCACGCAAACAACTATATCAGCATATTGGAATGTCGCTGTACTTTACTGATCAGCGAGGTAGTGTTTCCTATAACCATAATATGGCTAAGACTTATCGTGAGGCTTTGCCTTAAGGGAATGCTTGAGTTGAAACTAGCGCGCGATCGTCACTATCTTTAAAGAAGAGCAGTTAAGTTAAGTCATTCTTCTCTGTGTGAGTGGCAATGTTGGGGTTCCTTTCGCCAACCCAACCTACACAGCAGACTCAGCTAAAGAAAGTGTGTGATCGCTCTTCACCAATTAACGAGTTGAAGAGCGATCACCCCTACCTCAAATTCACGAATGGTTATCAGCTCAAATAGAGATTAAAAAAGCGAGTAAGTGCTACCGCTTATGCAATAACCAGACAAGTTTTGTCATACAGAGAGGAGGCTTTAAGTGAACATAGAAGATGGATTTTCCAGTTTATCTGCAATTATGCAATTTGAGGTTTGGTTCTTGTTAGTAAGTCTGGCATCGTTGATATTTTACTTGATTTTGACAGGAAAAATCAACACAAAAGGTCTGTTTCTTGAGGGAAATAGGAGCCAAACTTACAGTTGGGAGAAAGCTCAAGTGATTATTCTCACGCTGGCATTTGTTGCTTACTATTTGATTCAGGTTAAATATAGCCTTCACTCAGGTGAGCTACCAACGATTCCTCCAGAGTTTCTCCTGATATTAGGTGGAAGCAACCTCATTTATCTCTGGAATAAACTCTTCTCGATTTTGAAAGATAGGAGAACATCGCGTGTTTAATATATCTATTTCTTCAGCTTTTGCTTTTTTAGGACTAGCGATCGGCTGGATAGTTGCTCTCTTTATCCTAACTTTGGAGATCCTCATTTTACAGTTTATCTGGGTGGGAACAAACAGTAGACCGAAGTACGACAAGGAAAGAAAGGAATGGTATAAGCCCAAAGGAATTAATCTTGAAAAAGTAATTAGTGACGAAAAAGGTGATGCAAGTCTGGCACGTTTTCAGTTTCTAATTTTTACCTTCATCATTTCCATGAGCTTAGTCCTAATCATTGTTAGCGGACGGGACGGGCCTGCATTTCCTACAAAGATACCCCCAGAGATACTGGGTTTACTAGGTATCAGTAGTGCTTCGTATGTACTTGCAAAGGGAATTCAGGCAGGTCGAGATGTGAACTTACAGGAGAACAATCTCGCGGAGTCGCCGGACGGTTTAAACAAAATTCCACCGCCAAATCAAGCTGGAGCTACTGTTTCTCCCGCTTCAACAGAGCCTCAACCTAGAGTAGACATATTTGTTCATCTGCCTTCGGCTCAAATTACGGCTGATGCCACCAACCAAACCCCATCTCCAGAGCCAACTGATCCAAATGACACTCATGAAACCTCCGAGAGCGAAGGGACTGTTAGCAAAGCGTGAGGGGTTTGCAATCAAAGTGTTTTTTCTAACCCATATCATCGTCGCTGGCATCTACGGTGCCGCTACGATATAACCGTCAATTCTAGTGTTTCAAAAGCTCCCTGCTGCCGTTGCTTTGCTTCTAGTATGGCTAGAACATCACGGTTATGCAGAATTGATATGAGCAACTGATGCGATCGTTCTCCATAATTAGACAAAGCGCGATCGTCCCCTTCACCCTTCATTTCAACAAGTTTCTGAAATTTTGAGGACTCCGTTTATGCGTTTAGCACTTTACAAATGGCTGACACTTATCAGCTTTGTTTTGTTCATCGGCTTAATCCCATTCACAAATCCTGCTGTTGCGGCAACCAGTACTGCAACAGTATTGAGTGATAATGCTGCTGCTGATGTAATTACTAAAGACATCGAGAAGTCAGCAGAGCCAGGATTACGAGCACAGCACCCAAAAGCACACGGGGTTGTTTGGGCAGAATTTACCGTTGAGCCTAACCTGCCAGAAGATCTAAAAGTTGGTGTTTTCAAAGAACCTGGGAAAACTTTCCCCGCCTGGGTTCGTTTCTCCAATGCCGTAGACAAAGACGATACAAAAAATGGTGTTCACGGCATGGCAATCAAGCTGATGGATGTCGAAGGCGAAAAAGTATTGCGGGATGAGAAAGATGCCAAAACTCAGGATTTCATCTTAGTGGATCATCCAGTTTTCTTTCTTCGTAATGCTCAAGATTCTGCTGATTTCTTCAATGCTTTGGCTCAGTCTCCCGGTAAGCCTCCACTCAAGTTCTTCTTTTCTGGAGCAAATCCACTCAAGTGGCATACTCATGAACTCCAGATTCTGATGGCAATGAAGCAAAAGAAGATTGACAGTCCGATCGCGACTCAGTATTGGAGTACAACTCCCTATCAACTGGGTTCAATGGCAGTCAAGTTTTCTACAAAACCTACTAGTTCTTCAATAGAGCGATCGGCTAACAAAACGCCAGACTATTTGCAGACCGCAATGGTTGAGCAACTAAAGACTCAAGACGCATCCTTTGATTTTCTAATCCAACGACAAATTGATCCGGTCAAAATGCCCGTTGAAGATCCAACGGTTGAGTGGAGCGAAAAAGAGTCGCCTTTCCAAAAAGTTGCAACGATTAGAATTCCTCGCCAAGCGTTTGATTCCCCTGAGCAAAAAGCGTTTGGCGAGAGCCTATCCTTTACTCCCTGGCATTCTCTACCTGAACATGCTCCCTTGGGAAGCATCAACCAGGCTCGCAAAATCATTTATCAATCACTTTCAGAGCAACGTCACCAATTTCAAAGAGTGGCTTCTCAAGAACCGACTCTGCAATCTTTTACTCCTTCGTTGTTGAATTCTGACGATCGCCCTTCATGAGTTAACGTGAATTTGATGAAGCTTTTCGCTGCGGTTGCAAATCCGGGCTGCCCCCTAAATCCCCCAATTCTGGGGGACTTCAAGCCCAGAATTTAGTGTTCAAAGTCCCCTAATTTTGGGGGATTTAGGGGGCTGAAGCGCTGAAGAACGAAGCGAAAGAACTCATCGAACTCACGTTAAAGAGGTGCGATCGCCTCTTTAACAAAGAAATATAAGGGTACATCACCCAGGTTAACCATTCAAATATTAAGAGCGATGATGGCTGTCAATATCAATCCCAATGAAATTTGGAAGTTGATGAGGTTTCTAGATCAATACGGTAGCTCAAACATGAATGACTATCAGTTTGTACTTGATCCGAGTTTTAGAGGACTGAACTTGAAGGTCGATTTAAGTGTTACATACCTACCTCAAAATAAGACGCTTACAGTGACTCTCGATCCTTAGCCAGTTTAAGTGGGTGAGAAGAAGCGGCAATCTATTGCTAATGATGATGGCAATCATGTATCGACTCAGTGAGGACGGTAGACATTGCTTAAAGAGTTTTAGCAGCAAGTGCTTCGGTTTGTCAGTCAGTAAATATTCAAGCCTTAAAATCTAAGGAGGTTCATCATGGTTACAGTTGCAAGAGTTTCTTAAAAGAAAACAATTTAGCAAACATCTCCAACGATGGAGCAGATTCACTTGATCCATAACCACCGATGCTCATAGTCGTTCTGCTGCCAATAGCGCGGGCATTAATACAGCATCAATGACATGAATCACGCCGTTATCAGTGAGAATATCGGTTTGGGTGACTAAGGCATCATTGACATGAACCCCATTTTTTTGATCGACCGCAAGGATTGACCCCTCGACAGTAGGTGCTTCATCAATTTGGGCTAGGTCGTCCGATCGCACGTCACCAAACAAGACGTGATAAGCCACTACCCGCTTAAGCTTGGCAGGATTGTCTAGTAAATTGTGCCGCAAATCTTCTGGCATTTTTGAAAACGCCTCATCGGTCGGTGCCAGCAGAGTAAAAGGCCCAGGCTGTTCTAGGGTTGGCTTTAATCCTGACTTCTCAACGGCTTCTAACAGTTTTGTAAATGAGCCTGCATTTTTAGCGGTTTCTAAAAGACTTGCCATTGTGAAATCCTTTCAAACTAATTCCTCTTCTAGAAATAGAGGCAGTAGGCTTAAATTTCATCCTTCAAAGGTCAGGTTATCGTCCTAGCGTTAGTTCATCTTTGTTGCCCAAAATTCCTTGGGGTCGCCAGAGCATCAGTAAGATCAGCAGCAAACCAATCAGCATGATTCGCAGTGCCCCAATCTGATCGGCAGCTAGAGGAACGAACTGATCAAGCGATCGAGTCAGCGTGGTGTAACCCCAAAAAATAGCCGCTCCTAGCAAAGTCCCGCCGTTACTTCCGGCACCCCCTAGCACCACGATCGTCCAGGCAGTAAACGTCAGATCCGTCTCAAAGCTTCTCGGATAAATGGTGCTGAGTTGCCACGCGAGAAATGCTCCGGCGATTCCGGCAATAAACCCGCCCAGCATAAATGATTGCAGCTTATAGGCAAATACATTCTTGCCTAACGCTTTGGCAACTTGCTCGTCTTCTCGAATCGCTTTAAGAACTCGTCCCCAAGGCGATCGCACCAATCGTTCTAGCGCCCAAAACGTCACTGCCAGGACAATCACCGACAAAAACATTAGCCCATTCCGAGCCGGATTCTCACTGTAGTTGTAGAGCGCGATCGCACTGACGACATAAAGGCAAAACCCGAAGAGGGAGAGCACGATCGTAGACAACAAAACTGCCCCAGCTTCCCAGGCAGGCAGTTTGGGTAGAGTGCGGCGGGCAACCCCCTGATAGAGCCAGACAACTGCTGCCAGCGATGCAACTAGCAAAGCGCCTTGCAGCCATGCGGGTAAAGCATTCGCGACTTTTAGATTGTGAAAGACTGTGCCAATACCGGATAAAAATAGTGCTAGAGAGCTTGAGTAAGCGCCCAGAACCAGAACACTTTTAACCAACAGAGAGGATTCTACTCGCTTTGTTTGCTGTCGTGCCCACTTCCACAGACTGCGAAGCGCTAGACCCGCGATCGCTGTGATCACTGCAATCATTCCCCAGCGAGTCAAAATCGTCGGTCGAGTCAGACCCGCGAGGGGCAAAGCATAGCCCTGTACGCCGAAGGAGCCACGAGTCAACCATTCTTCATTTAGTGCGACTAGACGCACGACTTCAGACACGCCGATCGTCACGATCGCCAAATAATCTTCTCGCAATCGCAGCGTTGAAAAGCCAATTAACAACCCCAGCAGCGCTGCTACGGCTCCCCCAATCAACACTGCCCAAATCAGCGGCACCCCCGCCAAACTCAGTAGCACTGTGGTGTAGGCTCCGAGTGCCAAAAATGCCGCGTGTCCAAAGTTGATTAAGCCCGTAAACCCCCAGTGTAGATTTAGACCCAAGCTAAACAGCGCGTAGACTGCCGTGAAAACAATGAGCGAGACGAGATAACCGACCATAGAAAGGGGAATGGAGAATTAACTGAAATCGTACCGCACCAAGCGACGCGATTCGTATCTGTTGCGACGCTTGCAATCTTTTCTGACCGCGATATCCGATAAAAAATTGGGCACTCTCAAACTCAGGACTTACGCATTTTGACCAAAACCTCGGAGGTTTAAGCCCCTATGTTGGTCACGATGCTTGATTCTTGGTTAAAACTTCCGAGGTTTGCGTAAGTCCTAAAACTATCAGAATTGCCGATCGTGGCTTCAGTATGTACCATTATGAACCTGTTTCGCAGTCGTGCTCATCACCTTATTGACAACCTCTCTGATCAGGAAGTAGAAGGCTTGTGGATCGAGTTAGAAACGCTTTATCACGATCTCTATATGCTGAAAGCAGTAGAAGCTTCGCAGCATACTCACCGCCCCGGAGACACGCTGACCCGTGAAGATGCTCTGCGCTTGCTGCCCCTGATCCATTCCTCTTCGCGCGCCTTATGAAAACTAATAAATCAGGCTCGATGGGTGGACTGTTGCTTCCAGCGAGGCTTGAAGTTCGTTACGATCGCATCTTTCTAATCGATCTGAAAAGCCTCGAATCCTCTGCGTTTCAAAAAATTCAGCAATTTGTCTTTGGCGAGTTTTTTCAAATCAATCAGCTTCAAGATTTACACGAGTTTCAAACGCTCGGCTCTAGCCAAATTCTCTATCGCTTTACCCTCGACAGCTATTTGATCAGCATCGAGATCACGGGTCAGATTATTAAGTTCTTGCGAATTTTGCCAAAACCGAATATTTGAACCGCGATCGACAACCGCTTCGGCAATTCTCTCAAATGCTTGATATTAAAGAATATCTATACTATCTATTGCTCGTTCTCTAGTCCATATTCTTAAATTTCTCCCTCAAGTTTTTCGCACCTGGTCACTAGCCCCTATAAACTGTTGGGTGGCGACCTCACAAAGGGCAAAGGATTTTATGAACTCGGCTGCACTCTGGCAACGCTATCAAGACTGGCTGTACTACCACGCAGGGTTGGGATTCTATCTTGATGTCAGTCGGATGCGGTTTGATGATGGGTTTGTTCAACAGCTAAAACCCAAATTCGACCAGGCATTTCAGGAGATGGCGGCACTAGAATCTGGCGCGATCGCCAACCCCGACGAAAACCGTATGGTCGGGCATTACTGGCTCCGTGACCCCGATTTGGCTCCGAGCGACGACTTTAAGCGAGACATTGAACAAACGATCGAGGATATTGAATCGTTTGTCCAGAAGATCCACTCTGGCGCGACTTGTCCGCCCCAAGCTGAGAGATTTACTGATATTTTATCGATCGGCATTGGCGGCTCGGCGCTAGGGCCCGAATTTGTGGCCGAAGCGCTGTCTCCTGACTTGCCGCCAATGGGCATTCATTTTATTGACAATACCGATCCCGCAGGCATTGATCGGGTTCTGGCGCGAATTGGCGATCGGCTCAACAGCACTCTAGTTCTAGTGATCTCAAAATCGGGCGGCACCCCAGAACCCCGAAATGGCATGATCGAAGTTCAGCACGCCTTTAGCACCCACAATTTAGATTTTAGTAAACAGGCAGTTGCTATCACGGGCAGAGGCAGCAATTTAGACAACGTGGCCAAGTCTCAAGGCTGGCTCACCACATTTCCAATGCACGACTGGGTGGGCGGACGGACTTCTGAATTTTCAGCCGTGGGCTTAGTCCCGGCGGCTCTGCAAGGCATCGACATCCGCGCTATCCTAGCAGGTGCCAAAGAAATGGATGCTGCCACTCGTCTACCTGAGATTAAGGGCAATCCTGCGGCGCTGTTAGCCCTCGCATGGTATTTTTCGGGCAACGGCAAAGGCGAGAAAGATATGGTGGTGTTGCCTTACAAAGACAGTTTGCTGCTGTTTAGTCGCTATCTTCAGCAGTTGGTGATGGAGTCGTTGGGCAAAGAGAAAGATCTCGACGGCAACGCGGTCTATCAAGGCATCGCGGTTTACGGCAACAAAGGATCGACTGACCAACACGCCTATGTTCAGCAATTGCGCGAAGGAGTGCCAAACTTCTTCTTAACGTTCATTGAAGTGCTGCACGATCGCACCGGGCAGTCGATCGAAATTGAACTGGGTGTCACCTCTGGCGATTATCTGTCTGGGTTACTTCAGGGCACCCGTCAGGCACTCTACGAAAATCACCGGGACTCCATTACGGTCACGATCCCCGAAGCCAATGCCCACAATGTTGGGGCACTGATCGCCCTCTATGAACGAGCAGTCGGGCTTTATGGCTTTCTGATCAACGTCAACGCCTATCATCAGCCCGGTGTCGAAGCGGGCAAGAAAGCCGCCGCCGCAATTTTAGACTTGCAGCGCAACGTCGTGCAGGTTTTGCAAGCCGAAAAAACGCCTCTACCGATCGCAACCTTGGCGCTGAGAGCAGGTGCCCCCGATCAAATTGAAGCGGTCTACAAAATCGTTCGTCACCTTGAGGCAAATCAACGCGGAGTCAAGCTCTACGGAAATCTGGCACAGCCTCAAGGTCTGACGGTTAGTAGTCTCTAGGGTTCATTTCATAAACTTAGGTCGGGCTGCCTGGTTCTGTTGAAAGGTTTCCTCAAGAGTTGTCCAGTTTTCATGATCAATTTCGTGAATTATGCGATCGAGCTGTTCTCGATAAACCAACAGCGATCGCAGCACTTCTGCTCGGTTGTATCGTGCCATCATTAGCCCTAATTCTGGGTTGCCTCCCCCGACTCGACTGGTGTCACGAAAACCAGAGCTAGCCAAAGCTTGAGCGAGTTTGATCACATCGGGATCAGCCTCACTTAAACAGGCAGCAATCAGACTGGCGCTGACCATTACGGGCAGATGAGAAATCCAGGCGACGGCACGATCGTGCGCTTCAGGCTGACATCGATGGAGACGAACCTGCAACGGACGCAAAATCGATTCGAGCAGAGCGATCGCGTCTGAGGGCGTTGTCTCAGTCGGTGTTAGCACATAAGGGTTTCCTGCAAATAAGCCGTGTTGTGCCGCTTCGATGCCGCTTTCTGTAGTGCCTGCCATCGGATGTCCGCCGACAAAGTTACGCCATAGGGGAGCGATTTCTTGGACGATCGAGGCCTTCACTGACCCGACATCCGTTAATATTGTTTCTAAAGAAATATGCGGAATGAGTTGAGAAACTGTTGATCGCATGTGCGCGATCGGGGTACAAATAAAAATCAGATCTGTATCGGCTAACAGCGCTAAATCTGTGGCGGCTTCATCTGTTGCGCCCCTTGCTACGGCTATTTTACACGTTCTCTCTTGACGGCTGACTCCTAAGACTTGATGCCCTAGCGATCGTAAATCCAACCCCAGCGATCCTCCAATCAACCCTAGACCCACAATCCCAATTTTCATAGTCATTAATTCGCCTTGACGTGTAGTATCCAGGCTAATTCTGATCTAAATTTGGGTACGTTAGCACCAAGCCATCTCGCAATTTTTGGCACATTGGTCAGAAACTTAAATGAAAGCTGAGGAAGTTTTAGAACAATACACTGCTGGGTCACGAGAGTTTTCTGCTCTTGACTTGAGAGAAATTAACCTGAGCGGAGCAAATTTGAGCGAAGCGAGTTTTAGTCGTGCTGATCTGAGTGTCGCAAACCTTGCAAGCGCTAATCTAAGCCGCACCAATCTCAGTCAGACAAATCTCAGCGCCGCCAAACTCAATAGTGCTAACCTTAGCAAGGCAAAACTTAACCGTGCGATCCTCAACGTTGCTAATCTGACGATGGCTGACCTGCGAGAAGCCAGCCTCGTGCAAGCAGAGTTGATCAAGGCAGAAATGACACGATCGGACATGAGCGGGGCTGACTTACGAGGAGCCAATTTTAGTAATGCAGATCTTCGAGATGCCAAACTGCGCTATGCCAACCTCAGTCAAACGAATCTGAGTCGAGTCGATTTGCGTCATGCCATTCTGACCGAGGCGAATCTAGAGCAAGCCAATTTAACCAGCGCCGATCTGAGCAGTGCTGATCTCACAGGCGCTAACCTCAGTCAGGCAGAGCTTCGACAAGCAAATCTCAGCCGTGCCAATCTGCAAGGGGCAAATTTGTCGGGTGCCAATCTTCGCTGGGCTGACTTGGGCGGTGCTAATCTCCGTTGGGCTGACTTGACGGGTGCAAAAATCAGTGGTGCAAACCTGACAGGAGCCGATTTAAGCTACGCCACTTTGCTCAACGCTACGCTGGTGCACGTCGATCTTACCCGTGCCAATCTAGCAGGAGTCGATTGGTCAGGAGCCGACCTTAGTGGTTCTACTATGACGGGTCTCAAACTGCATGGCGTGTCTCCCTTTGGCATTAAAACGACTGGGGCGACCTGCCGCTGGATCGATCTCAGTCAAAACGGGGATCAAAGCCAGATTTATACATTCGCGACCGACAATTGCCAAGAATATTTTAACGAAACGCCCCCGATCGTCCAGATTGTGATCGACGATCGCCTGAACACAGATGCCAACTGTGCGTTAGCCGTCACTTATCAGCAGGTGGCTCGACAGTGTGGCTTTTTGGCTCCTCCGCCTGAAATCGAAGTCCATTTACGCCGGACAACGTTGACGTTTCGGTTAGAGCGCGATGAACAGCTATTGATCACCGCTTATGTTGCGATCTTTCCGTTTGAAGATCACAAGATTACTCAACAAACGTTGATGGATTTGCTGCACCAGATCCCCACCCAACCACTCAGTCAAGATGCTGGACAGATTCGGCAGTTTCAGCAGCTTGTGACTCTGTTGGGTCAGCAAGTGCAGCAAGTCAACGCTGTTAAACTGTTGCAGTCGATTCCGATCGCGCTCAAAAAAATGCAGTTTTTTCAAGCGCCTACCAAAACTATCCTGGTCAATTCTAATAATCAACAGTTGACGCTCTATCACAACCCTAAGTTTGGCAAACACCCGATCGCCACGGCTCAATCTGACGAAGTTCTCAATGTGCTGAAGCAGATTCAGACCTTTAAACCGCCATCGACTGAGGCAGCGATCGAGTTTGTGAAGGGCTTTCATCCCAGTCTCTAGAGACGTTTCTTGAACTTTCTCTACAGGTAATATCTCACGGTCGTAACCACCCGACTTTTCTTAGTTCGCAGGGCTGCCTTGAGAAATAGCGTCGTCTGATTGTGCAAAACGCTCTCCCACCAGCGGCGTGGCACAAAGGCAGGAATGATAATCGTAGACAGCACCCCAGGATGTTGATCCTCAAAGCTGCTGACAAAATCTAAGATCGGCGTGACCACCGATCGATAAGGCGACTCCAAAATGTGGAGATCAATATCAGACTCTAACTCTTGCCATCGAGTTTGCAGTTTCTCGCGGTTGGTCGAGCCAGTGTCAACGTGAACCGCAACCACCTCATCGCCAATGCTGCGGGCATAGTCTAACGCCTCGACGGTGCCTCGGTGAAGTTGACCCACCACAACGATCGCCGGATGAGTTGCGTTCGCGCCTTTAGGTCGAGCCATATAGCTTCGGGGTGCCAACTCCTGAATGCTGAGGCGGCTTGCTACATACAGATAGTGCTTGCGAATGCTGCCAAAGAGCCACACCAATAGCGGAATTGCAATCACGACCACCCAGGCACCGAGCGCAAACTTTGTCAAAACCACGACGACTAACACGATCGCCGTGGCGATGGCTCCTAGCCCGTTCATCAAGGCGCTGGCTTGCCACCCGCGACTTTTGCCCTTATACCAATGGATGACCATCCCGGCTTGAGAGAGGGTAAACGAAGTAAACACGCCCACTGCGTAAAGGGGAATAATCGCCGTAGTGTCACCCCGAAAGACCACGATCAGCACGGCAGCACAAATACTGAGCAGCAAAATTCCGTTAGAGTAGACGAGGCGATCGCCCAATAGGGCCAGTTGCCGAGGCAAAAATCCGTCTCTGGCCAAAAAGTAGCAGAGCCGCGGAAAGTCTGCATAGCTCGTGTTTGCCGCCAACAGCAAAATCGCCGGGGTCGCAAACAAAATCAGGAAATAATAGAGGGGTGAAATCCCAAAAATTTGACGACTCAGCAGCGACAAAACCGTTTCTGACTCGCTGGGCACAAGCTGATAAATGTGAGCCAGATAAGTAATGCCCAAAAACATGGCACCTAAAATAATTCCGAGATAAAGCAATGTTTGACGCGCATTAATCCACTCTGGTGGCTTAAAGGCCAGCACTCCATCTGAGATGGCCTCGACACCTGTTAACGCGGTACACCCAGCAGCAAAGGCTCTCAAAACTAAAAACAAACCCAGTTGCTCAGTTACCTTATGAACCGTTTCGCCAGCCGAGATCGGAGTCAACTGCCCAGTAGCTTGATTGAACAGCCCCACGCCAATCAGCACAAAAATGCTGACGATGAAGGCATAAGTCGGCACCATAAAAATTCTTCCTGACTCTTTCACGCCTCGCAAGTTAGCCAGCATGATCAGAAAGATTGCAAATAAGCAAAGCTCGACGGTGAAAGGGCGCAGAAACGGGACGGCAGACACAAAGTTATCGATCCCGGCTGAGACGCTGACCGCAACGGTGAGGATGTAGTCAATCATCAGCGAGGCACCCGCGATTAACCCAGGCAGCAGCCCCAGATTGCCACGAGCCACGATATAAGATCCGCCGCCTTTGGGGTAAGCCCGAATCGTCTGACGATAAGACAGCGTAACAATGATCAGCAGCAACACGATCGCCAACGAGATCGGCAGCGAAAATCCGAGAACGCCTGCGCCAGAACCCGCCGCAACTAGAACGAGGAGCGTTTCTTGAGTTGCGTAAGCTACTGATGAAAGTGCATCTGAAGAAAGCACTGCCAGTGCAGCAGCTTTGGTTAATCGTTCTTCGTCATGGGCACTGGTCGGGAGAGTTTTGCCCAATAAAAACTGCTTGACTTGCGAGAAGCTCATGGAGAGAAAGCACCTTCAATTTTGAAGAGATAAATTGATCAACGTTAAATGCTCGAAAACTCATTCTTTGAGACGTTGCGATCATAGACCAGATAGAGGGGTCGATCGCTGATTCTATGCGCGATCGCCGCAGCCGTCTAATCTTCAGATAGATTCAATCTTGTCTGGAGATAACTAGACTAAAGATGTCCCTCTTGAAATAGCTGAAGGGTCAGGCAAAAAATGAGTTCACTGCGCGATCGGTTTAATCAATTTACAGGCAAAAATCGGTTTGTCGTCTGTCGCCTATTCATCCACCTCGCGGGCAAAGAAGTGGCTCCATTGCTGGGTGTGCTTAACCAGGCAGCGCGGCAAGCAGTTGAGGCAGACGGTGATATGCAGGTTTTGGGCGAAGGACTGGTCGAAATCTGTCAAAGTCTGCTGCAATATCAAACCTATTGGCAGTCTGCCGCCAATGAAGGCGACGTGTTTTGGAGCGAAGGTGAAGCCGGGGACTATGTGAACGAATTGTTTACTGACTCTGCTCAACGCTATTTGAGTGCGCCCGAACTGGAAGATGCGTCTGGGCAACCTGTTGATCCCCTATCTCTGCCTGTGACTCAGAATTTGATTGTGATGATCACGATCGCCGCAGAAGGTGAGGTTCCGGATCTGGAAACCGACCTTGCGAGCATTCGGGCTTTAGAGGCAGGATTGAAGGGAGTGATCAATCTCCACTATCAAGAACGGTTACAGGCGATTCAGGTGCATTTCTCCCCGGCGCGACTCGGTGAAGAACTCGACCCTGACCAGCTTCTAGAGTTCTTTCC
Organism: Phormidesmis priestleyi ULC007; assembly: GCF_003003695.1. Lineage (NCBI taxonomy): Bacteria > Bacillati > Cyanobacteriota > Cyanophyceae > Leptolyngbyales > Leptolyngbyaceae > Phormidesmis > Phormidesmis priestleyi. Next base: position 18,262 of record NZ_PVWG01000035.1, read on the forward strand.
AGAATTGATTCCTCTATAGCAAACGGTTAGTTTATGACCTCGCCACTATTCACTACCTTTTTTAGGTCTATGTTCCGCCGACTCTTACTGCTTTCTATGTCTGCTGCTTTGTGCTTGACAACGGTTAGCTGCGGTTTCTCTGGAGATTCGCAGGCTAATGGGCAGGGCAACCGTTCTGCTAACACCCGCACTGAGCAGACTCGCCTTCCTGATGGACAATATTCGGTTCAGCAAGCGACTTATAACGATGGAGACGGAGAATACACCGTTATGCTGCTGGACACAAAACCAGGTGTTCCCTCTTCCTTCCGCACTCAAAACCTGCCGCTGGCTCAGTTGACTCCTGATGAAGTCAAAGCAGGGCAAAAAAATTATCTCAAAGTTGAAAACGGTCAGCCGTCGCTCCACATTCCCGAAGACTTTAAGATCGAATATGTCCACAACGTCGCTGAAAATGTGACTAACCCTCAAACTGGGCAAACCGAAACGCAGATCGTGCGCCAAGAGCCGAGTTTTTGGACTCCTTTCGCAGGATCGGTAGCCGGAGCGGTAGCAGGACAAGCGATCGGAAGTCTCCTCTTCCGACCTCAATACTACGTTCCTCCTGTTTATCAGTCTGGTCGTCCGCTCACTGGGTTTGGGGGCTATGGCAGCAGCTATAACCAAGCCGTTAACAGCTATCAGCAGCGCTATCAAGCTCCTCCCGCCGCTGTGCGAAACCGCCAAGTCTTTCGCTCTACGGGGCGCATCAACACGCCGTCTTATCGCAACCCTGGAGTCAGCCGCCCCTCAATTGGGAACGGTCGTCCCACGGGTTCTGGCTACGGCTCTAGCAATTTGCGCCGCTCTACAGGTTCTACTCCCAGTCGCGTCAACCGTCCTAGCTCTTTTGGTAGTGGGCGATCGCGAGCAGGCAGCAGTCGCAGACGATAACCCCTCATTCGTCCCTCATTCTTTATTTTCTCCCTGTGGCTGAATTAATCTCCGCAGGGTTTTTTATCGGTATGTCAGAATGGTCACTAGAGAGTCGATAACCAAGGCTCCCTGACCCATACCGAGGGGCATCCGGGAAAGCGGGTTAAAGCTTAAAGTCTGTGGAGCGAACGCAAGACCGAAAAACTCCTTGAGAGTGGAGGCAGTTGCAATGAAGCAGAAATCTAAATCGTGAGATTTAGTGAATCACTGTTCCTTTAGGTCGGTGAGAATGTCAACTAGTACGACATGAGTTCAAACCTGTGATTGAGGTAGAAGTTCATCAGCAACTCCGCGCCTTTCTGCGAGAGCAGGGCGAACCCTATTGGTCGCATCATCTGACGATGGCGCGGCTCGTTGCGCGGGCCCTGCGGATCGGTCGCAGTGCGTTAATTCAAACCGGGGCACCTTCTGGCTATCATGGGCGCTATCGTCTCAGCTATCTCGTGCCGATTTTGATGTGGAAAGGATCGGTGATTGTGGTGGCTCCTGAGTCGGTTCAGCAACGGCTGTTGATGGTCGAGATTCCGCGTCTGCGGCAGTGGATTGATACGCCCAAGCCAATTCGCACGGGCGATCGCTGGGTTAGCCCCGATTTTGAAGGAATTTTACTCACCACTCCAGAAGCCTGGTTAAGCGATCGCCTCAATGGTGAAGGCAGATTTCCGACGGGCATTCCGACGATCGTCGATGGCGTAGATGACCTCGAACGCTGGGTGAGAGATCAACTGACGATTAATCTGCAAGCCTCTGACTGGAATGATTTAATGTTGGCGTGTCCTCAACACACTGACGAGATTCGAGATGCACGAGTTCAACTGACGAAAGCGATTTTTCATCACCCTGCCAACCCTTATGAGTGTTATCTAATCGAGCAGCCCGAACAAGAGATTCTCGATGCGCTCCATCAAGTTTTGCCGTCTTCTCTACCTGTTAATTGGGAGCATTTTTTCAGACAAGCTCAAACTGAAGGACAACTCGTTTGGGCAGTGATCGCTCGCCAATTAGGGCAGTTTTCCCTCCATTGTGCCCCGACCGAAATTGCTTCGAGCTTGACTGATATCTGGTCGCAGCAACCCACTGTTTTAATCGGTGGTGCTCTAGATCTCGATTCAGACGCAGCGACTTATCGCCAAAAAATAGGTTTGAGCGATGATCTAACCTGTTTAAAGTTTTCGCTCGATCGTCAAGATGACCTAATTCAGCTTTACCAGCCAGAAGGCGTTCCGATGCCCAACACGCCCCAGTTTCAAGGGGCATTGCTGCAAGAACTGCGATCGCTGCTCAGTGCTAGCACGGCGGTGCAAGGGCTGTCGGTGATTTTGATCGGAGATATGCCTCTCAAAGCCCAAGTCGGAACCGTGTTGGCATCAGAGTTTGGCTCTAGAGTGCAAGTAGAGCGCACCTGTCTTGACGACAACGGCATTTTGGTCACGGGCTGGGAGTTTTGGCGAGAGCATCAGAGCGTGTTACCTGCTCCGCATTTGTTGGCGATCGCGACACTGCCCATTCCCTCACTAGAAAATCCGTTAGTGGCGGGGCGGGTGGCTTATTACAAAAAACTTCGGCAAGATTGGTTTCGGCTCTATCTGTTTCCAGAAGCATTAAGCGAGTTGCAGCGAGCGATCGCCCCGGTTCGTGAGTGTCAAGGGGTTGTAGCGCTGCTGGATAGTCGCGTCATTCACCGCAGCTATGGCAATCAAGTTTTGGCTGCCCTTAGCCCTTTAGCCCGCATTAACTATCTGGATGCCAGTTTGTTTACCCATTTTCACACGACGAGTTGGCAAGACTGAAATTGGCACCCAGAAACGCTATTATCAGGAACGAAACCTTCAATTAAAAGCAAAAAGCAATGGGAGAAGCAAAGCGTCGTAAAGAATCTCTGGGCGAAAACTATGGCAAAGAGCCTAATATTTCTCCCTGGTTGCCAGTGACCAAAACTCAAGCACAGCAGTTTGTGCAGTGGTCTTCCACAGGTGCTTGGATCGGCATTGTCGGACTTGTGGCAGCGTGGATTACCATCCGTTTCGTTGGCCCTCTATTTGGCTGGTGGCAAGTTGACTGATTAACGAGGAACTTTAGCGATTCCAAATCGTCCAGAGACTCTTAACGCTACAAAAATTGTGCCGCATCCGCAATTCTATAAAAAACCTAAAAAATTGAGAGATTTGAGCAAACTTGTGCGTATCGATACTTTGTGATTTTGCCCAATTCATTAATATAAATAGGCATCTTTGAGTGTTATTTTTAACACTGTTTGGCGGGCTCTTATCCAGAGAGACCGTTATCCCAAAGGGTAGATCGTTTAGCTCTTAATAAAAGGTTAGAATTAGGTGTGGTGATTGGAGGACGCTTGTGTTCTTAAGACTGGCAGAGCAACACCGACAGTTTGTAAAAGACCTCGTAATGAATCTTCAGGCGATGGCGATCGTGTTGGAGAATCGAGGGTATCTGGCTTCCTGCTATACCTGCGGCGGTCAGATGAATAGTGCCTCGTTTATGGTGAGTTTGGGAGACAACCACCTGATCCGCTTTTTGGTGTCGGATTATGGAATCACCTGGACAGAGATGCGCGACGATCGAGAATTAATGAAGCTTGAAGGCGCAGAAGCGATTAGCCAACTTCAAGAACTTGCAAATCTAGTCAAGTTTCACATCAAGCCTTCTGACTATCGCCCGGCGGTTCCGGCAAAGAGCTTCCATTAGGCTCTGATAGGCACCGCTCCAGGTTTTCACTGATAGTCAATCCAACTAGGATAGAAACCTCTGGTGATAATCTAGATAGCAGGGTCATTCAAGCAAATGCCCCTTTGGGGATCGCTCTACCGTGCCCTTATCGCTGTCTGGCTTAGTCTTATGCTCGCTCTCGATTCTGAATGGCAGCATCAGTTTATTGAAGCCAACCGCATTCGCCTCCATTATGTAACGCAAGGCGAAGGTGACTTGGTGCTATTGCTGCATGGGTTTCCTGAATTTTGGTACTCGTGGCGCTATCAGATCCCGGTGCTGGCACGTCATTTTAGGGTGGTTGTTCCTGATCTGCGCGGCTATAACGATTCTGAAAAGCCCAGTAGCGGTTATGATCTCGACACTTTGAGCACCGATATTCGTAGCTTGATCGAAAACTTGGGCTATAGTCGTGCTCACGTTGTCGGTCATGATTGGGGCGGGGCGATCGCCTGGAACTTGGCCCAAAAATCTCCACAATGTCTCGATCGTTTAGCACTTTTGAGCGCTCCTCACCCGCAACGATTTGTGCGCGAGATGCTCAGTAACTTAGATCAACTGCGCCAAAGTTGGTATGTATTAGCGTTTCAAATCCCTGGGCTACCAGAATTGCTGATTAAACAAAACTTAAAAAACTTTGTCAATAGCATGTTTCAAGAGCAGGCGATTCGCAAGGGAGCTTTTAGCGAAGAGAACGCCCAACTCTATCAGGCTGCATTAAACAAACCGGGCGCGTTATCTGCTGCAATCAATCATTATCGCCACCTGTTTACGTCCTTAAATTGGGTGCGCGACTGGGGGCGATCGCCCGATCCAATCACGATCCCGACTTTAGTTCTGTGGGGTGAAGAAGATTCGATTTTGAGTTACAGACTTGCTGACGGGTTAGACTCTTTAATCCAAGCTCCTCACAAGATTAAATTAGTGCCCCACTGCGGTCACTGGATTCAGCAAGAAGCGCCTCAAACTGTGAACCGAGAACTGCTAGAGTTTCTGCGAAGCCCCGCCTGGGCCTAGTAATGTAAAAATTTTCTCTCACATTTGAGCAGGAATCGATCGTATTTCGCTAAAACTCTCTAGGAATTGTCAAAGATTTTGAAGGGTTTCTCAAGCGCTGACGTGTAGCGAGTCAAGGCTAAAGAGAAAGCTGGATTTTGGATATGAGAAGTCACCCAAAATCCAAAGTTAGATTATCGTTTCACAGAACGTTGGCTCTCGGCAACAGGAATCGCGATCGGCTGAAGTTCATATGAGTTCCAGGTTTGGGCTTGACTCGGACTCCCTAAAACAACGATTGCGATCCAGCTTGCAACGAAAAGTGCAGTTAGAACGATCATGGGATAACCTCTTAAAATTTTTGTATCTTAGTATCTTAGTATTAAGAAACATAACATATCTGAACGACACATATTCTCCGTTTTTAGTTAGATTTAGGATGTCTAATTGATTACATACGCCACAGAAGTAATGTTCTATACTGGTATCTAGAAGTGTGCTGAGTTGATCGTTTAAAGTTAGGAAGGCAGGGCACAATAAGCCAGATCGTCTAACCTCACAGCTAATTGACTATCTATCAGGGAATAGCAGATATCTCGAAACGATCGCTAGTCTTTGCATGATCGATGCACGCGAATGAACAAGCCCATTAAAAAATTAGCCTCGATCGACGAACCCATTAAGTCGCCCTATTCTCAAGAATCTCAGGTTACAAATGTTCTGGATAAGCTGCCTCAAGAAGCAAAACACTGGGCAGAAAGTTTGCCTTGGAATCAGCGCCGCTATGTGCTTTCTCTCTGCCATTTGCTCTGTGCAGCAACTCCCAATATTCAGGCAGAGTTTTTAGATGAATATACCGCCAATGGTCTGATTGCAAAGCTCGTTGAAAATCGAGAGGTTAAACAAAAAGTCAAAGAAAATCTCAAGCGGTTTTACATTCCAACAGAGCTAAGTGAAAGTCTTGTGAGAAGCTATATTCGACAGTTTTATGTTCACTCTGCTCAAGACGTTCGCCGAAAGCCTGATCTGTTTTTAGAATCAGCCTTGCGGATTGTTGCTAGTACTGAAGAACGCAACAGCATTCTCAACTACATTTTGGGATTTGAACTGATCAAAATGCTGTTCAAGATGAGTTGGTTACAGCATGAAAAACTTTATCGGCTGCAAAAAAATCAAGAAGAGTTTATTGACACTTATATCAAACCGATTCGACACGCTCATCGAATCAATCAGATTATCGTGCCAAGAGATGAAAGACTGTTTTTTGCACGACGAGATTACTTTGTTCAAAAACCCAATCTTTTAGATAAGAAATTAGTTGAGTTAGCGATCGCCACATTTACCACAGAAGTGACTACAAACTTTGGGTTTTCAATTGTTCGCCACGCTGACTCTTTAATTTTTAACTACGACGATATTTTCGTAAATGAGCAAGAACCAATTTTTTAAAACTCGTAGAATTGAGCTGATATTAAGCAACTTTGCCGCCACCCATTAGGTAAAGCAGCGCCATCCGTACCGCAACTCCGCTAGTGACCTGCTGCGAAATCAAACTAAATTGAGGGTCATCCATCAAATCAGAGCTAATCTCTACGCCGCGATTCACCGGCCCAGGATGGAGAACTTTAACCTCTGGTTTGCAGAGCTTGAGACGATCGCGCGTGATGCCAAACTGCTGGTGATACTCCCGTAAACTGGGTAACAGATGACTGGTCATTCGCTCTTTTTGCAATCGCAGGGCCATCACAAAATCGGCATTTTCAAGAGCGGGGTTAAGCGTCCAGTGTACAAAAAGCTGGCGAGGATTAGGAGCAGACCGATCATCTGAATCTGCGACGTAATCGGCAAACCATCTGGGCAACAGCGTTGGAGGAGCCGCTAAATGAACTTCAGCCCCGCTTGCTGTTAGGCTCCAAATATTAGAGCGGGCGACGCGAGAGTGAAGAATGTCACCGACAATCGCGATCTTCTTGCCCTCCAATAGCGATAGCCTCGGTTGCTCAGAATCGAACAGTGTGCAGATCGTGAATAGGTCTAGAAGCGCTTGGGAAGGGTGTTCATGTTGACCATCGCCTGCATTGAGAACCCCCACCCGAACGCCCAACCGATCCATTTCAGCCGCGATCGCCTGCGGCACTCCTGCCTCTTTGTGGCGAATCACCATCATGTCGGTGCCCATTGCCAGATAGGTTTTTGCGGTGTCAAGAATCGTCTCTCCTTTTGACAGAGAAGAAGTTCCAGCAGCAAAGTTAAGGGTGTCAGCCGATAGACGTTTGGCAGCTAGCTCAAAGCTGCTGCGAGTGCGCGTAGACGGCTCAAAAAATAGATTAGCGACGACTTGCCCCTGTAGGGTCGGCACCTTCTTAGTTCGGCGAGACAGCACTTCTCGAAAGCTGCTAGCCGTTTGCAAAACGACATCATAGTCAGCCGGAGAAAAGTCAGCGAGAGAAAGAACGTGGCGACGAGTCCAGACCATTGAGGGTGTGCATTGAAGAACGACTGATCATTCATACCCCAAAACGATCGGCCTCACAACCTGCGATTAATTTCACATCAGAATAGATTAGACCTTTTGCGTCGTAAGCTAAAAAATGGCTAAAAGCTTTACGGGTCAGGCATTTCAGCTATTAGTGCCAGAAAACGGCTACAAGTCTTTTGACATATAAGTTTCAGGGCAATTTCTTCGCTATCACGCAAAAGGTCTATTGTAAATTTAGTCGTGCTTGTTGACCCAAACGCCCACCCAGAAATTCATTTCTGGCGGACTCGATCGCAGCAAGCTACGACAAATGACCCAGGATTACAACTAATACAGAATTTTGAACATACCCCATCAGTGGTTGCCCGGAATTTATGCCATACCTGCTGCCTTGAGAACCTCGATCGTGGTCATTCACCAGCTTCCCAAAACTCCAGATACGCTCTGGCTCAGATTGTTGGGGAGAGGCAAAATTCAGCAACAAGCCGTAGAAGAGATTCTTTCTTTACCTAATGATGACCCGCGTCGTTTCCAAACTTTAAACCTCTTAATAACTTGGAGAATTACTATGAGAGTTGAAGACCTTGACGAGGAAGATCAAATTTCATTTATGGCAATTAATCAGGCTTATTTGCAATGGGAACGAGAAATCATTGAGCGTGGCAAACAAGAGGGCAGACAGGAGGGCACCCAGATGGGACAACGCTTGGTCGTCGAGAACTTACTGAAAGCTCGTTTTGGTGAGATGGACGATCGACTCACGACTCTAATTCCGACGATCCTGACATTTTCGGCTGAGGAATATACGCCACTTTTGCTGCAACTGTCGCGAGAGCAACTGTTAGATAGATTCCAGGGTCAATCTGAGTAGAAGCTAATGGGTTAAGTGGGCAGATGCAGAATATTTAAGCTAATTGTAATCAAGGTCAAAAAGAGGATGAAGCCGATCGTGTCTAGCATAGTCGTCACTAGCGGGCCACTGATCAAGGCAGGATCGAGTTTTAGCCGCTTTAACCCCATTGGCAGCAGCGTTCCTAAGGTGACTGCGATCACCGAATTTGCTGCCATCACCAGTCCGGCAACATATCCGACCCAACGGGTTTCGGGTGATGTCCAAATCAGTGACAGCAAAACCATAGTCGTTCCTAATGCCAAAGCGGTTCCTAATCCCGCAAGCAATTCTCTACGGAGAATTTTCATCGTGTCTGCTGGCGTGACTTCACCCACGCCTAGCGATCGGATCGTCACCGTCAGAGCCTGAATACCTACCGTTCCGCCTGTGTTGGAGAACAGCGGCATAATCACAGCCAGCACAGGCACGAGTGAAATGGTTTTTTGAAACGGAGCGATCGCGCTAGACGCTCCAATATAAAGTGCCATCACGCCGACGAGCCAGGGCAGACGATTCCGCAACTTCTCTAACGGATGGGACAGAGACGACTCATCACCACCGCTTACTCCAGCTAATTTTTGGATATCTTCGGTGGCTTCTTGTTCGAGAATATCCACCACGTCATCGACCGTAATGATGCCTACGAGCCGATCTTCACGATCAACAACAGGCACCGCGATCAAGTCATAGCGCTTCATCAGTTGCGCCACTTCTTCTTGCGGCATCTCGGTCTTAGCTTTGATCACTCGATCGCTGGCGATGTCTTCAATCAGCACATCGGGAATCGAGAAGAGTAATTGCCGCAGCGAAACGACCTGTTTAAGCTTGCGGTTATTATCCGTCACATAGGCGTAGTAAATCGTTTCTTTGTCTTGGTCAGCCAGTCGAATCTTGGCGAGTGCTTCGCCCACCGTCAAGCCTTGCCGCAGCCGGACATATTCAGTGGTCATCACCCGCCCTGCGGTGCCCTCTGCGTAGCCTAGAATTGTGGCGGTTGCCTGCCGTTCTTCGGGGCTGAGTTGTTGAACGAGCCGTTTGGCAATTCCGGCGGGGAGTTCATCAAAAAGTTCGGCGCGATCGTCAGGTCGCATCGATTCAACGATTTGACACACCTGAGCATTGTGCAGCAACCCGATCAGCTCTTCTTGAATCTCTTGGGGCAGATATTCAAAAACATCGGTTGCTTCAGTCTTATTGAGCAGTCGAAATGCGATCGCGCGTTTTTCAGGAGGAAGCTCTGCGATGTAGTCGCCCACGTCGATCGCGGGCATCTCGTTTAACTCGTGCTTAAGCTGATTGAGATCAGCAATTTCAGACAGGGAAGTGCGACTTTCCTGGGTTAGCATGAAACCTCCTTAATCTCCCCCGCGCTGGAAGACTGAGGCTTCCAGCGCTAAAGGAGTTTATTACTGTGGGGTAATGGACTCTGGTCCATGAACTTTATAAAATGCAACATCGACATCCGTTTTGGGTGTCGCTAAGTCTATGCTAACCCTGAAGCCACAAATCTACAATGCCAGGGATGACTCTCCCCATTAAAGATCCCCCTTTTGTTAAAGACGATTAAATTTATGATCAACATTCAGAGGTATGTCTCTCCTCTCCTGGGTGAGAAGTCAAAAACCGGAAAAAGGCCCAAACTATTTTTTTACTGGGTGCCGTTGATGATTTCAGTAGGATTGAGTAGCTGTCGGACGGAACCCCCTTCTAATGCTCCTGTCGCATCGTCTCCGCTGACTAGTCCGAGTGTTGTGCCAAGTCCTGCGTTGCCGATTGCAAAAAGTCCGCCAGCGCCATCTCGCACGAGTCAACCGCTTCAGACTGCTTCAGTCGCGTCTAAAAAAACGGTTCCTATAAGTGTTTATAAAGTGGACAACCAGTGTAGAGATTTTGTGGCAGAAAAAACGGCGGTTCCGGCAAATCAGCCCATTACGGGTGCTGTGGGCAAGGTGTTAGAAAACGCGGATAGCGCGGATTTTAGATTATCTGGGTATCGCGTGAACGTCGCTTCGGGTGTGGCAACCATTGATCTGCGAGTTGCCCCCGACTCAAGGCGTAAACTTGTTTCTCTCTCTAGCTGCGAACAAATGGCAATTTTTGGCAGTCTTCGCAAAACGCTGACCAGTAATGCTGAATGGAAAATTAAATCAGTGCGGTTTACCGATCGCGGCAAAGAAGTCGTCCTTTAAGAATTCATCCTTTCTTCGACACTGCCGCACAATTTTTGACATACCATCGCCAGGGTAAATCGACTCCTTGAGTTAGCCCGATGCGAGTGGTTTGAACGAACGCGATCGCGTGCTGCTCAATCTGCTCCTGAAATGGGGGACTGCGATGCTCTAACCACAGAGCTTGTCCAGGCTGAAAGGGTTGTGCGGTCAGAGTGAGATCAACTTTAAAGGCGCGACAGAGCTTTCCAGGGCCGGCGGCAACGCGAGTCTGCTTTTCGCCTAAACACCAGGGCGGAAGGCGATCAAGCTGCAAGGCCCGAATCAATACGGCGCTGGGCACTCCGTCGCGATCGGTGACCACATTCAAGCAGTGATACATTCCATAAATGAGATAGACGTAGGTCATCCCGGCGGTGCCAAACATGATGCGGTTACGATCGGTCTGTCGTCGATAGGCATGACACGCTGGGTCGCCGACTGTGTAGGCTTCGGTTTCGACAATCAGGCCTCGCAGCGTCAGCCCATCCGCAAATTGGCGCACCAGTGTGCAGCCTAATAAATCAGGGGCGACTTCTAGCGACGATCGTGATAGCCACTCTGGTTGAATAAAAGATGAATCGATCGTCATTTCAGTCTTTAGAAGAATCTGTCAAAAACCTTTGGTCTGCTAGAATCTGGAAGAGTTTGCGGTACAATCCAGTTCAGATTTGTTCATAAATTTGCGACCTTCAGACTACTCAGCCCTAATAAACCATCATAAGAGCCGTAATCATTATGGATGTCAAACTTGTTTTACTCGTTCTCACGGGAGTCTTTACGATCGCCTGTCTGTTTTTTGGCACCCGCAACGGTTTTTATGACTCCGACAATTATCACGGTAACGGGTCGGCGCACTAGTCATCAGAAAAGTGGGTTAGAAACCCCGTCGTTCTGCGACGGCTTTACAAGTACATTTGAACGATCTATAGTTTGAGCGGGAGGGACGATAACCAAGTTTCTCCCGCCCATACCGAGGGGCATCCGGGAACGCGGGTCAAAGCGGAAAGTCTGTGGAGCGAACATAAGACCAAAAAACCTTAGAGGTGGAGGCAGTTGCAATGAAGCAGAAATCTAAATCGCGAGGTTTGGAGAATCACCGCTCCTTCAGGACGGTGAGTATGTCAACTGGCAAAGAATCGCGAGTTGCAAATTCAATGTTAAGAATCGCAAGTCTCTGTCCACGGTCTGCAGTTTACTGGGCTTAGGATTCATAGTTTCAAATATTAGAAAGTACCACCCAACGTGACTCAACTGGAATGCTTGCCTTATGGCGTGGGTCATGCCGATGAAGGAGTATCTCTCCTGGTTCGCATGGGGCCTTATCGAATTTTGCTTGACTGTGGCTTAAGAGACGTTTCACCTCTAAGTCAGCAAAACTCTGATTTGGCGCACCCGGCTGATTTAGTCTTGTGCAGTCATGCTCATTCTGACCACGCACGAGGGCTACTGGCGCTTCATCAAGCTTTTCCTAACCTGCCAATCTACGCTAGTGAAGTGACCACTCAGTTACTTCCGCTCAACTGGGTGGGGGAGTCAGTGCCTCAGTTTTGTCATGCGCTGCCGTGGCGATCGCCCGTAGAGTTTTTTGATGGGTTGACCGCCGAACTGTTTCCAGCAGGTCATTTGCCCGGAGCGGCGGTGATTTTGTTAACTTATACGCCGCCTCCTGCGTCAACCGAAGAGCAGCGCTCCTACAAGCTGCTTTACACGGGCGATTTTTTCTTATCCAATTCTCGCTTGGTTGAAGGGTTGCGGCTAGAAGAACTGCGGGGGTTAGAGCCAGATGTGCTGATTGTTGAAGGCAGCTATGGCACGGCGCGATTTCCGCATCGACGACAGCAAGAAAACCAACTGACTGAGCGCATCAGTCGAGCGATCGCTGAAGGGCGCTCTGTTCTCCTGCCATTGCCGACTCTGGGGCTAGGGCAAGAACTGCTGATGCTGCTGCGGAGTCATCATCTATTTACTGGGCGAGATTTAAATATTTGGGTTGATGGTACGGTGGCCGCAGGCTGTGACGCTTATCTAGATCTGCTGCCTCATCTCCCCAGCGCTGTGCAAAATTTTGCGCGTCACCAACCGCTTTTTTGGGATGAGCGGGTGCGCCCCCGTGTGCGACATCTGCTGCCTGAACAGCGATCGCAGATTGCAGCTCCTTGCATCGTCTTGACCGATTTAACGGTGGATCTCAATGAGTTTTGCCAATCTGAGGCTTCGTGGCTGGTGCTATTTCCTCAGCAGAGCAGTCAGTTAGAGATAGAATCCAAAGAGATTTCTTCATTCCTCGCGGCTGATTCTGGGCGGGTGACGGTTGAATTTTATTTGCTGGCGCAGCACTGTGATGGCCCTAGCACGACGCAACTCATTCACAATCTGCGCCCTCAGCATGTGCTCTTTGTCCACGGGTCGCCGACTTATCTATCTGACTTAACGGGCTTGGAAGAACTGCACAACCGATATCATTTGCATTCGCCCTCGATCGGCGGGTTAGTTGAGTTGCCCATTGGCGAAACTTTTCTGCAACCTGCCCCCCCAGACAACAGCTATGAAGGGGAATTAGCCGAACTAGGAACGGTGGTGACGATCACGCTGCCCGACGCAATTATGGCTGATCCTCGCTGGCGCACCTTGGCAGATACGGGGCTGATCGAAGCCCGCTGGCAGGGAGAAGATCTGGTTTTGCGGGGTCTGCACCAGCGAGAGTTGTTGAATCTGGGGAACGATCGTTTGCCAATCTGGGCAGATGGAACGCTCAAAGACTGTTGCTCAAATTGTCGTCACTGTCGCGGTCAACGCTGCTGGAATCCAAGTTCGCCGTTGTTTAACTTTAAAGTGACATTAGATGGCTATTGCCCGGTGTTTGAGCCTCTAATTCTCGCTACTGAGATTGAGACGAGCGACCTTGAGGATGAGTCCGATCGCTAATCTGGGATGGAGCCGTTGCTTTCTTGAATCGAGGGAGCCGTTGCTAAGGTTTTTGCCCCTGATTGCATCTGCTCAATGTCTTGGTGCGACCAAGGGTGAATTGATTGATGGTGCGCGACGAGCAGCCCCCACAAGTCATTAGAGGTCAAAATTGGGACGACTAAATTAGCGCGTACCTGCATGTTGCGAAGAAAATCGCGGTGACAGGGCGCGATCGGTTCGGTTTCAATGTCTGGGATGGCTCGAACTCGTCCTTCTAAATACATCTGAGCATAGTCACCGTTAAAGCACTGATCGGGCCCGGTTGAGCCATAGATAGAGAGTTCTGGAGAACTCAATGATTCAAACGTGACTTGCCCTTTCCAATGCCGATAGAAATAGTATAAAACCACCCGATCGACTTCAAGGGCATTGCGAAGTTGATTCGTCGTTTGCTGGACTAAAGCGTCTCGCTCTATGCTAGTGGTGAGTCGATCGAGCACTTTCTGCAATCTGGGAGTATGAGTCAGTTGAGGAAGAGGATCTGAATCAGAAGACATTTTCACGAGCCTAAACTTAATATCTGTTGAGCGTTGTTTAAATCAATATTAGCGAAAACTGATGGGCTTTGCTGCTTTTGAAAATCAGACTAAGTAGCCTTTCTAGGTCTAAACTGCACCCATAAAATTAATAGGCCTAGCCCGATCGCGAGTCCGATCGCGGTGATCAGAATTGCAGATTGACTCGCTTGACGAATGGCGATCGCCACCAATGCCCAAATAATCACAGCCGGAAATGCAACATCGCGATATCGAATCGTAATTGCTGCCGCGATCGCTGCACTGATTGCTGACAAAACCACCGTCCAAATTGCTGGAGAAATCCCGCCACCATTCCAGCCAGAATTATACAAAGCTGATGCAACATTGACAACTGTTGCGACGGTGATCCAACCAAAATAAACGCTGATCGGAATTTGAATCAGCCATTTTTCTGTACGAGAAAGGCGATCGTCTTCTGTTCTAAGTTGCAAGAATGCTGACACTAGAGATAACAAAATGCCAATCATTACAACGACCGAGAGCCAAAAGAGTCGTCCTTGAAAGGCAAACACCCACAGGATTTGAAGTAGAGACGCGGCGATGATCGGCGATCGCACTTCTTGAAGCCGAGGATTATTTCGTTGGGCAGGTGCGACTTGATAGATTCCGAAGGCAATCAGCCCTAAATAAATTACGCCCCAAATCGCGAATGCATAATTGGCAGGAGTCACCAAAACTCCACCAAAAAGCGTGTTTGAAATTTCGCCAATACTCAGCCCGTTGAGCGGAAAAAAATTAGAGAGTGCGTTCACCACGATCGCGCCCAAAATCGCCGCGATCGTCGCAACTTGGTGACTAGAAACTGATTGAGGAGAGCGATCGGAGTGCTGCATAGATGCTTATCCTTTAGTAACTAACTTTAGAATAGCGGGGATGTCAGCACTCTATCCTCTCTCTAATTTCAGGTTTTTTGGTTTTTAAGCAGACATTTGCATCCAATCATCCATGTCAGAGAATGAGCTGCATCCAGTCACTTCCATCAAGGTTTGCAATGTGGCTAAATCGCGCTTTTTCCACTCGTCAAAGATAGTGTCTCGATCGTCGATCGGGGGATGATATCGATAAACCCGAACTCCGCCTCGTCGCCCGTCTGGAGCTTGATCGCGTCCGGTGCAGGTGAGCTTGATGCCAATTTTGCCGAGTAGGGCTTGTACGATCGCCATCGGTGCCAATTTCTCAGTGATCGTGACGTTAAATAAGGTTTTGATGTCGTCCTTATATTGCATCGCAAATGAGACAATATGCTGCACTTCTGGGTCAGTGGCTCGAATCTTTTCGTCAAGCTTGAACATATCGAGGAGTTTGAGCGATCGTAAGGCTTCCACTTGAGCGGTCAGCAAGCACAAATCTTGAACCGCAACTTTACCATTGCCTCGATCCAAATGTCCTTGAAGCTCTTGCATATCATGCAGTTGCACAAACTCAGGATCGTGAGTCAAATAATAATGGAGGCGGAGTTGAGCATACCAGCCTTCATCATCTTTAAGTTTTACTTCTGGCGTAATTTCAACCGAATAGCGGCGTTGCAGTTCGTGTTTGCGTTTGCTGTTACGTTTGCGTGTGGTTTGTGATGAATGATCTTTGAGTTCGTCATATTCTGCGGAACTCAATTCAGCAGAGGTTGAGATCGCGATCGCTTCTGCTTTTTGATTTTGAGTTCTAATTTTTGTGACCGCTTGCACGACTCGCTCAGTGGTTTGTGCGTTGTGTCGCCAGTCTAAAAACTCAAATCCAGGGACTTTCATCGAACCATTTTTTAGTAAATAAAGCATTTCTTCAGTGACCGGAGTTTGTGTAAAAATCTTGGTTGCATCGTCCGTGACGATCGTCACTTGATGACCTTCCATAAATAAGCCGTTGCGGAGTTCTTTGCGATAGCTCCAGAGAGACGCATTGACCCGTGCCGCCATTTTTGCCCAGGTGCGAAGCGCGATCGGGTCACTCTGCTCATCCAAGTCAAAATCGACTTCTTTTAATAGAGAAATGTTGTATTTAACGGTTTTGGTCATCGATCGCGCCACGTCTCGATAGTTGCAGCTTCCGTTGCCAATTTTGACTGGGCTGAAGTGCGCGCCCCACACAAATCGAGGCACCGATTCGCGCACTCGTGCCAATGCCTGACGCGATTCTGAATCGGGAGTGACACCTTGAAAGATGCCAAACACGGCTTTAAAGTGTCCGCGAACGTCGATCGAGACTCCCGTTCCGATCGTGGGCGTTGACAGCACAATGTCATAGTCAGGAATAATTTGATTCAGCCGATCGACGACACGAAACGCAGGATGTTCTGGATCAGCAACACTTTCACTATCGATTCTGAGAATGCGCTTATCGGGGAAGCGCGACTTTAAATAAGTCTCTAAGTTTTTAGAACTCCATTTACCCTTAACTTTTTGAGAATCGACACAGACAAAAACGGCTCCGGTTTCGATCACCTCTTCCATTCGGGCAACGAGCGGCGCAGGATTTTTGGTGTCGTAGAGTGACACATCCCAACCTGTTTCGGGCTTCCATTGGTTGGTGACCAGCCAGGGCGCGATCGGAAATTCTGCCAGTCCTTTTAAATAATCTAAACTGACATCCGACAAGTCGGCATCTTGAGCGATCAGCAGTCCTTGAGTTGAGAGAACGATTTGCACCAATTCTCTCAACGTTTCTAAAATTCTGACTCGTTGGTGATAGCACGTCGAGCTATTGAGCGCATGCCAAAGCACTTGTTCCACCTCATCGAGAATGACGATCGCGCCCTCCCAATCTTCGGGGTTAAATCGCGCTTTTGAGCCTGAGTGCAGCGAGTCAATACACAAGCCGTAGCCATACATTCCTTGAGTTTCAGACTCTTGAACGTCTTCGATCCAATCCAGGTTTAAGCTGTTGCAAATCGCTTTACCCAGTTGAATTCGGTGCGTGATTACTAAGACTCTTCGACCCTGCGATCGGGCTGCTTTAATCAAGTTTTGTAGTGCAGTTGTTTTGCCCGTCCCTTTCGGACTTTTGACTCCGACTAAACCAGATGTTGGGTAAGCTAAATCTCCTAAATAGGGTTGATTGAGTGCAACCGTCGGTGTATAAGTCAACGACCACAGCCGAGATGCTTGCCAAAACTCCAGGGTGATAGCTGACTCATGGACTTCTGCAAATGCCTCCCGTCCACAGGCGACGACGAAATCATCCACCCCTTTTTGTGGCCCCGGTAGCGCAATGATTTTGACTTCACACCCAGCACGAGTCAGCAATTGCCCCAGCCGAGACGTTGCCAGCAAAATGTTTTGAATCGTTTTCGGCTTCGTCTCAAAGTCAAAGCAAATATGCACCGATCGTCCTTCTGTCGCAAAGTGCGCCAACTCTGCAATGAGTTGCCGAGTGTCTCTGCGATAGCCGCTAAAAATGCCAGGAAGCGCGATCGCCACATATCCCAAACTCAACAGACACCCAGCTTTTTTCTCACCTTCCGTCAAAATGAGCGGCAGATTATTTTGCCAAACCCACTGCCAAAAAGATGATTTGTCCTCAAGTTCTGTCGGCATTGCGACCTGGTAGCGATCGGCAACTTGCTGCCAAACCGACTCAGGTACATCTAACAGCACCAGGCGGCTAGATCCCTTGCCTAAACTGGGGCTGAGATATTTTGCAGGCTTGCGATTTGCTCGATCGAACACAGGCGTATCAGCATCTGGCTTAAACCGTCCCCACTCCATGCGCTGCCAGTCGCTAAACGGGTCAATGCCGCTCACCCACCAGCCTCGCACATTTGCCCGTGCCTCCTGCCCAAAGCGCGTCACGCTCCAGTGCAAATGCTCGGCGATCGGATAGGAAACTTCGTGGGTAAACGGGTCGATCGCCGTGTCGCACAGCGTCTGCACGTTGAGGCGAATGATGTCGCGATCGACTCCACTTTCTAGCCATTCTTGCTCGTGCTCAAAAGCCAGACTAGACGGGCGCAAAGATGAATTTAGGGGTTGCCAAAATGAAGACGACTCTAGCATTGAGCCGTCACAACTGGTACAATTTATCAGCATAAGAATCGGTTCCCAGCAAAATGTTGGGATCACAAGGTTGCATTCAGACCCCTTTAGCAGACTGTGGTAGGGACGCTAGAGGGGTTTTGCTTGTCTAGACTTCTGCGAGTGGTAGGTCACAGTCAATCTGAGTGGTAGGTCAGACTGCCTCTAGGAAGCAAGATTGGTCATTACGCCACGGATAGTAGTTCTAGGAACTTCCGTGGTGTGAATGAGAGATTAACACCGAAAATTTGACAACTCAAGGGGCAACCGTTCTGCATACGCGCAAGTTACAGGTCAATTTTACGCAGGAGTTGTAGGCTAAAATCAGACGCGGGAGTGATGGGATCGACTGCCTTTCCTACGCCGAAGTAACAGGTCAGAACTCGACGCTAAAGTTACAGGACAAGGGATGGAATGCTTGGTAGCAAAGAGTCGGATTTGACAAGATGACTCTTAGAGGAACTCTGCAAATGAGACGCTATCATCACAAAGACGACAGATGTTTCTACGCTAAAGTTGTAGGCGAAAAATAGACGCTGAAGTTACAGGTCTATAGGCGAAAAACATACGTGGGCGTTATAGAATCAGATCGAAAGTACTATCTATATGCAGAGTTAGAATAAAGTTTCTCAGAATTAGACCGCTAGATATAGCGTCCAACTTCTGGACAAAATCGAAACCTTAATGCAGGATATGAACGGTTAGCCATTAGCCACGACCCTCATGCGCTACCGTCCCTTTATCTCCGATCGATGAAAAAATTAGAGGCAACGTTCCCGGTTGATGGGCAGCTTTTGATGGTGTTGCCCAGGGCTGCCGCATCTCTCAAAAACCCAGATTTGCAACTCCCGATCTTGCGCTCTGACGCAGACGGTTACTACCTAGAAGTGCGCGTTGAGGCAGACCCTAGAGAGACTAGCGAACTCACCCTGATTCGTCGAGTGCCGCTCGAAAATCTTTCTGCCGAAGAGTGGGAAGACCTCAAAGCCGAATATGCCAAGTTAGATTGGAGCGTTTGCGCCCACAAAGGCATCAGCAAAGGGCTAGAGAAAATTCAAGACCGCAAAACTCAGCGTTTGTTTGCGGCACTGCTGACGTTTCTCAACCCCCGACAGGTGTCGATCGTGCTTTATCTTTACAAGCTGGCTGCACAGCAGGGCAACGGCGCGATCGTCACTTTTCGATCCAACGATTTGTTAGAAATTTTGGGCTATACACGCACTAAAGACGGTGGATTTGCATCTAAGCTGCGATCGCAACTTAACTGCGATTTAGTCTCGCTTCACCGCACTGAATTAGTGTTAGCCCAATCGTTTAGAAAAGGGACTCAAACGATGGGTGCTAAAGTCATGATCAAGAGCGTATTGCGGATCAAAGATTACGAAATTGATCACGTGCCGCGTGATTTTGATCTCAGCAAAGCTGCCGATTATACCTACGAATTAGCAGACGCTTATACGATTTCTCTAGAGTTTTTTGATGGGCCTGCTCGCACCGGAGATTCTGTTTTATTTGCTAACACGATCGATATCACTCAAAAGTTAGGCAGCAACGCTAAAAGTGATTACAAAACAAAGCTCTTGATCTACTTAGCAAGTCGCATGAAATGGGACATTCTTCAAGAGGGTCAATATGTTGTAATTTCTAAGCAATATCTGTTTAAGAACTTAGATTTATTAGGCAGCAATTCCTCTCGAAACAATCAAATTTTTTGGCGAACCGTTGAAGAATTAAAGCAAGAAGGGTACATTTTGGGCGCTCAAGAACTCCCTGGTAAAAATAAGATTGTGAGCGTGCAGTTTCAAATTAACTCGGCAAAGTTGAAATGTCACTAGCGAACACTCTCTCTATCTCCTAATTCCTCACTACATATCGTCCCTAGATTTTATGTGTTAGCATCGGGGCTAATAATGTCTCAATAAATTCATCAATGGGCAAGGTTCTGGTGCTTAATGCCTCCTACGAACCGCTCAACATAACCAGTTGGCGACGAGCGGTCGTTTTGTTGATTAAGGGCAAAGCAGAGCAGGTCGAACATAACGGTAAATATGTTTATTCAGGGTTTCCGCTGCCAACGGTGATCCGGCTGCGTCACTATGTCCGCGTTCCCTACAAAGAAATTCCCCTGACTCGAAAGAATTTGCTGCATCGAGACAGCCATTCTTGCCAATATTGTGGCTATTCGGGGGATGATCTGACGCTCGATCATGTGATTCCGCGATCGCGCGGTGGCGGTGATTCCTGGGAAAATATTGTCACTGCTTGTGTGCGCTGCAACGTCAAAAAAGGCAGTCGCACCCCCAAAGAGGCCAATATGCCTTTGCAATATCAGCCCCGCAAGCCCTACAGCAGTCTCTACTTTGAAGTCACTAAACACGTTAAAAATGGCGTGAACCAAGAATGGCGTAAATACGTCATCGGTATCTAACCCCCTCTTACCTTGTTTGGTGTGGGGGTTTTGCTTAAGTTGTGAACGTTATCCCAGCTTGGTCAATCTTGGGGGAGAACCGTCAACAAATTTCACCGTTTTTTGCGTTTTTTTGCGAAGATCAAAGAAGTGATCGCGTCAAGCGGTTAACGGTTCTTTACAAACTGGCAGAAATGCCCTACCAGGGCAGCATCCTGGCTTTCTCCCCTGTGCCACCCACTATGCAACCTGATTCGAGTCCATCGCTTAATACTTTGCTAATCACAATGGAACCAGATCCTCCGTCTGGCTTGAGTTCGACGGTTGACTACTCCGCCCTTGAACCTGCTGCAAAAGTGGCAAATGGTGGGGGATACGTCAGTGAACATCGGGGTCGCTTTCCCTACGATGCGGCTCGATCGCCCGAACAAGAGCAAAAAATAGACGCATTTCGGCAGCTTCTAGAGCGTCATCGCGGCGATCGTCAAGTTGTGATTTTGCAAGACTTTCCTGATCCCGATGCGCTGTCTTCGGCGTGGACTTATAAGCTGATTGCCCAAAAATATGAGATTCAGTGCGATATCGTCTATGCGGGAACGCTCAGTCATCAAGAAAATATTGCGCTGGTCAAGCTAACCGGGTTGCCGCTGCAACGCTGGACGGTGCAATCGCTCAAGACCAAAGATTTGTCGCTCTATAAAGGCTGTGTGTTTATCGACAATCAGGGAACCACTAGCCAACTGTTTACGTCTATGCAGCAGGCTGGTGTGCCGATCGCTGTTGTTATTGACCATCACAGTATGCAAGACGACATGAAGGCGGAATTTATTGATATCCGTCCCCACACTCGTGCAACTGCCACGATTTTGACCCAATATCTTCAGTCTGGGCTGCTAAAACTCGATAATAATTTGACTGAACACGTCAAGTGTGCTACCTCGCTGATGCATGGGTTGAGGTCGGATACCAATCGCCTGATGCAGGCTCAAGAAGAAGACTTTTTGGCAGCCGCTTATTTGAGCCGCTTTTATGACGCTCAGTTGCTGAATGCGGTGCTGCAATCGTCTCGCTCAAAACAGGTGATGGATGTGATCGAGCGATCGCTCAAAAATCGCACCGTGCACAATAACTTCTCGATCGCTGGAGTTGGCTATTTGCGCTATGACGATCGCGATGCGATCCCCCAAGCCGCTGATTTCTTAGTCACCGAGGAAAACGTTCACACTGCTGTCGTTTATGGCATCGTCCACGATGAAGACGAGGAACTAGAGGTAGTGGTCGGTTCTTTAAGAACGAATAAACTGACCCTTGATCCCGACGAGTTTATCAAAGAAGCTTTTGGGCAAGATGCTCAAGGGCGATTTTTTGGCGGCGGACGATTGCAGGCAGGTGGGTTTGAGATTCCGATGGGCTTTTTGTCTGGCTTCACCGAAAACAGCGATTACGCCAAGATGAAATGGAGTGTTCATGATGCTCAGGTCAAACAAAAACTGCTGCGGTTGGTCAACCCAGAACAAAACTATCCCAAAGGCGTGAATTAAAACCTCTGAAAAAAGGGTAGAACGTAAGGAAGAGCGTTCTACCCTTTTTTTATGTCAACGTTTAATCTATATCTGATTCGTCACGGTTTAGCCGGACAGCATGGCGACTATGAAAACGATCGTGAGCGTCCTTTAACTGAGGAGGGCAAGCGCAAAACTCGTCAAATTGCCAAGCGGTTGAGCGAGTTGGATTTGCAGTTTGATCTGATTCTGACGAGTCCGCTAGTTCGGGCAGAGCAAACGGCTGAGATTCTTCAAGAAGTTGGGTTAAGCAAACATCTCAAAGAAGCTGCCTATCTTGCGCCGGGTGGTAATATCCAGACATGGATAGATTGGTTAGAAGACTGGAAAGCATCCGAAAAGTCTCTGGCACTGGTTGGGCATGAGCCAGACTTGAGTACTTGGGCTGAGACACTAATCTGGGGCAACGCTCAAGGCAAACTCATTCTCAAAAAAGCGGGCGCGATCGGGCTAACGCTTCCTTTATCGGGTTCGCCGATCGCCCACAGCCAGCTATTTTGGCTGACTCCGCCTCGGTTTTTCACAGCTTAAGAACTCTTCACTAAGTTTGATCTGTTTGTTACAACAGTCTTCAGTAAAATTATCTATTATTAAGTGTTCTAAGTAATTCTCAAAGCTAGATGGTTTCCTTGCCCCCTCAACATCAACCTCTGTCAGAGGTGCAAAGCAGTTTAGCGCCCTACGGAATTGGGTATCGGATCAAACTGCTCTCCCAACTCTCAGGGCGCAAATTTCAAGAACGCTTGGAACCCTTTGGGTTAACGCCTTTTCATTGGGTAGTGCTCTGCTGTCTGTGGCAAGAAGACGGGCTGGCAACCTCGACTTTAGGAGATCGCCTGCAACAAGTCGGCGGCACTTTAACGGGTGTGCTCGATCGCATGGCAGAGCGCAACCTGATTCGCCGTGAGCGAGATCTTCACGATCGGCGAGTTTGGCGAATTTGGCTCACCGATGAGGGTCGGAAATTACAAGACATCTTGCCCCCGATCGCGGTCGAGCTGCGAGAAGTCGCGCTACAAGGCATCTCTTATGAAGACCGAGAGCGTCTGTCTCAACTGCTCGATCGTATGCTCGTCAATGTGCAGCGATTTGCGATCCCCAGTTCTGAAAAGTTGTCCAGCCTACCCGTCCCCGTTCCGATCGGTGGGCAAGGCTGGCAAGAGATTCTGGCTCCTTGTAGCTTGGGGTATCGCATCAAACTTTTAGCTCAACTAGTGACCCGCAGTTTTCAGGAAGAGCTAGAGCCGATCGGGTTAACGCCTTTTCATTGGGTGGTGCTCTGTTGTCTGTGGCAAGAAGACGGATTGGCAACCTCAAATATTAGCGATCAGCTTCAGCAAGTGGGTGGGACTCTAACAGGTGTACTCGATCGCATGGCAGAACGAAACCTGATCCGTCGCGAAAGAGACCCCCACGATCGCCGAGTTTGGCGAATCTGGCTCACCCCGGCAGGACGAGAACTCAGCGAAGTGCTGCCGCCCGTGGCGATCAAAGTGGTTGGAGAAACCATGCAAGGCATTTCTGCATCTGAGCAAGCGCAATTTTCGCAGTGGGTCAATGAGTCGATCGTTAATCTCAGTTGATCAGGCAGAACATTTGCAAAAAGTGCGTGAACAAACAGCTAGTCAAACTCTGGTGCCCAGATACTCGAAATCTCCATCTCCCATCCTGGAAACAATTCTGGAAGAGTCAAGATATCTCCGTCTCTCAAAATCTGCGCCTCGTCCTGCCCAGGACGGCATACTTCGACGGCTCGTGTTCTGGGGTCAACGACTACCCCAACCACCATCTCTAATGACAGGTAAAATTTGACTTTCTGACGCTGCTTTTCTAGCGAGTCTGACTTCGATACCACTTCAAAACCGAGATCAGGTACTAACCGCGCAAAGTCCTGTGTGGTTCGTTTTAGACGCTCTGCCTTGACAAAGGAGCAATCAGGGGCGCGAACATCCTCATTCGCGTTGGGGAGCTTGAAGCCAGCACTCGAACCTGCCACTCGTCCAAGTTTGCGAGGTCTGACCCAGTTCGCGAGTTGCCGCCCAATTTCTAGCGCAATTTCATCAGGCTCTAATCCAGATGGACTCATGACAATGATCTCTCCATCCACTAATTCCATCTGGTAGTCAGGAAGCTGCTGCTGGAAGATTTCTAGATCGGTAGCAGTGAGTGGCATAAGCCCTCCAATACAGTTCTCATAACCTATAGGACTGACGCAAACCTCGGAGGTTTTAACCAAGAATCAAGCATCGTGACCGACAGAGTGGCTTAAACCTCCGAGGTTTTGGCAAAATGCGTAAGTCCTGACCTAATATTCTTACTGATTTTCTAAATCCCCAGTGATTTTAAGTTTGAGCTTCTCAAATTCTCCTTTGAGAATGTCTTTGCTGAGGGTAGGTTTTCCGATCGAGCGCCAGGTTTGACTGTCTACAGTCCAGGTTTGAAGTTGAGCCAGTTGAGCATCATTGAGCGTGACTGGCATCACATAAGCACAGTGATGAGGGTCTTCAAGGGCAAAAAACAGCACATAATATTGCTTGCGTTCGACTAGAAGACGGATGATTTGCCGACCCTCAACCGCCTTTAAATCTAGATAGCAGCGCAACCAACGTGGGCCTATTTTTTTATGGTGAAGTTGATTATAAAGAGCAGTCATCCACAGCATCATTGGGTGCGGAGACATGCAGCACAAAAAGTTTTTATAGAGCTTGTTATAAAGCTTGCCTAACTGAATATTCTCAATTTCCTGCTGTGGTAGCATCACCCAAACTGTTGCAATTTCCTCTCGCTTCGTTTTCAACACATGAGGAAAGACAATTTGAGCGATCGGCTTATTTTGAGGCCACGTCGTCAGTTGACACGCCTCATCGGGCGAAAGCGCTTCAGGGTCGCGAACCGGAGCCGCCACTGGTCGCCTGAGCAAGGCTTCACCAATGCGGTGACTGATCTGACGAGTCGCGTTATAGCGCTGCTCTAATGGCTCTAGCGCTTTTAAGACTTCGCCAACGGTTTGAGGACGATCGTTGGCTGACTTTGCCAGACAACTCATCACCAGGCTCTCTAAAACTTTAGGAACCTTGAGATTGGGGTTGACCGATTCAAAGCTTCGCGGCACCTGAAAGTGATGCGTT
Organism: Phormidesmis priestleyi ULC007; assembly: GCF_003003695.1. Taxonomy (NCBI): domain Bacteria; kingdom Bacillati; phylum Cyanobacteriota; class Cyanophyceae; order Leptolyngbyales; family Leptolyngbyaceae; genus Phormidesmis; species Phormidesmis priestleyi. The sequence continues at coordinate 43,145 of NZ_PVWG01000035.1, forward strand.
TTATACCAACTGCCAAAAGAATGGGTTTCTGCCTGAAGCGGCATTTTGCCTGTGAGCATCTCAAATAGCATCACCCCCAAACCATAAATATCCGATCGAGAATCTAGCTCTTTGCCTTCCATCTGCTCAGGCGACGAGTAGGCAAGGGTGCCCATAAACGAGCTGGTTTGATTAGCATCGGCTTGCAGAATTTTAGCAATCCCAAAGTCTAAAATCTTGACCAGTTCGCCCCAACTGGGATCTTGGCTGACCAAAATATTACTAGGTTTGACATCGCGATGAATAATCGGATAGATCGAGCCATCGATCGCGATTCCTTGGTGAGCGCACTGAAGCCCCTGGCAAATCTGACGCGCGATGCTGAGAAATCGCGGCAGCGGCAGGTTTTGAGTGGTGATCACCTCACTGAGGCTGTGACCTTGCAAATACTCCATTACATAGAAAGGCACCCCTTCATCATTAACTCCATAGTCCATCACTCGGACGATGTGCATACTTTTGGTGCTCAAGAGCGCCGAGGTGCGAGCTTCACTGCGAAAGCGATCGCGCATTCGAGGAGTCAGAAGGGTCTGGGCCAAAAACTTAACTGCGACGATCACGCCGCCCAGCAAAACATCCTCGGCTCTGTAAACCTGCCCCATTGCGCCGCGCCCTATCAACTCCATGAGCCGATAGCGATTAGTCAATAGAGATTCGCTGTTGAGGTCTGTCATTGAAGGTGAACGATTCTGCACGGGGTGAAAGTAGAGGGTGCTAGTTTTGACCGTCAAATTCAGTCTGATACTCTATTGTAGAGTTTGAATTTCTCGATCGCTCAGACTGGTTAGAGGTAAAGAGTGATACCCCTTCATAAATTTAATTATGGACACGCTCTCGCACAAAGTAACGGGAGACTGCTATTCTGGTTGTCGTTCGAGGGTGGCTTCCATCGCGCTGGTTAAGTAGTGCCCCGAAAGAATGCCGCTTGAAAGGTAATATTTATTGTCGTCAAGACGCACCATCGTTTCAAAACCACTGCGACGCTGACGATCGCCCAACACCCAATAGCGCTGCACGAGCGATTCAGGGGCAACCCAGCCTTCGCCTTCGACGCGACCGAGCAAACTGTGTTGCAGCACAAAGGTATAGCGCCGTTCTCCAGAATCTAAGCGCCCTCTATATTGAGAGCTAATTTCGTCACGATCGGCGTTGGGAAAGACCAATTTTGTGACGATCGTAAACCAGTCGTCGCGGCTCCAAGCAACAATGGTTCTACCTTTGACCGTAATCGGCATACCATGACGTTCTAACCAGCTTCCTTGAAGAGTCCACCGTCCTGGTTGTATTAAAAAGGTGTGGGTCACGGTGCCATTCCTTGCCTCAATTTAGATCAACTAGATGGCTGGCAGATTTGGGAGTTTTATCAGCTTACGCCCGATCGTGTGCCAGTGAGTCTAATGGCACCTTATGCTATCACGCGAAAGTTTTCACGAGCGTAGTTAATTTCACCTAAAAGCACGGCTTTTGAGGCACCTGTGGTTTCAGGAGAATTACCAGGGATCTTCCGATGCCTCCAGTAAGCTAACACCGCAAAAGCGATCGCTTCTTTAAAGTCTGCGCTTAAGCCAGCTTCGTCAGTGGTCATGACTGGAATGTCGCTGAGCCTAGATTGAATTCTTTGCTTTAAGCATAAATTGCGACTACCGCCGCCGCAGAGCAGAATCTGATCGGGCATTTGGGGCAGGAAGGTGCGATAGCTGTGGGCGATCGAGGCGGCTGTGAGTTCGGTAAGGGTGGCGAGAATCTCAGCAGGATTGAGTTGATAGGCATTGGCATCGATCAAGCAGGTTTGCAGATAGCTCTGTCCAAAGTGTTCTCGCCCGGTAGATTTGGGCGGCAGTTGTTGAAAAAAGTCTTGTTGAAGCCAGCGATCGACCAACGCTTGACATGGCTCTCCGGTGGCTGCCCAAGCTCCATCTTGGTCGTAGGTTCTTGATCCCTGAGAGAGGTGCTCGACTGCGAGGTCAAGCAGCACGTTTCCGGGCCCGGTGTCCCAGCCGCGCATGGGGGAGGGTTGAGTTGCAGACGTTGCAGGCAGATAAGCTACATTGCCAATGCCGCCGATGTTTTGAACGCAGCGACTGTAGGTTGGGTGACTGAGCAGTGCGGCATCGACAGTCGGAACAAGGGGGGCACCGTGTCCACCGATCGCGATGTCTGCTTCTCGAAAGTTGCTGACGGTGGTGATGCCAGTTTGGTCAGCGATCGTTGCGCCTCGCCCCAATTGAAGGCTATACCCTAATTCCTTTTTAAGCGGAGGTTGGTGATAAACCGTCTGTCCGTGAGAGCCGATCAGATCTGCGATCGCCTGCCCATTTTGAATCGACAGCGCGGCTTGAGCAAATTGAGTGGCGATCGCGTCATCTAATTGAGCAAAGTCTGCCATTGACAGCGCTGCACCGCCACAAACTGCCAGAATTTTTTCTCTGAGATCAGAGGGATAGGGATAGGTTTCTCCCGCTAAAAACTGGACGGTGAGATCGTGAATGCTGCCTGAGATTTCAACCAGCGCTGCATCAATTCCATCGACAGAAGTGCCGCTCATTAGTCCGATTACCCGCATCGATTTTCTGCTCCACAACTCATTTGCAATCATAGGTAGGTCGATGCATTTGAGCAAGCACACGGCTGATTTGATTGTCTAGAATCACTTCAGTGAGTAGGCAAGGTCAGGGTAAATGCAGTCTCTCCGGGCGGGGTCATGTCGAGGGTAAGATGCCCGTTGTGTGCCTGTACGATTTCTCGTGCCAGACTTAGCCCTAATCCGAGTCCTTCTATTTTGCGAGTGCGGGCAGGATCGCCACGATGAAAGCGATCGAAGATGCGATGGCGATCATTCGCTAAAATCTCGTTTGAACGATTGCTGATGGTCATCAAGATGACTGAATTCTGACGACGAGCTACAATCCGAATCCAGCCGTTGGGAAGATTATATTTGATCGCATTGCTAATCAGATTTTGCAACACCTGCACAAGTAAGTCGTGATCGCCCTGCACGAACAAGCGATCGGCAATTTCTGTTTGAAGATCTAAGTGCGGTGCCAGCAGTTCAATGTCTTCTAACATCTCGATTAACAAGCGAGACAAATCTACCTCAACTCGATAGAGAGACATCTGCCCTGCGTCTGCAAGAGACAACAACAGTAGTTTGCGGACAATGCCACTCAGACGGCGAACTTCATCGAGCAAGTTGCTCAGACTTTGCTGCACCTCTGACCCTGGCTCGGCTTGTTGTATGGGGTGCGACCTCTATCTGATGTCCCAAGGAAACTCTCGGTTCTTTGTTCCATGAGGTTTTTGATAATTTATTGTGGAAGTCAATGAGTAAATTTAATATCTGCTTTGAAGAAACTCAAAAACCTTCTCAAATATAGATTATAGGCATTTTGTATCAAGTAGAGGTCGCACCCGTTGTATGGTTTGTTCTAGCTCTCCTTGTAAAATAGCGAGAGGCGTTTTGAGTTCGTGGGCGGCATCTGCACTAAAGCGAGAAGATTGTTTAAAACTGCGTTCCAGACGTTCTAACATCTGGTTAACTACCTGAATTAATTGGACAAATTCAACATCGGTTGACCCGATCGGCACCCGTTGTTCTAGTCCACTGGCGGTGACACTGCCAACAATCGTGGTGAGTTGGTGAATTGATCGCAAACTGTTTGCCGCGATCGCCCATGCGCCGCCTGCTACCAACAACAGCACTCCTGGAATCGAAATCAAAAAGATATTGCGAATCACTGCCATTTCTTGATCAATCGCGTTTAAGCTGACGGCGATCGCTACTTGAGTAAAGGGAGTGGTGACTGACCCCATGCGCCAAGCTCCGCTAGGGGTGCGTTGTGTGATGAAGCGAGGCGTAGGGGGCAGTCGATCGGAGGGACGCAAAGCATCGGGCTGAACGCGATCGACCGTCGGTGGAGCAGTCGGCATAGGTCTCGGTGGTCGCGATGTCCAGAGGTTGGTAATGTTGAGATCTGGGTTCCATGCGGGTGAGCGATAAAGCACTGTGTCATCGCCTCCGATCACGAGGAGCGCGATCGCGTTTTTGGTGCTGGTTTCAAACGCTCTTGGAAGAAAGGCTTCATAAGACTGCCAGCGATCGGGCGATCGGGGGCGACCCGCTAAAATCAACTGACTTTCTAGTTCTGCATCCAGGCGGCTGACTTTTGCCTCATAAATCAGCCACGAAGAAAGCACTCCAAACCCGACGAGTGCGCCTCCTGCCAAAATCGCAGCCATCAGAGCAATTCGGAATCGAAAGGAACGTAACTTCATGACTTAGGATTGTGGATTAAATAAAGCCGAAATCTGCGTAAGAGTTTTTCCCTCTTTAACTTCTTGAAGAGAGACACGAAGATGCGCCAGAATCAGTTTATCGGGGTCGTCGTCTGGATCACCTTCTTGCTCTGTGTGGGCTACAACCAAAAGACGTTGTGATAACGTCTTGACCGAGAACTTGCGGCATAACGACACAGTTGAGCCGACTCAGACAAACTCTAGTTTCAACAGATAGGTTTGATACGTCGGCTCTCCAACACAGCGTTAGGCTGCGACCTCGACATAGGCTGATGAGGTCGTAGGCTGTGGAATCTCTAAACCCTCTAACTTCAATCCATCAAGATGAAACTCGATCGCTTCATGCATATTCTGTTCAACTTCTTCACGGGTTGCCCCAGTCGAGACACACCCTAGTAGGTCAGGAGAATAAGCAGAATATCCAGTTTCTGTCTTCTCAATCACAATAAGGTACTGCATTATTTCAAACCCGCTTGCTTCAAAATGCTATCCAATGTTCCTGGCGCTAGGTCGTCCCCTGGTTTTTCGGGTACAGTCACTAGACCTAGCTTGTTGGGATGTTTGTATTGACGATGGCTGCCCCGTGTCCGAGCCAAATACCAGCTATCTTGCTCAATCAGTTTGATGAGATCCCTCACCTTCATATCTCAAGCTTAGGGAGAGGACAGAGACTTGTCAACGCAAGCACTTGTTTCGTCTGAGCAGATGCCTCAAAACCTTGTCTTACAGATAATTCCGAGGCAACCCGGTTCTGAACGCTGCCAGATAATCTTAATAACTTGAGTGTTGTGATGTCGAGGGAGAAAAATCGAAGTCCTTCTATGGCGGGATGAACAGGAGTGAGGAATGCGGGAA
>NZ_PVWG01000036.1:0-47675 GCF_003003695.1 Phormidesmis priestleyi ULC007
TGGAGGGTAGCCTCCCGCAAAAATAGCTCATCGCCAGGTTGAATATTAAAAGAACAAAGCCTCCTTTCTTAGCTGAAAGGAGGCTTGTTCGATTGGCTTGCTTGTGATCTTGGTAGCCCTTCTGTCGCTAGGAAATACCGGAGCTTCTAATGCAATCTGTGTAGAATTCAGGTGAGACCTCTGCTTTAGATGTTGCAATGCCGCAAGAATCACTCGATCGACCTGAAGCCAAGCCTGAAAAAGATTCCATTGTGCAGGAGGTGGTAGAATTTTTGATTAGGGTTATCAAGCCGGGAGGGGTTGGGGTTGGTAGTGTTTATGGGCTTTACTCTCTGATTTTTGAAACGAATGTGGCTAAGGCGATCGCTTCCGCTCTAATCGGGTTTGGTTTCTCTTATGGGGCAAAATTGCTGGAACCGATTCATCGGGGCAATGAGAAGCGATTGGCGAAAGCAGGAGAGGTGATTAACGATCGGATTGATAGTCTGGCTCAGGGAACGATCGCTAAAGTAACGCAGGGTGAGGATAAGTATCTTCAGTGTCAGGCGTGGGATTGTCAGGCTTATCGCCCTGAAGGAGTTCGCCAGTCTGATTTGGGAACTCCGCTTTTGGAAGAGGTGTTTGTGCCGCTCGAATTGGACAGTAGCGCGATCGCTCCAGGGTTTCGGGGAATGGAGGGTGCGGACGATGCTGCAAGTATTCGATCGGGCAAGCTGCGAATTTGGGAGTTGTTGAAGCGAACAAAAGCGGAACCGATGCTGCGGCAGATGGTGATTTTGGCGTGGGGTGGCTATGGCAAAACGACGCTGCTTAAGCATGTTGCTCATACTTATGGGAATAAGCAACAAGGACGCTATCAAGTGTCACAAAAAATCCCGGTGCTGTTGGTGCTGCGGAAATATCGTGACTTGCTAACTCAAGAGAATGCTCCCAATTTGGCGGATTTGATTACGCTGCATCATATTCCTGCTTTGCCGACTGATGAAGAATTGAAGCTGCCAGTGAATTGGGCGCAGGAGAGCCTTCGGCGGGGCGATGTGGTGGTGATGTTGGATGGGTTTGATGAGGTGGAGAAAGCTAAAAGACCTGCTCTGGCTAAGTGGTTAAATGAGCAGATGCGGCGATATAGAGATTCGGTATTTATTCTGACTTCGCGCCCTAAAGCTTATAGAGAGCAGGATGCAGGTGATCGTCTAGAGATGACGACTCCGATTTGGGTGCGTGATTTTAATCAGGGGCAGCGTCGGGATTTTGTGGAGAGTTGGTATCGATATCAAGAGCGGTTTGCGAACAGTGGACGAGATACGCCGGATGTCAAACAAGCCGCGCAATCTGCCGCAGATGAGCTTTTGGCGCAGATTGAGGCGCGATCGGAATTGAAGGATTTGGCGAAGAATCCGCTTTTGCTGACGATGATTGTGACGTTTCATCGGCGGTTTCCGGGGGCGGAGTTGCCAAGGCGACGGGTGGAGCTATATCAGGAGATTTGTCGGCTGCAATTGAAGGATCGCCCTGGGGCGAGAAAGTTGGAGACGCTGCTGTTGGAGTGTGGAGCGCAGGTGATTTTGCAGATGCTGGCGCTGGAGATGATGCAGAAAAAAGAGGGGCGGGTGGAGCGTAGAGAGCTAGTGGAACGGCTGGCAGGATATTTGACAGTGCAGGGTGAAACCATTGATGCTGTGGAGTTTCTCGATCAGGTGGTGCAGGTGAGTGAGTTGGTGATCGAGCAGGAGGATGAGTATGAGTTTGCTCATCTGAGTTTTCAGGAGTATTTGGCGGCGGAGGAGGTGGCTCGGTTGGGGCAGGAGAGTTTGCTGTATGAGAAGTTGGGGGAGGATTGGTGGAAGCAGGTGATTTTGTTGTATGCGGGATTAGTGAACCCTGGAAAGCTGATCCGAGAGATGACGGAGCGCGGGGCAGCGGATTTAGCGTATGTTTGCTTGCAGGAGACGACAAAGCGAATCGATCCGGCTTTGGTGAAAGAGTTAGGGTCGCTCAAAGAAAAGCTGCTGATTCATCGATACCGACATCTGGAGGAATTCACAGTGAACCAGCAGCCGTTGTTGCAAGAGTTTGAGGCACTTAAGAAAAAGGTGCTAAGTTCTCGGTATCAAAAGCTAGAGGAATTTCTGAAAGACCAGCAGTGGAAAGAGGCGGATAATGAAACGTATCGATTGATGATTATGACGGTGGGGAAGGAAGAGGGGGAGTGGTTTGAGCCAGAGCACTTGCTGAATTTTCCGCGTGAGGAGTTGTTGAATATTGATCGGTTGTGGGTAAAGTATAGCGAGGGTCGGTTTGGCTTTAGTGTTCAGAAAGAATTATATCTAGAGTGCGGAGGCATTGTTGACGGGCAGTATCATGCGGAGGCATGGGAAAGTTTCTGTAACACTAACGGTTGGATGGAAAAGGGTAAGTATACGAAGGTAGTTTATGATATCTCTTCTCCGAGGGGATATCTTCCGCGGCTTGGGGTAAAGTTGACGCGTGGGCGTTGGATGGAACACGTCTCTCTTCTCTCAAACTGCGACTTGTAGACTGTAATGTCCGGTAGCTTCAGCCTGTTTTTAAGACTTGTATTAATGTTCCGACTCGGCGTGTTTTTTGCCTTTAGAAGGATCTATGTACTTGATACCGTCAGGTCTTTGTAAGAGTTCGATCGCCCCCTATTCCACCACCTCAACCAAATCATCGATCGTCACCCCAAAAGCCTTCGCAATCTTATAAACCGCACTCAAATCAACAGTATTCAACTCACCACGCTGAACATAACTTCTGACTGTGCTGTAGTTAACGCCTGAGCGTTCGGACACTTCTTTCAAAGTCCAGCCTCGCTTGTCAGCTAATTCTCGAATTTTTAGCCTAACTAGCCCCATTCAGACTTGACAATGACGCGTATGCGACATTTAATAATTGTTGTACATTGAAAAGCGATCGCTCTTTTCGCCTGGAAAACTTGAGAGCGATCGCTACTTCTTATCCCATTACGGGAGGTAACCATATGATATCAGCATCGCAGCCGTCAGCAACGGTTGGTGACAGTTTTGTGCGGAGTTACCGCGATCGTTTGTCTCCTTGGTGCATTATTCAGCTTTTGCCAAAGATGCAGCGCCGTGTGGTGGCTCGGTTTCGGCGGCGGAATGATGCGACGGAACATTTGCGGGTGTTGAAGCGGCTGAACCCGATCGGAAACTATGAGATTGTGTTTGATCCGGCAGTAGAAGAATTGGTAACGGGCGAGTGACCGATGTAGCTGAGGGTGGGCGATCGCCCTCTTTCTTTCACAAAAAAATCCTCTAACATTGCTGGTAGAGGACAGTGTTCCGGGTAAACAAGATAATTTAAATTTACAGGTCTTCTAAGCTTGAAAAAGTACACTAGCGAACAGAAGGTTGCTGATCTTCTAATTTTCAGAAGCGCTTTGATGACTAGCCTTAGCTTTACCAAATTCCGCGTTTCCCTGTGGGTCTGATAGTCATCCAGTTCGTTCGTGCCATCGTCAACTGCTCTTGACTCAACTTTGCCCCAGTGAGATTTGCGCCACAGAGGTTAGCACCTCGCAAGTTTGCGTTGAGTAGGTAAGCGCTACTCAAGTTGGCTCCGCGTAAGTCTGCACCTTCTAGGTCAGCGTTGCTGAGATAAGCTTTTGTCAAGTTGGCATCACGTAAGTTGGCGTGACTGAGATTGGCGCGTCCAAAGTTAACGCTAATCAGGTTGGCTCCATGAAGATTGACTTTATGCAAGTTTGCCTGATGGAAAACCGCATTCGATAAATCGACTCTCGTCAGAATCAACTCCGTCAAATCATAAGAAGCAAAATCTCGTTTCCCTTTGCTGTAGTAGCTCTGTAACCCTTGAGAATCTAGCTTAGGTGAACTGCTCGACTGCCCTCCTCCAGAGTTTCCGGTGCGCCCTCCAGAGTCGCGGCTTTTAGCTCCTGAAACTGATGGCTTAGTTGCCATAACGCGACCGCGAGTCTGCCCAGACTGAAGGCTGGTCGATTCAGTGCGAGTCTGGCGTGCTCTGATTGCCATTGCAGCACGAGCATTGGGAGAAGCGGAAGAATCTTGAGAGTCAGGCCCAGAAGGGTCGCCTCGCTTGCGCCCAACAGTGTTTGGCTGAGATGGCACGTTAGTCATACCGCTTGCCAGACTTTCTAAGTAGGGTTCCAAATCTAGATCTCGCAGAATCTCGTTTGCCGACTGGTAGCGGTGACGAACTGAGACTTCTAGCATTTTTCTGAGAACTTTGGCAAAGTGGTCGCTCACCTGGACTTGTTTTTGCCAGACTAACTCTCCCGTTGCGGGGTCGTAGTCTAAATCTTTAGGAGATTTTCCTGTTATCAAGTAGATGCAGGTGACTCCTAGCGCATAGAGGTCGCTGGCATATACCGGACGCATCGCCATCTGTTCGGGTGGAGCGAAACCAGGGGTGCCGATCGCATAAGACGTGAGGGCTGTTTGTTCTGAAAGACTAGCGTTCAAATCGCTCACCTGATTTTTGACCGCTCCAAAGTCGATCAATACCAATTTGCAGTCGTGAGAGCGCCGAATTAAGTTTGCAGGCTTAATATCACGGTGAATGACTTGATGACTATGAATATATTGCAGAATAGGCAAAATTTCGCTCAGAAAGACCTTGACTTTTAATTCGCCAAATGTGCCTTCTCGCTTAACTTCTTGTTGCAGCGTTGCCCCACTGATATATTCTTGAACTAGATAAAATTCTTGATTTGCCTCAAAATAGTCCAACAACTGAGGAATTTGGGGATGGTTGCCAATCTTTCCCAAGGTGCAGGCTTCTCGCCCAAACAAATCTCGTGCCATCTGCAAAATGTGAGGGGCAGTGGCAGTGGGACGTAATTGCTTTATCACACAGTTGGGCTGACCGGGTAACTTTTCGTTGCGGGCTAGAAAGGTTGCGCCAAAGCCCCCTTGACCAAGCGCGTGCAGAATCCGAAAGCGATCGCTCAACAATAGCTTAGAGCCACAAGCCTGACACGCTTCAGTGTGGATGAGGTTTTCAGGATGTGGACAGACTGGATTCAAGCAGTAGCTCATTCAGCATTACCCGCGTTGATTGTGAGTAGTGGGATATTGCTACCCTGCCCTGATGATCTGGGCACCGACTCGATGACTATAGGGTCAAAGGTGTAAGAGATCCTTTAAAGAGTGTCTAAAGTTGAACCATTTGAACTTAAAGTCTCTATAAACTAGCAGCGGTCAAGCCCCTAATTTGCTGAATGCTCCTGGTTATACAGGATACCCATACGGTCAGGCTCTGCCAACAACAATAGCGCGAACTTTCCTTTCAGCATGGATAACTTTTATGGAAGCTGGGCGATCGTGTAAAGGCAAACTAGAGTTGAGTCAAATCAAAGAAGGTTACTCCCATTTTAGAAAAACCCTCTTTATATAATCGTAGACTGTGAAAATCATGCTTGTCTAGATAGATTTTGCTGACATTGCATTGTATCCGTTTGAGAATAGGTGCCCAAGAAATAGCCTCGTTGCAAAGGTGATATTTATCTCTTATTACTCAATACTCTGACGGACTGGAACTTCCGTAAGTTTGTGAGACATAAATCCGAAGTTAAGCCAGAAATGCAGCCAAAACACTGTAGCAAAAAGTAGACTATTTCTATTTTGACTACAGGGTCAAGAGTTTGAGGGGATGAGTCAAACCAATTTCGGAAGCAACTGCGACTGATCGTTCAATCCGACGGGGCACGGCTTGTTGTACGGGCATGGCACGGCAGTGCCCTCATACGGATCTGTCGCATTCACACATCAAATGGGTATCAGACCGCTCTCTGTCCAATCCTTTGCCTGGGAGCGGTAGAATAGTTCAGACTGGCGTAGATCAAAAGCAAGCTCAATGCGTATTTCTCTGAACTGGCTGCGGGAACTAGTAGATATTTCAATGCCTCCAGAAGCTTTGGCTGAAATGCTGACGATGGCAGGGTTTGAGGTCGAAGACATTGAAGACCGACGCACTTGGGCAGATGGGGTTGTGGTGGGCAAAGTGCTAGAGCGCGATCCTCACCCAAATGCCGATCGCTTAAGTGTCTGCAAAGTTGATATTGGGGGTGACACGCCTTCTACGATCGTCTGTGGGGCAGCAAATGTGCGATCGGGAGTTTTCGTCCCGGTGGCAACGCTGGGAACTTATTTGCCCAAAGTTGACCTGAAGATTAAACCCGCTAAGTTGCGGGGCGTTGCTTCAGAAGGCATGATCTGCTCTTTGTCTGAGGTGGGGTTAACTAAAGAATCAGAGGGCATCCACATCTTTGACGAGTCAGTGTTAGGAACGCTGAAGCCGGGACAGGATGCTCGACCTTTATTAGGGCTGGATGACGTAATTTTAGATCTGACCTCGACTGCAAATCGGGCGGATGCGCTGAGTATGGTAGGCGTGGCGCGTGAGGTTGTGGCGCTGACAGGGGCGACGCTGAGATTGCCGCAGGCAGAAAAGCCAACGGTTCAAAAATCTGGGAGCGGCAGTTTATCCGTGAAGGTTTTAGAGCCTCAGGCTTGCCCAACCTATATTGGCACGACGATCGAGGGCGTAAAAATCGCTCCGTCTCCTCTATGGCTGCAACAACGTCTGCAATCGGCAGGAATCCGTCCGATTAGCAATGTGGTGGATGTCACAAATTACGTTTTATTAGAGTGGGGACAACCGCTCCATGCCTTCGATCGCGATCGTCTCGTCACCGTTGCTGGAAGTGATGCACTGACGATCGGAGTTCGATTTGCTCGTGCTGAAGAATCGCTCAAAACGCTAGACGGACAAACCAAATCTCTCCAAGAGCAAACGCTCCTGATCACTGCAAATGACAAGCCGATTGCCCTGGCAGGGGTGATGGGTGGTGAGGAGACTGAGGTTTATGAAGGTACTCAAAACTTAATGCTAGAAGCGGCACTCTTTGACACGGCGGCGATTCGTCGGTCTGCCCGTTCTCAAGGTTTGCGAACTGAAGCGTCTGCCCGCTATGAGCGAGGAGTTAATCTCGCCGAACTAGAAACTGCTTGCCATCGTGCTTTAAAGCTGATGATTGAATTGGCGGGAGGCACGATCGTCGCTCAAGAAACCGCAGACTCGCGCCCGAAGGAAGCAGTGACGCGAACGATCAAGCTTCGCCTAGAGCGGGTCAATCAAGTCTTAGGAATGGTCGAGTTAGAAGATGATATTGGCGACCTTCCGTCCAGCGAGGTTGAACGGACTCTCACCGCATTAGGCTGTGAGCTTACCGTCATCAAGCCCGATGGTTGGTCGGTGACGGTGCCTTTCTATCGCTATCGAGACCTAGAGCGTGAAATCGACCTGATTGAAGAGATCGCTCGAATCTATGGATACAACAAGTTCTGCGACACGCTGCCAGAGAAGACAGAGCCAGGATATTTGTCGATCGAGCAAGCGATCACCCGCAAACTTCGAGAGTCACTGCGAGCTGCCGGGTTGACGGAGTTGATTCACTACTCATTGGGCAAACCAGAGTCAGAGAGCCAGGTGATTCTCGCAAATCCGCTATTCACAGAATATTCTGCCCTGCGGACTGATCTAATTTCAGGATTAATTGATGCGTTTCAGTTCAACTTAGAGCAGGGAAATGGGGCGCTAAACGGCTTTGAGTTTGGTCATGTGTTTTCGCGAGAAGAGGAAGGATTGACCGAAGCCGAATTTATCGCCGGAATTATGGGAGGCGACCCAACACAAGGCAAATGGGTGCGAAGTGGGCGAGAGCAGCCTCTCTCGTGGTTTGAGGCAAAAGGAATCTTAGAGGCGGTGTTTAAGCGAGTGGGCTTGACGATCGAATATCAGCCCGATCGCCGCGACTCTCGGTTACATCCCGGACGGACGGCTTCTCTCTGGAGTCAGGGCAATCGGCTGGGCACGTTTGGACAACTCCATCCCCAACTGAGGCAAGAGCGAGATCTGCCCGATGAGATCTACGTGTTTCAACTCGATCTGAATGTGGCGATCGCTCAACTCGAACAAGAAGAGGTTTTGATTCCTACCTTCCAGTCTTATTCGACCTATCCATCCTCCGATCGCGATCTGGCGTTTTATGTCGCTACAACCGTTGGAGTGGCAGAATTAAAGCGGTTGATCACCAAAACTGGCGGAAAATTGCTCGAATCGGTCGAATTGTTTGATGAATATCGGGGCGATCGAGTTCCTGAAGGTCAACGCAGTTTGGCGTTTCGGCTGATTTATCGAGCTGACGATCGCACCCTCACTGATGACGACATCGCGCCCATTCAACAAAAGGTGCGAGAGGCGATCGTTGAGAAGTTTAGAGTGGAACTGAGAAGCTAATCGGAGCGCGAGCAATGCCCAAATATGTGATGTGGGGAAGCTATTGCGAGGACGTTCTAGAAAAACGGACTCCTTATCGTCAGGCACATTTAGATGGGCTGGCAAAACAAAAAGCGGCGGGAGTGCTGGTGACGATCGGTCCGACCAAAGATCTCACAAAAGTCTTCGCTATTTATGAGGCGCAAGACGAGGCAACCGTGCGTCAAGTTGTTGAAGCTGACCCCTATTGGCAAAACCAGATCTGGACTGAGTACGACGTGAAAGAATGGATTCAAGCCGTGTAGAACATCCAATCTTTGAAGTTAAGGAAGAATTTTAACCTCCAGATATTTGGTTCACCAAATGCACAAGTTCTGGAAGAATCAATTTTTCTAGGGCAAGTCTGACCGCATTTGAAGAACCCGGAACCGAGAACACGAGTTTGCCGCGATAGACTCCGGCGATCGCTCTCGACGCGATTGCTCTTGACCCAATTTCTGGATAACTGAGGAATCTAAAAAGTTCTCCAAATCCTGGTAAGGTTTTTTCTAGAAGGCTCTCGATCGCATCGTAGGTCGTGTCTCTAGGTGCGATCCCCGTTCCGCCATTCACAATGAGGACACTCAGATCCAAACGTTCGCTTAAATTTTGGATCTGTGAACGAATCTGATCCGGTTCGTCTTTTACTAAGGTGTAGAACCCGATCGAGTGCCCAGCATTCGATAAAAGCTGTTGGATCAGTTGACCGCTGCGATCGGTTTCACGCGTGCGGGTGTCGCTCACGGTAATGACAGCGCAAGAAACAGTCACCCCGGGAGCGTCAGGGTGAGGATGTTGGGTCATGAGTGCCCACTATGATGACTTAGAAAAGCCCAATCCGTTGCGCTCGGCATAGCGTTCCATAAAGCGCATGAAGCGATCCCACTCTTCAACTGATTTCATGACGTAGAGGGCTTCTAGTGCTTCTGGCTTGCCGTTGACAAATTTGGCATTGACCTCGCGAGTGATGATTTCGCCCTCTTCATCAATCATGTATAGCCCGGTGACATCTTCGGTGACATCATTGCTCAATGCTGTGGGTTTCTCAAAGTAGAAAGTAGCGGTTCCACTCGTGCCATCTTTAGAGCGAGTCAACCGAACATCAGGAGTCACATCTTCATCAACACCCCTGGAAAATTGCATTTGTGCCATAGCTGTAAAATTGCGATCGTGGTTAATTCAATTAGTATTCTCCCATTTTACGGAACCTAAAAAAGGGGTTAGGGATCAGGTTTGGGGCTGATCCCCCTCGAATCAGGCGTTGACGATGTACTGTGAGTTTAGCGATGCCACTCTGCCATCTCGCACCAGCGTTTGGTAAACCATTGCAGACACCTCAGCTCTGGTGGCATCACGGTTGGGGTTAAACTGGCGCACATTTGGATAGTTGACAATGATCCGGTCTTGGGTTGCGGCGGCTACGCGATCGAGCACATTTTGCGGGATGGCACTGCGATCGTCATACAAATTCAAGGCGCTAACATCTCCGGGCGGCAGGTTAAACCCGCTTGCCAGTGACAGCACTAGCTGAAGTCGCGTCACATTCTGATTAGGCTTAAAGGTGCCGTCAGGGAAACCGGAGATGAAGCCAGCCCGATAGGCCTGATCGATCATTGGCTTTGCCCAAAAGTCGGCCGCCACATCAGAAAACTTGAAGGCATTGCGTTTGGGAGCCGGGTTAAAGGCCTTGGCGATGATGGCGGCATATTGGGCGCGAGTCATTGGGGCATCGGGTTGGAACTTGCCATCAGCAAACCCCTTAATGAAGTTTTGACTGGCTAGACCCAAAACAAAATCTTTTGACCAGTGCTGTTGAATATCTGAAAACGTTGCCACTGAGGTATCTGGATCGACGATGAACGCAGATGCGATCGCGGGGGCACGATTGGTTGCCACTAACGATTGATAAACCAGAGCGGCGACTTCAGCACGGGTGATATCCATCACGGGCCGCAGTTGCGCCACATTAGGGTGGTTGACGACAAGGCGCTTTTGAGTTGCCGTCGCCACTAAATCGGTTGCATAGCTGGGAATTTCAGCCCGATCGCTATAAGCCCCGACCGCGCTAGGCGTTCCGCCTGTGAGTCCTAACCCGTTGACGAGCGACACTAGCGCCTGAACGCGGGTAAGATTTTGACCGGGGCGAAAGGTGCCATCCGGGAAGCCCGCAATAAAGCCCATTCGATTGGATTTGATGATGAAATCGCGTGCCCAAAAGTTTTCTGGCACATCTGAGAAATTTGTCGCGGCTTGTTTGAGCGGCAGATCGTAGGCTTTGGCTACGATCGCGGCATATTGAGCGCGGGTCAAGGGAGCTTCGGGCTTAAAGGTGCCATCGGGAAAGCCACTAATCAGACTTCGACTGACTAATCCTTGAATAAAGGCTTCTGCCCAATGTCCTCGAATGTCGCTTAATCCAGTGTCGGGCACAGGGGTCGGAACTGGAGCGGGAGTCGGGGTCGGCGTGGGAGTCGGAGTCGGAACTGGAATGGGAGTCGGAGTCGGTGTAGGAATCGGGCTGGGAGTCGGCGTGGGTGCAGGAGTTGGAATCGGGCTGGGAGTCGGCGTAGGCGTAGGAGTCGGAACTTCGCTGACAAGAAACTCGATCGGGCCTTTTACCTTGGTTGGCGTTATCTGGTTGCCAGCCGATGCGATCGTGATCGGTGGACTGGTCGCATTCTCAAAATCAAATTCAGCATTATCTCGAAAGATATTGCCGCCTGGATCTTGACTGCTGCCTAAGTTAGGGACAGATCGCTCTAACGAAATTAACCCGCTTTCGGTGTTGCGTTCGACGATGTTGCCGCGCAAAACAGGACGGGCAGCTTTTGACAACACGATACCAGAGCGGTTTTCAAAGATGCGGCTGTCGGCGATCAAGGGCGCGGCGTTGTCTCCGATCGCCAGCCCAAACCCAGTGTTCTGGCAGACGTTGCGGCGAAACTCGCCTTTTGTGTCGCGGACGATCGAGATTCCGTTGGCGGCGTTTTGAAAGAATACATTGTCATTGACGACGGGGTTGGCGGTGCCTGTCGCAAAAACGCCTTCTCGTTTGCAATTTACAAAGGTGCAGTTGGCAATCGTGGGTGCGGTCGATTCGATCCAAGCTCCGGTGCCGCGCGTTTCAGAATTGGTGACGGTGACTCCTCGCAGTTGGGCGTTATTTTCTAACTTAAACGTCACCAGTTGATTGGCAAATGTGGGGCTGGCAAAGATGCCGCCACCTGTGATTTGAATGCCGCTGCCTTTATTGGATTCGTTGCCCACTATGGTCACGCCAGAAGGAATGACGATCGGAAAGGTTTCACCCGTTGCCGTGCTGTAGGTGCCTGGGGCGAGTTGAATTTTGGTTCCAGATTTAATCTGTTGCAGGGCGCGCGCGATCGTTTTAAAGGGCGAAACTTGACTGCCTGCTGCGCTATCGCTGCCGCTTGTGGGATTGACGAAAAGAGTAGGCGATGTGGACTGAACCATATTTTTATCAGTTGAATGTGTGAGGGGTAAGCTTATTTTCTGTAGAAAACAGTATTAAATAAGACAATTCCAGGAAGAGTCGAGAGGCTCTTTATAATACTCATCAAGAGGAAAAGTAACGCATTAATTTAGAGATGAATGAGTTTTTGGACGATCGAGCGATATTCTTCAGCAATCACAGCGGGAGTGTTGCTTAAGCCGGGTTCTAAAATCATGTCGCCGATCGTATCGAGGGCGCGTTCGTTAATCGCGTCGATCAAAAGCTCAGGCATGGTGAGATTGTCTTCTGCAATTTTTTTGAGCGTGGGCATGAGATTTTTTTGCTCGGCGATCGCGCGCAGTGCTTTTAATTCCGAATCTGACAGGTGAGTAAAAAATTGAGTCCACTCAACTGGCAAGTCTGGAGAAGCCGATTTGATTACCGTGCCATTCGAGCGTTGATTGACTGGCACGATTGCGACTTTGTGAGTTACGTCGGTGACTTGATTGGGGACTGACGTTTTCTTTAACGCTGAAATTTCGTGGTCGAGGGTTTCTTTTTGTTGACGACGAGCGAGAATTTGGGTTTCTAACTGACCAAGTTCTTCATGCAGAGATGAGATTTGAAGCTGCAATTGCTCGATCGCCGTTTGCAGAGATTTTGAGCCAGTTTCAACTTGTTGGCGTTTGGGTTCGGCTGAAAGTAAAAACTGATCGAGTTCCAATCGATAGCGTTCTAACTCGTTGATCTGCGGCTGCAAGGTCAATAAGTCAGCTTCTATGCGCTGTTTTTGACCCGTTAGCGCGGCGATCTCCTGAATCAAAGTTTCTTTCGTGTTTTTCTGTTCTAGAATTTGCGCTTTGATTTGGTTCAGTTCCGCTTGAGTTGTGGTTAGATTCAGTTCTGCTTGCTGCTTGGCTGAAAGAGTGAACGACAGCGACTCTTTGAGGTCTGCTTCTTGGCGCTCTAGTGCCTGAAGTTTGGTCTGACGCAGATGAACCTGGCTAGTCGGCGCTTGAACTGGAGCCGAAGGGTGAGCGAGGTTCCAACTAACGGCGGCTCTAGGTTTATAAATAGGTTGACTTGGGGGAGAATCGAGGTCTTGGGCAATGCGATCGTGCTCTTCGCTAATAGCAAGCAGCGACTCATAAGCCTCTGATCGCTGGCGCTGCAACCCGCGAATGTGCGCCATCAACTCTGCGGAGCGTTGCTCAAATAACTGATGATAGCGACGTTCAGCGACCGCAACCCCAACCAAGCTTGCAAAGAATGTAATCAATCCTGTCAGCAATGCCCGACCAAAGTCTCTGCTGGTCACAAAGCTCACACCAAAGCTAACCGCAAAGGCAACCAAACTGAGAAGAAGGCGACTTTTGAACATAGCGCTCGTGCTCGACAACCTTGCATTAAAAAGAATCGACCGTAATAAAGTGTACGCGCTCTAGACGGCGTAATCGCAATTTGGATCGAGACAGTTTGGACGTTATAGTTCTGCTTTGATCATTTGGTCAAGCCGTCGCAAAATGGCGATCGCGACCACAACGCTCAAGGTGAGAAATAGCCACAAACCATGAGCGATCGTCGTGGATTGATCTAATGCCCATCCACCTAAGGGAGGGCCAATAAAATAACCTGCGGCCCAGCACTGAGAGTTGACGGCTAGATAAACTCCTCGCAGCGATTCGGGCGCTAGATCGACGACTAGCGCAGATGCCACAGGCGTATAGGTGATCGTTGCGAATGACAAGACACCCATGCCTAAGATTGCCCAAACGAGGTGCCCTTGCGAGACGATTCCGGTAATGCCGATCAGAGCGAACCCAACTCCCCACAGCGACGCTGATAGCATCAACACTTTGGAACGGCTGAATCGATTGAAAGCACGCGCGATCGGCAATTGGCAAATCACCGATAACGTCAAATAGGCTGTAAACAAAGCGCTAATCACAGGGGGAGGAAAGCCCCGATGAGCGTTATCTAAGTGCAGAAAGTTACTGAAATAGAGCGGCATCGTGCTATCAATTTGCACAATGTAAGTCGTAAATATTGTGTTCACTAGCGCATACACTAATAGACGCTTATCAGCGAATGCGATCGTCCATCCTTGTCCACGAGTTCTCTCAACAAATGGATTGGTTTCAGCGATTGCGAAATAGATCACCCCGAAGAAGACTAAAAATGAAAATCCGTCGATCAGAAAGAGCGATCGATACGAGCCTGTTGAGCTGATCAGCAACCCGCCCAGAACGACTCCGATGCCCAGCCCTAACACATCCGACAAACGGGTGATCGAGTAAGCTTCGTTGCGTTGAAGAGGAGTTGTCAAGTCGGCTACGACTGCTTCGGTGGCCGGCCAATAAAGCCCCATTCCCAACCCCATGAGCAGATTGCCGCCGACAAAAGCTGGGAAATTATAGGCCCCTGCTAGGGTGAATGAAGCGATCGAAGAAACCACCGCTGACAGTAATAAAGTCCGTCTACGTCCCCAAAATTTTGAGTCTGCAAAGGTGCCGCCGAGGGCACGCCCAACCACGCCAGAAATTGAGGCACTGCCTATCCCTAACCCGACAGCGGTTGCCGATAGCCCAACCTGATTGACAAAGAAAATTGGCGCATAGAATAGGGTGAATCCGGTGCCAACTTGTGAGAGCAACCGACCCAAGGCGAGAATCCAAACTTCATGACGGAAACGGGGCAGCCAAGCGGGAAGTTTCATTAAGCCTGAGAACCATTCTTTCAAACAAAGAGCCAGAATTCAAGAAACATCCTGAATTCTGGCTCTCATAGCGTATCTTCAATGGTTTAGCAAGTCGCCTATCTAGAGGTTAGCGACTGCCTGGATTTTGCTGCAAGACCTGCCGCACTTCCGGCCCTGGCGTGTAGCCATAGCCGTAGGTTGAGCGATCGGAGTCGTCAATAATCTGCGGAGTCAGCAGCACAATCACTTCTCGGCGTTGGTTATTGCGCTCGGTGCGGCGAAATAAAGCACCCAAAATTGGAATATCTCCTAAAATCGGCACCTTCGTTACCGTAGCGCGGTCTTGCTCTTGAATAATCCCGGAAAGCACTAACGTCTGACCATCCCTTAGCCGGATTTGACCTGACTCTAGTTTTCGTTCAGACAACAGCGTGATGATATTACTTGAGCCAGGTGAGCCATTGATGCCAGCAATGTTGATAGATTGAGTGCTCTCAGGCTGAGAGATCGACGGAGCAACCGATAGAGAAATGAAGCCGTTGTCATCAATGCGATCGACCTTAACGGGCAAAATCAACCCAGCAGATCTCTTCTCAGCCGTCAGGGTTACAGTTTGCACATCATTCCTCCCCCCAGTCACATTCTGAACAAAGTTTGTGATCACTTCTTGTGTCAAGTTAACCGTTGCGGTTTGCCCTTCTTGCACAACTAGCGTCGGGTCGGTCAAGATCTTAGCGTTGCCGCTCACCACTGAAGCCTGTAGCTGGGCAAAAAAGCTACGAATAAAATCAACGGGTGAAGCACCACCAGCGATGTTCACAACTGTGCCGATCGTGCTTCCGGTACCATCCGAGGTCGCCGAACTTGACCCAGGGGTGTTTCGACCAAAGTTAAGCACCGCAATGCCGCCTTGGTTAAGGATCTGCGAATCCCCGACCCCAAACGAGAACGTCGTGCCAAATCGCCGCAGTGCCAGCAGGTTTACGTCAATCACTTTGACGTTGACTGCTACCATCCGCCGTCTTGAATCAAGCTGAATCAGTTGGCTGGTTGCCAGTTCAATTTGTTTAGCGGTGCCGATCAGCGTGATGGAGTTTGTGCGCTCATCGCCTGATACCTGCATGCCTCGCAGAAATGGCGTAGAATCTCTAAACTCAGCGCGCTGAACCTCGACTCTGGTTTCTGTCGTGGTCTCGGTAGTGGCTGGCTGGTTTGCCGTAGTTTGTTGAGCACCTTCTAGCTGAGATGCCGACTGAGCGATCACCGTTCTGACTTGCCGCTCTCTGGTCACCGCGCTTTCTGCCCCCAAGCCCACCAAAAAGTTGACGGCACTGCTCACAGATATTTGATTGAGGCGCAGACTCCGAGCCAATGCCCCACGAGCCGAGTTAGGTAACCGGGTGCCAACAATAATGGTTCGCCCTGAGCGCGTTGCTTCTAGGCTGCCACATTGACCGCCCCCACCCTGCCCGGTTGTTGCAACAGGGACGCAAGCCAGCCGTAACACATAGTTGAAGACATCTTGCACTGACTCATTTTCAATATCAAGCGAGATTGTCGGGCCGCCCGATCGAGTCGCTTGTCCGGCGGCTGTGCCAGTTTGTCCGCCCGGAGATTCGCTAAAGGCTAAGTTGAGTCCGGCGGCTCTGGCAAGTAGAGACAAAACCTCTCGCACTGGAGCATCGCGCAGCACGAGCCGAGGAATGCGTTCTGCGGAACCCAAATCGATCGAGGAAGGCGACACGTCGATCGGCGCGACTGTAATATCTCCAACGGGTGGAGCTACGGCTCTCGGCAAAAAGGGCGGCACTGGAGCCACTGGCACCGTAGGCGGAGTAGTCGTAATCGTTGGGTTGGGCACCAGAGGCGCGATCGGCACCCCAAGCGGTGGAGCAGGCGTTGCAGACGGTGCAGCAGGCGTTGATGCAGGAGCCTGAGCAACGGGCGCTCCCCCTCCGCCAGCACCACTGACGCTCAAAATCACGCCTTTTGCATTGCGGCTGGCAATTTGCCCAGTCGGAGCGGTATTGCCCTGCCCCACTACGGTCACCTGAATGCCATTGCCACCGACGGGTGTGACCGCGATCGAGGCGATGCCTGGTGCTGGGTTATTTTGCTGAAAAGACTGGCCGCCGCGTAGCTGCGTATTGAAAATATAAGCCGTCCAAGTGTTGCCGCGGTTGACGTTAAACACTTGCGGAGCGCGATCGCCCGCCTGAGTTTCTAACACCACATCGACCCCCGATCGACTGGGATTTAAGCGCACATTGGTGACTTGAGTTGGGGCTGCACTTGCTGCCTGAGTTGCCGCCAGCACGATCGCGGCAGTGGCTGCACCGATTCCATAAAACTCCTTCACGGGTTCACTCCTCTCTCAACTTAAAAACGATGGGATTAAAACGTAAATCGAGCGGTCTTGCCGCCGCTCTGACTATTTGGGTGAAGCGGTTGGGCTAGGAGTGGGCACGAGTGCCTTCTTATCCGCCGCATTGAGAGGTATCAACGCCTCCATTTGAAAGGAAGTCGTGATTTTGGCATCGGGCTGGCAGTTGGTTAAAAAGCGCACGATGCCCCCCGGCGCAATTTCATAGAGACCGCCTGGAACCAGTGCGCGGTTTTTATCGCCGACCTCAATCTTGAGATTTTTGATCAGCAGCAACGGCTGAAGACGCTCGATCGTTCTAAAAATGGATTGAGTTTGGTTAAAGTTGCCCTCAAACTGCACGTCAATCGATTGACGCTTGAGCTTGTTGTCGATCGGCGCACCGAGCGAACCATCGGCAATCACCTCGGTGCCTTTGACATTAGGCGTAAATTTCTTTAGCTTGGCATCAGCGACCAAAGCGCCTACTTTGTCTTCAAATTTTTGGTAGGTGACAATATCAGAATATTGATCGCGTACCCAAGCAGGGCAACTGTTAAGCTTTGCCTTAGTTGCCGCAATGCGACCTGAGTTGTTTTTATCAATCAACTGATTGATGTCTAGCAACAACGTATCTAACGTCTTGTCGGTTGCAAATAAAGCTAAAACCTGATCGCGTTGCTGATTCACTTGCGTGAGCTTTGTCTTGGCATCCTGAATCTGTTGTTTGATCGATGCCTGTTCCTTAAGTTGCTCATTCTTTTCTTTAACTTTGGCATCTAGCGATTGATACGCTTCCCAGGTAGGGCTGACCACATAATTCCAGAGCAAGCCAGCGCTGATCAGCCCTGCGGCTGCTAGAGCGATGCCGGAGATGACAGGCGTGAGCGTAATGCCAAATACAACCGGATAGTTGGGACCCGGATCAAAGTCTGAATCTTGAGGAATAAAATCTCCACCTGCCGTCATGGTTTAATCACTCCCTTTTCTTTGAGGGCTTCAATACGGGTCACGAGTCCAACGGCTCCTTTACGATCGAGTTCGCGAATCAGCTCAGAGGCAGGCACTTCGCTCAAGGCAGTTTGGAGCGAAAACTTAACTCGTGGCGGCAGTTTGGGGGTCTCATAGTTGGCGCTTGAGCCGCCAGCCTTAGAGCCAGCTAAATCTAAACTTTGCAATGCTTGAGAATCTGTGAGTTCTGCACTAATGAGCTTGGTTTGAGCGCTCTGCAAAAAGTTAGATTGTTGCAAGGTTAAAAGAAAGTCGTTGACATCGTTAAACGAATTTGCCACGCCATCGATCTGGATCAGCCCCGACACAGGGGCTGGCGCTTGACCCGCCACCGCAGGTTTTGCTGGAGTTTTAGCGGGGTCAACCTGCGTGATGCCAGCAATTTGCACGTTGGGCGGCAAGCGATCGCGAATATCTTGCGCCATCGCTGACCAGGGTTTAATTTGGTTAAACACCGTTGCCAGCGCTTGAGTTTCGTCAGTGCTTTGCTTGATTTGAGCGTTGATCAATGCGAGGTCTCGTTTCTGAGCTTCGAGGTTGCCCAGTTGAGCGTCTAACTCTACTTGCTGTCGCTCTAGGTCGGCGTTTCTGACTTGCAGAAAGCCCCACAACGCTAACAGCGCGATCGGAAAGAAAACCCCAGCCGCTAACCCCCAATAGAGGGGGCGACGATCGTCGCTCACATAGGTCGAGGTTTTTCGTCCGGCTCGTCTAGCACCATCGGTTTTGTATTCTGGTCGATCGTTGAGAAAATTAATGTCTAAGCTATACATCTCACCATGCCTCCCGCAATCCTAACCCCAACACAACGCCTAACCCTGGTCTAGCCGCTAACGGAATCTCTTGAGGCGTTTCGATCGAGAGCGCCGCCACAGGATCAACCGAGTTGCAGGGCAGACTTAAGCGTTGCGTTAAGAATTCGTCGAGTTGCCCGATCGAGGCACCTGGGCCGGCCAGCAGGAGTTGAGCCACTTCCAGGTTTTCGCCTTGATTGAGATAGAAATCAATCGATCGCCGCAGTTCGTCAGACAGTTCGCCCAAAACTCTCAGCATTGCCGCCGTTCCGGGATTGGTGCCCGGACTCATTCTCGGACTGCCCATCGTATCCATTGGGTTGGCCGGAATGGTCATGCCTTGCAGCAAATCGATGCTGCGAGAAGGAGGCAAATTCATTGCTCGTGACAAAGCACTTTGAATTTGGAAACTGCCGATCGGCACCGTGCGCGAAAATTGCGGCACGCCATCGACGGTAATTGAGATCTCGGTGCTTTCAAACTCGATATCCACTAAAGCTACAGCTTCTTGAGGCGCAAACTGTCTCAATTGTTCGCGAATGGTGCGAATCAGTGAAAAGCTGCTAATCTCCAAAACATCAACTTGCAGCCCTGCTTGTTGGAAAGTATTAATATAGGTGTCTGTAATTTCTTTGCGCGTTGCTACCAGCAAAACCTGAACTTTCTCAATGCCGTCTTCGTCAATAAATAGACCGAGTTTTTGATAGTCTACGTCGGCTTCTTCGCGAGGGAACGGCAGATATAACCCGGCTTCCTGGTTTAACACCATTTCTCGCAGTTCCCGATCGTCAAGCTCTGCGGGAACCGGAATAATTCGAGTCACCGTATCGCGCCCCCCTGGGACGGCGGTTGCCGCTTGTTTAACTTTAATTTTGTTGTCTGATAACGCGGTTTGAATTAGCTCAGACATGGCGGGAGGATCGACAATTTGCCCTTCTTGAAATACCCCGTCAGGCACGGGAACAGTCACGTAGCTAGCGAGCCGAAACCCTGAACCTTGCTTACGTAACTGGGCAATATTGATCCGATCGGGGGCTAACTCTATGCCAACCCCTTTAGACTTTTTAGAAAAGAGACCTTTTAGACCGTTAACCACAGATTTGTTAGCCCACTAAGAGATAATTTGGAACCGAAGCTGGGGAAGGAATAACCGTAAAACGGTCGGGTTCAAGAGCATAGTACACAATTTAATTCAGAATGACTCGTTTGCACACAAAGATACAAAGATTTGGGGTTCATTCTGCAATATCGACTGAATAATCAGCAAATAATTTTGCTTGACGAATTCAGACTACCCCGAAATGATCGACCAATCTGCTGAGTCAATTTCGGTGATTTCTTCTCAAACAAAAATCATTTTGACTCAGATAAACTAGTTTGATCGACTGGTTAGGTGCTGGAATCTGCAATCAACTTGTGGCTAAAAAATTCTCCTCTAAGCGCTTGATCGGGAACTCATTTGTGAATAGTACACGCATTTTCAGAAAATGACGATCGAAAAATAAAGTTTGTGATAGCGGCTCAAGAGAGATCAGGCGCAAGCCTTAAAAGTTCGACGACAAATTGCTAGGTGGAATTAAGTATCAAAAGAAAAGCCTCTCGCTAAATACAGAAAGCCCGTGTCACAATTGCAACACAGGCTTCAACTTTTTCAGGTTTCATCCTTCAGTCTTTCATCCTCCGGTGCACTTTTGTGACCAGTTAGGAATCGTAGTTCTCGCGCTTGACAAAGATTCGAGGCGATTGCGGTAGGTTCTGAGTTGCGATCGATACGTTTGATTAGGGGCACTCTCTAACGCTCGATCAACAATGGCGATCGCACCTTGCCAATTTTGTGAGCAGGTGGCTTGCAGCAGTTGAGCGTCTAATCTCTGGGTGTTGGGGTTATTGGCTAGCTGAGTAGGGACTGCTGTTTTAATAAACCCGGTCGTGGCTCTGCCGTTGTCTATTTGGGTGGGTGTGGCTTGCGGGGTCACTGGCTGAGTGACTTGAGGCGTTCTGGTCGGAGGAGTTCGATTAGTGCGGGGCTGAACGATCGCACTCGGAATATCGCTGGGCAGCACGATCGTGCGAATCGTGTCTGGGTTTGCAGGCTGACTAGGCTGGGTCAAGCTGGGAGTATTGATTCCAGAAGTGCCTGGGTTGGTGACAGGTTGAGAGCCGTCAAAGGTAGGATTTGGCTGACCCAAAGCAGGAGTCGGAAAACTCCCTCCTGAAACGCCAGGATTAGTCACGGGCTGATCGATCGTCGCTCCATTATTCTCAGACGAAGCGGGACTGCTAATTCCTGAAACGCCAGGATTGGTTACGGGCTGATCGATCGTTGCGCCGCCATTCCCCGATGGAGTGGGACTGCTAATTCCTGAAACGCCTGGATTTTTGACGGGTTGATCTGACCCAACTTGCGCGATCGCTCGATTGAGCCAGATTCCAGACGATAGAGATATTAAGGTGAACGATGCGATCGCTCCAATTCGTGAACCCCTGATTATCATGCTTGTCCTTTTAGGTGATTGTTAATTCAGAAATATTGGAGTACCTAATAACCCATCACATCTATCTGAAGAGAGGAAAGCGTTGAGTGAGTAGACTCAACTCAAAACTCAGATTTTAGGACTCTGGTGATCAGGTAGACTAAGCTACGCGATCGCCATTTAAATAGAGAAGATGCGTCAGATTAGAACCTGGAAAACGTTTGGACTGTTTGCCCTGTTGGGATGTGTACTGAGTTGGCTGGTGAGTTGTGGCACAGGCAGTGCGCCTTCGGGCAGCAACCAGGCATCGGGTCAGCCAGAAGTAGAATTTTGGACGATGCAGCTCAAGCCGCAATACACCGATTATTTCAATCAACTGATCACAAACTTTGAGACCCAAAATCCGGGGGTGAAAATTCGGTGGGTCGATGTGCCCTGGGCAGAGA
The DNA here is from genome assembly GCF_003003695.1 of Phormidesmis priestleyi ULC007. Classification (NCBI taxonomy): domain Bacteria; kingdom Bacillati; phylum Cyanobacteriota; class Cyanophyceae; order Leptolyngbyales; family Leptolyngbyaceae; genus Phormidesmis; species Phormidesmis priestleyi. The sequence goes on from NZ_PVWG01000036.1 coordinate 21,580, forward strand.
TGGAACGCAAGATTCTCACGGCAGTGGTGGCAAAGAGTGCGCCCGATGTAGTGAATCTCAACCCAAATTTTGCCACCCAGCTAGCCGAGCGCAATGCCTGGTTAGATCTCGATGCTAAGATTCCTGCCGAGGTGCGTCAGCAATATCTCCCAAATATTTGGCAGTCGAGCACACTCAACGGCAAGAGCTTCGGAATTCCGTGGTATCTGACGACTAGAGTGGCGATTTACAACACAGATTTGCTGAAGCGATCGGGCGTGAGCAAACCTCCCGCAACCTATGTAGAGCTGGCTCAAGCTGCAAAGCAAATTAAAGATAAAACGGGAAAATACGCCTTTTTTGCGACGGCAGTTCCTGAAGATTCGGGCGAGATTCTCGAATCGTTTGTGCAAATGGGGGTGCAGTTAATCGATGGTCAAGGCAAAGCGGCATTCAATACTCCGCAAGGCAAAGCCGCCTTTCAATATTGGGTGGAGATGTATAAAAATGGGTTGATGCCCAAAGAAGTGCTGACCGAGGGGCACCGTCACGCGATCGACCTTTATCAACAAGGACAAACCGCAATTTTGGCATCGGGTGCAGAGTTTTTGAAGACGATCGAGAAAAATGCGCCATCGATCGCTCAAGTCTCGGCATCGGCTCCTCAAATCACAGGTGACACAGGCAAAAAGAATATCGCAGTGATGGATTTGTTGATTCCTAAAGACACCGATCAGCCCGATGCCGCACTTAAGTTTGCGCTGTTTGTCACCAACAATGAAAATCAACTGGCGTTTGCCAAAGCTGCAAACGTTTTGCCCTCGACGATTAAAGCGTCACAAGATAGCTATTTCACCACGCTTCCTGCCAATGCAACTGCGGTAGACAAAGCCAGAATTGTGAGTGCGAGTCAGCTCAAAAGTGCAGAAGTTTTGATTCCGGCGATGAAGAACGTTAAAGAGTTGCAGAAAGTGATTTATCAAAATCTGCAAGCGGCAATGTTGGGGCAAAAGACGATCGATCAAGCGATTAATGATGCGGCTCAAGGTTGGAACGGGCGATCGTAATTATTGACTACAAATCTTTGAGTAGGTGGTTGAGCGATCGAGCCAATCAACCATCCTCTTAGAGTCATGAATTAAATAAGGCTCGGATTTGCCCTCACTGCAATTCAGATGCAGAAAGTCGCCCTTCCAAGGGTTCATATTCATCTTCCAATAGCCAGTGTTGCGCTTCGTCGTATGTGGAACTTGCAAAAATGACTGTATAGTTTTTTGCAGGATCGAAGATACGACAACTTCCCGACTCTTCACCTAACAGCAGCAAAATGTAGGGCGGCGACAGCATTGGCTCAATCCACACCTCGGCAAACTGCCAATCATCCTGCACTCGATCGGGTACGGGGAATGACGTGATATCGGTTTTCTGCATCAATCTTCACCTCGCCGTAGAACAAAAGAATCGTTGAACCATTCGGATCAATTCGATAGCGATCGGTTCAGTAAAGAGTAAACCGTAACGCTCATATTCTCGAACGATACCTGTATATTCTCCCCTTTCAATGATGGTTTGAGCAACTCGATCCATCGTCACTTTGTCATTGAAAACGTGCGCTGATCTTCCTCGTCTCAACGATCGCTGCACTGATGCCGTATTGGGTAGGTGTTTCGCAATGTGTCTTGGATCTAGAAAAATCTCACGGTTAATACCATTTGTAAAATCGGACAAGTTTGCTCCTCAAGGCAGATCACACCTAATCACAGCCTGACTAAGTAAGTAAGTAAGTAAGTAAGAAGCTCTCAGAAGATCGATCGTACTTCAAATCGGTGATCGGGTCTTCTCAAAGAAATCACCAATCAAATACAAAGATCCACACAAGACGATTAGATTTTGATCCGATTTCTGCATCGCTAACTCTAATGCTAAAAACACGTTTTCGTAAACGCGACAATCCGCTAAATCAGGGCAGATTTGTTTCGCTAGAATGGCTAACTCTTGAGGATTTGCAGAACTGTGACCAGGAACGGGAACGAGATCAAGCCGATCGCCGCTTCTCAGCAATTCCTTAAACACATCAGCGTGATCTTTAGTCGATAGCATTCCCATCACCCAATGAATGGGAGATTTTTCTAACGTGTCTACAAATTGACGCAGCACCTCAGCGCTAGCCGGATTGTGAGCACCATCAATGAGAATCTGGCGATCGCAATAAGTAAACCATTGCAGCCGCCCCGCCCATTGGGTTTTCGCGATTCCATTCGTGATCGCTTCGTCAGAAAACTCCCAGCCTTCTTGTCTGAGAAATTGCAGCGCCGCGATCGCTAAGGCTGAATTGTGCAGTTGAATCGCCCCTTGCAATGGCAACTGATATTGAAAGGTTTTGATTAGCTCGATCGAGCCTTCTTCGCCCGTCTCAAGCCTCAACTCATATTCTTCTATGCCTTGATATTCTGCCCAACCGTTGCCGAGATTTTTGGCGGACTTTGGGTAGATCGTGGGGCAATTTAATTCCAAAGCGCGACGATTGACGATCGTCGCCGCTTCGCTAGGAATTTGACCAATCACCGCTAGACAGCCAGGTTTGAGAATGCCCGCTTTTTCTCGTGCGATGTCTGCGAGGGTCGGCCCAAGTCGCTGCCAGTGTTCCAAGCTGAGGGAAGTGATCACTGTGACTAGAGGCTGATCGCAGACGTTGGTCGCGTCTAACCGCCCACCTAAACCAACTTCGACTACCGCAATATCTACTTTTTGTTGAGCAAAATAGAGCCACATTGCCGCCGTGATCACTTCAAATTGAGTGGGAGATGGGCGATCGAAACGAATAGCTGCTTCAACTTGCTGCAATACTTGCTGGAGATCTGCGGGTGAGATCGGCTGGTCACGAATACAAATACGCTCACACCAATTCACCAAATGTGGTGATGTGTAGCGCCCGACTCGATAGCCCGCTTCGGTCAGCACTGTTGATAAATAGGCACACACTGACCCTTTGCCATTGCTTCCGGCAACGTGAATGATCGGAACTCGATCGTGCGGGTTGCCCAACTCGGCTAAAAGGTTTTGAATCGCTTCTAAGCCGAGATTGACTCCAAATCGCTCAAATTTTTTAAGGAAGGTCTCGATCGAGGAATTAGTCATTAAGCATTCTAAGTCGCTAAATGGAATCAAAATCAAAGCGATCGATTTCAGAATCATCCTAACGCTTATGATATTCTGCGATTCTTGTTTGATCCATTTCTAATGTTCCATGAAAAAAATTCTGTTTTCCGGGTTCTTGTTCTTGTCTTTACTGTCGCTGGGAGCTTGTTCATCTACAACTTCACCTGATGCGGCGAAACCAGTTACACAAAAAACCTTTACCACAGGGGCGATTCCTGACCAAGATCCCGAAAAGCTACAGCGGCTCTACAGCAAGCTCTCAAAATATCTAGAAGCTGAGTTAAAGGTGCCCGTTGCTTATAAGCCTGTGACTGACTATACGGCGGCGGTGACTGCATTCAAGGTTGGTGACTTGGATATGGTGTGGTTTGGCGGCTTGACGGGTGTGCAGGCGCGTTTGCAGGTGCCGGGTGCTGAGGCGATCGCTCAACGGGATATCGATTCTCAGTTTCATAGTCTGTTTATCGCTAATAAAAAAAGTGGCATTCAGCCGATTCAAAATCTTAAAGATCTCACCACGCTTAAAGGACACAGTTTCACCTTTGGCAGCGAGTCTTCGACTTCTGGGCGGTTAATGCCGCAATATTTTCTTCAGCAAGCAGGCGTGAAATTGGAAGGCGATTTTAAAGGACAGGCAGGCTTTTCTAAAAATCACGATGCGACGATCGAGCTAGTCACCGCAGGCACTTACGATGCAGGTGTCGTGAACGAGCAAGTTTGGCAAAAGCGCCTTAAAGAAGGCAAAATCGATCTCAATCAGGTTGAGGTAATTTGGCGATCGCCCGCTTTTTTTGATTATCACTGGGTGATGAATCCGAGTGTGAAGGAGCGATTTGGAGCCGACTTTCCGCAAAGAGTTCAAGCCACGTTGATGAAACTTGATCCGAATGTGCCCGACCAAAAAGAGATTTTGGAATTGTTTGGAGCAGCTAAGTTTGTGCCAACTAAAAACGAGAACTATGCGACGATCGAGCAAGTCGGACGCGCGATCGGCAAAATCAAATAATGGCGTTTTCAGTCCCCGTTTTTGAACTCAAACAGGTTTCTCAGCAGTTCGGTCAGTTCTCTGCGCTGAGGAATATTAGTCTACAAATTTATCCCGGTGAACGGGTGGCGCTGGTGGGGTCAAGCGGGGCTGGAAAGAGTACGCTGTTGCGATTGCTGAATGGTAGTGTGCGATCGACGCGCGGCGAAGTCTGGGCAATGGGACGAAATTTGAGCCAACTCAACTCAAAGCGTCTGCGTCAAATTCAGCAGCAAATTGGCACGATTTATCAACAGTTGAATTTAGTCGATAATCTGCGAGTCATTCACAACGTCAACGCCGGACATTTGGGGCGATGGTCATTCTTTAAAGCATTGGCATCTCTGATGGTGCCGCTAGAAGTTGAAACGGCGGTTAAGGCTCTGAGTCAAGTTGGCATCGCCGAAAAGCTCTATGAGCGCACCGATCGACTCTCAGGCGGACAACAGCAACGAGTCGCGATCGCCAGAGTTCTCGTTCAAAATCCGCTCGTGATTTTGGCAGACGAACCGATCGCCAGCCTCGATCCCGAACTCAGCCGAGAAATTATGGATCTGTTACAAAATCTCGCTGAACAAGCCGATCGCACGCTAGTCGTTAGTCTGCATGATGTCGATTTTGCGCGGAGTCACTGCGATCGCATGATTGGGTTACGCCAAGGGCAAATTCTCTTCGATGCGGCTCCTCACCAAGTCTCACCTGATTTAATTGCAGACTTATATCGATTGGAATCTCACTGATGACTGTCATCACTCCCGCTCTCAAATGGGGCTTGATTGGACTCGCCGCGATCGTCCTCTCGCTTCTGCAAGCCGGACTTTTTAGACAAGATTTATTCAATCTAAATGGTGTACCGCTCTTGTGGCGATTTATAGTCGCTAGCGTTCATCCAGATTTAAGCACTGAGTTGCTACAAACGACATTCAGTGCGACTGTCACCACATTAGCTTATGCGGTATGCGGAACATTCTTTAGCGTTATTTTAGGAATGATCGGCGGCGTTTTAGCCTCTGAGGTTTGGTGGTTATCATTTGGTCAACCTTCGCGTTGCTGGTTGTTGATTCGAGCCGCGATCGCAGTTCCTCGTGCCATTCATGAACTGATCTGGGGACTGTTTTTTGTCAACATTTGGGGACTTGATCCACTGACGGCGATCGTAGCGATCGCGATTCCTTTTGGTGCAATCACCGCGAAAGTTTTTTCTGAAATTTTAGATGAAACGCCCCGGACACCCTTATTAATCTTGCTGAATAGCGGCGTTTCTCCCCTGACTGCATTTTTTTACAGTCTATTACCGCAAGCATTTCTCAATCTATTATCTTATGTGTTCTATCGATTTGAATGTTCGATTCGATCGGCAGCCGTGTTAGGCATCATCGGCGCGGGTGGATTGGGATATGAAATCTTTCTCAGCTTGCAATCGCTGCGCTATGAGCAACTCTGGACATTTTTCTACGCGCTGTTTATTCTTAACGGATTGGTTGATCTGAGTAGTGCCTGGTTGCGGCGGCGATTGGGATGCTCTAGCCGTATCGATTTGAACCTCCAGCAAAACAAAAGCAAAACGCCTCAAAAAGCTGCTCAAAATTATTTTATTCTGATTCCGATCGCGCTGTTTCTGCTAACGCTTTGTTTTTGGTATATCAATCCTGATTTCAGCAAATTCTGGGCACCTCGCACTCAGCAGTTATTTGGGCAATTTGTTCGATCCGCCTTGCCACCTGACTTTAGTGGAGTGCCGCAGCTAATTCCCCAAGCGATCGAGACGGTTTCGATGTCAGTGCTGGCGATCGCGTTCTCTGCGTTTGGAGGGTTGCTACTCGCATTTCCAGCGGCAAATAATTTCTTTCTTCCGGGCGGTCTGCTTAATCAGCAAGGCAATGGCAGCTTACCGCAAATCATGTTTCTATTGTCACGAGCCGTCTTGCTGATCTGCCGCGCGATTCCGGCACCGATTTGGGCGTTAGTCGTGCTGTTTGTGATGTTTCCAGGAATTTTGCCCGGCGCGATCGCCCTCGGTCTACACAATTTAGGCATTTTGGGACGCTTGATGGCAGAGGTGATCGAAAACCAAGATCAGCGCCCCCTCGCAGCGCTCAAGGCACAGGGAGCGCCAAACTCACTGATCTTTCTTTACGGCGTGTTGCCGCTGACGATGCCCAGATTTTTAGCCTATTCGCTCTACCGATGGGAGGTCTGTATGCGAGAGACCGTAATCGTCGGGCTGGTCGGTGCTGGGGGACTCGGACGATCGCTAACTGAGCAGTTAAGTAGCTTTGATTATCAAGCGTTAATTGTTACGCTCGGAGGCTTTCTGATGCTGACATTTCTGGTCGATTGGGTGAGCGCAAATGCACGGCGATCGCTGCGATGACCTCACAGATTGCCGTCATCAAGATGCGGAATTTTGACCGTAAATGTGGTGCCGACTCCTTCCTGGCTATCGACTAAAATCTTGCCATTCTGAAGATCGACACACTTTTTCACCACTGCTAAACCAAGCCCGGTTCCGGCGATCGTGGTGGCTTTTTGTCCTCGATAAAACGGCTCAAACAAACTCTCTTGATCGGTTGATGAGATGCCAATGCCCTGATCGTGAACTTGAAACACGATCGTGTCTCGATCGCAGCTTAAAATTAACCGAATCGTTTCTCCTTTGGGCGAATATTTCACTGCATTTGATAATAAGTTGCTGAGGGTCGAATAGAGTAGTTTTTCATCTAACTGAGCGTGGCTATATCCACACTGGCTAACCAGTTGAAATGAATGAGTTGCCAAGCTATAACACTCAAAATCTTCAATCAAATTTAAACAAAATGCTTCTAAATCGACTAGTTCTAGGTTGCACTCTAGCTTTCCTGCTTCTGCTCTAGTCAACGTCAAAATATCTGTTAGCAGTTGAATCATTAACTTTGCAGAAGATTGAATTCGCCGCAGATTTTTCTCGGTTCGGTCTGCTGTCCACGGCTGATGACTTTCTAACAGCAATTGCGCTGATCCTAAAATCACGCTCAACGGAGTCCTAAACTCGTGAGAAACCATCGAGAAAAAGCGGAGTTTAAGCTCACTCAGTTCTTGTTGTTGAGCTAACTTATGTTGAATTGTTTCTGCATTTTGGCGTTTAATTAACTGTGAGTAGAAGGCAAAAAAGCCCAAAAATAAGATCGAGAATCCTAAAAGGTTCAACCAAATCTCGATCAGTCTTCTTCCATAAATGCTTGTCTGAGATTGAATAATCGATTGCTTTAACTCCTGTTGTTCCTCAGATTGCATCTCAGCTATTACAGCCTGAATTTGCTCTCGAAGTTGAACACTCCGATCGGTAATTTTAGTCTGCTGAATAATCGTGGCTCGATCTTTTTGACGCAAATCAATCGACTGCGCTAAGAGCGCTAATCTCTGCTTAATTAAAGCCTCTAACTTGACAAGGCGCGGTGCCTGATTGGGGTGATTTGATAACAGCAATCTTAGTTCTGTCAACTCAGGTTCAAACTGGTCGATCGCGACTTGATAGCGGGTCAGCTCTTTACGATCGCCGTAGTAGATATATCCTCGTCGCCCTGACTCAGCAACCGTCATGGTCGAGAAGACATTACCCAACGTTTTGATCACTTCATAGGTCTGTTGCGATTTTCTGCTGCTCTCGATTAGCTCAGTCGCATTCTGATAAGATACAAAACTTCCGCTTCCCATCAGCAGAATCAATAGCAAAAATCCTGTTGCTAACCACTTTCCTTCAGACGACCATTTCAAAAAAGCCATTCCTTTATTTTCTAAGGTTAGATGCAGAATTCTGTGTTTAAAATTATGAAGTCTTTGTATTTTAAGAAATAATAAGTATTCCGTGACGAAAGATTTTTAACTTCATAGATTGGTTGTGTTCAACCTGACATTACGGTATATTTAGCCTCATCAATTGAAGCTTTAATTGAACCTTTTTCAGCATTTATACATATCAGCGATCGTGAGTAATCTGAAGTCTAGATTGTCCCCGGCTGCTGACTTGTCGCAATGAGTTCCAGAAGCCTCTTGAACGCCGACAGTTTGTGCTGTACGTTCAGTCACATGTCTATATTTGATCTTTTTGATAAGTTTGGGCTAAACAATGACTCGATCAGCATCTACCCCGCCTCAGACTGCATCGACTTCTCACCCCTCCGAAACCCCCTCTGATGATCGCCCTCCGACGGACAAACCAAAATCAAATCTGCACACTTTGGCTGCGACTTGGGCCCGAAAATATATTGTCTCAGTGACTTCAGACTATGACGAAGCGCAGATCAAAAAGATCGATCGCCTCGCAAATTACGCTTCCTCAGAAGGGCGACAATACACCACTGAGAAGCTGATGCAAAGACTGAATCTAGCGAGCGCCCAAGCCTGGTCGATGACCGAAGATCTCCTAGCGGCAGAAGTTTTGCGTCATGGAATTGATTCAAGTTTGCTTGACCCCTGGCAAATTGCCGCAGATTCTCATCAGTTGTTTGAGAAAGCGCTGTTAGCCTATGGCGACGAGCTTACAGCCCAGCGTCTCTCGGTAGTGATTGGCGATGACTGCGGGCGGTTGCGCCAAAAATATACAGACCCAGATCCGCGTGCGATCGGCTTTGTCAGCATGCAGTTTCATCACACGGGCAAAATTCTCTTAGATCAGCTTTCTCCAGCCGAGCAGGGGCTATTTTCGCCCTATCTCAAAGTCATGGACGATCACATGTACATGCCGTTGCAAGATGCGTACCAAGCTGCCGCAGCCCACGATCCTGATTCTCCTGAGTTGATTGCCGTGCAGAATTTGTTGCCAGTCAGCAGCCGGGTTGCCCATCGCGTCTGTGATCAAATTCATCGTCTAAATCCGGGCTATCAAACCTACAGCGGCAGCCTCAACTCCTCAGAGGTGAGAACTTCCAGCATTCGCGATGTTGAAATGTTTCAGGTTTACCTCTGTCTGTGTACCCTAGAGGGAAATGTGTCATCGGTGCAGCGTCAGTTGTTCCCGCTTTGTGTGATGCTCTATCCTCGATTGAAGGTAAAGTGGCAGATGGTGCAGGAGATGTTGCAGGTGATGGGCTGGGAGCTATACGGGCAATTATCACCGACAGACATGACGGTTTTGATCCCCTATTTGCAGGCGTTGACAGAGATGTTTTCAACAGACGTGTTTCAGGAGAGTTAGAATTTTGCAGTCGAGTTGAAAATTATTGAGACTGCTTCATGCGAATTTTAGTGGTTGAAGATGATGTTCAACTAGCCGAAGTGCTTGCTGAGGCACTGACCGATCGCCAGTATGCCGTAGACGTAGTGCAAGACGGAGAAGTCGCCTGGGATTGGTTTAACTCGCTTCACTATGATCTGATCGTGCTAGACCTGACCCTGCCTAAACTCGATGGGGTAAGCTTCTGTCAGCGCCTGCGAAATCGTAACTTCACGGCTCCAGTGATGATGCTGACCGCTCGTGACACGATCGCCGACAAAATTATCGGGTTAGATGCAGGCGCAGACGACTATATGGTCAAACCCTTTGACCTGCAAGAGCTAATGGCAAGAATTCGGGCGCTCTTGCGTCGAGGCAGCAGTGCCACCGTAACTGGGTTTGTCTGGGGCAGTTTGCGCCTCGATTCCAGCACTTACGAAGTCACTTACAAGACTGAGTTGATTCAGCTTACGCCGAAAGAATATGCGCTGCTAGAACTTTTGGTCGCAAATGGGCGGCGAGTGTTAAGCCGCGCCGGGATCATTGAGCGTATCTGGACGCTGCAAGACCCGCCAACCGAGGAGACGGTCAAGTCACACATTAAAAGCCTGCGCCAAAAGCTTAAAGCCGCTGGTGCCCCAGACGACTTCATCGAAACCGTTCACGGATTGGGCTATCGACTCAAAAAGACCGAGGCAGGCTAATCAATCAGTAGGCAAAGTTTCTCGATCTCCCCGATTTCTCCCCGATTTCTCCCCGTCAACTCCCCCATTAGGGCTTTACCATTTTTTTCTAGAGGAGTTTGGGAAGTCTGGCTGTCTTGCTAACACTTTGTGATCAGGCACTGTCAGAGCAACAAATTTAAAGCTTCGGTCGCTGGGAAAGGGGAAACCATTCAGCCTCAGACAACCCCTCGTTTTGGGCTGAATGGCTAATCACCGAAGTTATCGCCTGTCTGGGGCTAGGTGTTGCAGAGACAGCTAGTCCCAGGCATCTTTTTTGCTCACTGCTTATGGGTGTCAATCAAGTTGTCAAGCGTTTTAATCGAATGAGCAAAGAAATCTATCACGGCTGGCACGTTGAACTGGTGCCAGAAGCAACGGGCTACTCGTTTCAGTGCTGGTTGCCAAGCGATCGATTAGCGGTGAGCGATCGTCACACCTATCCGACGTTAGAAAGCGCGCGGTTTGCTGCCCAAACCAGAGCAGACTTAGAAGCAGTCAGATGGGCGCTCAAGCACTGCTATGCAAACTATATTCAGGGCAACCTCAACTCTGACGAATATTCGACCTTAGAAGGGTTGATCGTGGGGGTGCTAACCCGTGAAAAGACAAGCCAATTGTTAGTCGGTTAAGCGCGATCGCGAGACCGCTAAATGATGGACGATCGAGCGCTCCTGTTAGGATCTACTTGCAGACTCTGTTAAATCGCGATCGTTGGCTCCATGAAGTTTCAAAAAACTCCTTTAATTTTGCTGTTTAGTGCCTTGCTTTTGGGTGGATATGTCTATTTTTCTGAGCTGAGAAAAGAGCCACAGCCGCAGACAACCCAAACAGAAGCAAAGCCAATTTTTGCGTTTAAAGAAGATGAAGTTCAGGCATTTACGGTGAAAACGGCGCAACAAACGCTGAGTTTTGAGCAGATACCGATGTCGATTCCGGCGGGGCAAAAAGGACTGGGCAAAACGTCTTCGTGGCAAATGATCGCCCCCGAAAAAACAACTGCTGATCAGGCAACTGTCGCATTCCTGCTGAATTTGATCGCCACAGCAAAAAGCGATCGCACCCTCTTAACCCCGATCACCCGTCAAGCAGAATTTGGACTCAATCCCCCAATCGCCACGATCGAGGTAAAGCTCGGCAATCAGCAAACCCATCGGCTGCTGTTGGGCAAACCGAATTTTAACCGTCAGTTTTTATATGCGCTGGCTGACCCGATCGCAAATTCTTCTCAAGATCTTGCTGTGTTGCAGGTTCCGATCAATTTTCAAAACGCGATCGATCGTCCCCTATCTGAATGGAAACAAGCCAACCCAACCCCTAAAGCGTCATCTACGCCCAGTAGCCCAAATACCAATAATGCAACCTCGAAGGGGGCACAATAATTACGACCATCGAATCATAAATTATGCTGGCTAGCCCGACTGCAACGCTCCTGCTTTCTTGCCCCGACCAAAAAGGATTAGTCGCTAAAATCGCCAACTTTGTTTACTCAAATGGGGGCAACATCATTCACGCCGATCAGCACACCGATTTTTTGGCTGGGTTGTTTCTCGTTCGCATTGAGTGGCAGTTAGACGGCTTTAATCTTCCCCGTGACGTGATTGAGCCTGCCTTTAACGCGATCGCGCAACCCCTGAATGCAAAATGGCAAATTCATTTTTCTGACACGGTGCCTCGGATTGCAGTTTGGGTGAGCCGTCAAGATCATTGTTTATTTGATTTAATTTGGCGACAGCGAGCTAAAGAATTCAACGCTGAAATTCCGTTAATCATTAGCAATCACGAAAACTTAAGCGCGATCGCGACTCAATTTGACATCGCGTTTCGACACATCCCGATCACCAAAGAGACAAAACCTCAACAGGAAGCAAAACAGCTAAAACTCTTGCAGCAATACAACATTGATCTGGTGGTGTTAGCCAAATATATGCAGGTTTTGAGTGCGGAATTTGTGTCTCAATTTCCCAATATCATTAACATTCACCACTCATTTTTACCCGCATTTGCAGGGGCAAACCCCTATCAAAGAGCCTATGAGCGAGGCGTTAAAATCATTGGCGCAACGGCTCATTATGTGACGGCAGATTTAGATGAAGGCCCGATTATTGAGCAGGATGTAGTACAGGTCAGCCATCGAGATGACGTGAATGATCTGATTCGCAAAGGCAAAGATTTAGAGCGTGTCGTGTTGGCAAGAGCGGTGCGATCGCACTTGCAAAATCGCGTTTTAGTCTACGGAAATCGCACCGTTGTGATTGGCTAACTTGTAGATTCTTCCTGATTGACCTCTGCAATCTTTTCTTTCTTGACTTTAGGAATCGATTCTAGATTGCGGACGGGGGGCACGTCTTCTAAAACGACAATCATGCCCGCTACATCGTAGGTGAGATCAGTGTCGCTGAGGAGAGTTTTGACGGCAACACCCGAAACTTCTTCGATTAATTCGATCAGGCGAGGTTTGAGGGCAATATCTAGATGCGATCGCAGCGCTTTTGCAGACTCTACTCGCTCGTTTGATAATAAAAGCTGCTCAGAAGGAGTCGCGACTTTTTCGAGAGCGATCGCCAGTTTCTGATCAAAAAACTGACAGACTACTTTCTCAGGGCGCACTCCTAGTTCGTCTTTATAAACTGCTTGAATGCGTTGCGAGAGCGATCGTTCAATTTGTCCGCTCGTGGGAGTAACTTCTGGCATGATCAATCATTAGGGGTAGAACTCCCCTACTTTAGTGAGGTGGACACTACACGTTAAAGACGATCGAGCGGCAATTCCTCTATCAGAAGGTGAAGCAAATAATGAAATTAGTTCTCTATAGCAAACCTGGATGCCATTTGTGTGAGGGCTTGCAAGAAAAGCTAGCAGAGGTGAGGGCAGTGACGATCGAGCTTGAGATTCGCGACATCACGACCCGCGATGACTGGTTTCAAGCTTATCAATATGAAATTCCAGTTCTCTATACCGATTCTGTTCGCTTGCCTCGCCCTTCTCCTCGCGCTACAGTTCAACAATTAGAAAGCTTGCTACAGAAGTTTGAGTCGTCAACTTGATAAAAATAAGCGCAAATTATTGGGGCAAGGAGTGAACAAATGCAGTTAATCGATCTACTGGCACAGGTTCCTGGCATTGAGGCATTGCCCGATCATTCTGCCTTGAGCGCCGAGGTTAAAGGACTGACGACCAACTCGCTCGTGTGTCAGCCTGGAGACTTGTTTATCGGGATGCCTGGAACTCGTGTAGATGGGGGAGACTTTTGGCAAAGCGCGATCGCATCGGGCGCGATCGCGGCGATCGTCTCTCCTCAAGCGGCGGCTAAAGCGATCAGCGATCCAGCGTTTAAGTCTCAGACCCCGCTGGTAATTTCGGCAACTGATATGACTCAGGCGTGTGCGGCGATCGCGGCGGCGTTCTACGACTTTCCGGCGAGCAAGCTGAAACTCGTGGGAGTGACGGGCACCAATGGCAAAACGACCACGACCCATTTAATTGAGTTTTTGTTAGAGAAAGGTCAGCAACCCGCCGCGCTGTTTGGGACGCTCTACACTCGTTGGCAAGGCTTTCAGCAGATTGCTCTGCACACAACCCCGTTTGCGATCGATTTACAGCGTCAGTTTGCGGCGGCGATCGCGGCAGGGTGTCAAGTGGGCGTGATGGAAGTCAGTTCTCACGCACTGGCACAGGGCCGGGTGAGGGGCTGCCCCTTTGAGGTGTCTGTGTTTACAAACCTGACGCAAGATCATCTCGACTTCCATAAAGATATGGACGATTATTTTGCGGCAAAGGCGCTGCTGTTTAGCGCCGACTATCTCAAAGGTCGAGCCGTAATTAACCTCGATGATCCCTACGGACAGCGATTAATTGAGCAATCTGTTCAGCAGGTGTGGAGCTACAGCACGCAGCAGCCAGCCGATTTATGGATGAGTGATTTGACTTACGGGGCAGATGGCGTGAGCGGAATGCTGCACACTCCTCAAGGAGATATGTCCTTTCGATCGCCACTGGTCGGGCAATTTAATCTAGAAAATCTGCTAGCGGCGATCGCAGTCGGGCTGCATTTAGAACTGGATTTAGAATTGATGGTTAACGCCCTCCCCAAATTTAAAGGGGTGCCAGGACGCATGGAACAAGTTCACATCAATTCCCGGCAAGACATCAGCGTGATTGTAGATTATGCCCATACTCCCGATAGTTTAGAGAATATGCTCAAGGCGGCGAGACCGTTTATTGCAGGGCAAATGATCTGTGTGTTTGGGTGTGGCGGCGATCGCGATCGTACCAAGCGTCCTTTAATGGGCAACATCGCCGCAACGCTGGCAGATCGAGTGATCGTGACTTCTGATAACCCTCGAACTGAAGACCCAGTGAGAATCTTAGAAGATGTCGTGGCGGGAATTCCTGCCTCTGTGCAGCCGATCGTGTTGAGCGATCGGGCAACCGCAATTCGCACCGCAATTTTGCAAGCCAACCCTGGAGACGGGGTGCTGATTGCAGGCAAAGGACACGAAGATTATCAGATTTTGGGCACTGAAAAAATTCATTTTGACGATCGAGAACAAGCCAGATCTGCCCTAACAAAGCGTGTTGCGCCTGATTAAGCACCTCCCTAAAAGAATGTTTGAAAAGTCGGCGTTGCAGAACGATGAACGGACTGCAAGGGCAGCCCGTGTCTACCCGTAAACCACAGGGAGATTACTCCTACTCAAATCATTCTGCTATTTAGCAACGTTCACTTCTCTGGGGTCAACTTCTAGATAGCTTGTCCAAGTCAGCAATAAAGCAACACATTCTCCCGGTCAAAACCAAAAGAAACCCTTAGCTACGCCCAACCAACCGGAAATTTGCCCCAAAAATGGCTTGACTTTATCCCAGAGACTTTTACCTGCTTCAACAGTCTTGCCAGCGTTTTCAAGCGTCTCAGCCATAGTTTTCAAGTTGTCTGCGGCTAATACCTTTTTAGGTTCTTCTTTTTCAACTGCCTTCTTCGCAGCACCCAGGTAAAGTGTCAATTCCTCTTTAACATCCGATGGTAACTCAGCGTCACGAATCATTCGATCAAGTTCACCAAGAACTGTGACGACATCTGACTGGGTTAATTGCTTGTCTACAGAAGCCGTAGAGTTGATTTGTGTTTGACTTATCCCCCTGCCAACAGCAATCTGACCACTTGTATCTCCTTTAATATCAGCTTGGATGGAATTACCAGACTGGTTTTGCTCACTCATGACATAACCTCAACAGTTACCTTTCAGAATAAACGCCAGTGTTGGCTTTAGAGAAATACACATGAACTATGAAAGAATTTACTTGCGTCAGAGCTTAGGATATGATACCAGTGAAGCATTAGTTTCCTCCCAAGTTTGGATATTCACTAGTGCATCCAAAGTTACTAATGCGAGGAGATCCTGCTGCCTAGAATAGAAAACTTAGGGTTGTTATGACTCAAGAATCTCAGCCAAACACTGAAGGACAGGTTGAATCAGCTAATTCTGAATCTACTAAAGCAGCAGGAACATCTCCTCGATCTCAAGTTCCTTCGTCTTCCACTACCCTCAATAATCAGGGCAACAATAGCGGTCAGATAGCTGTTGGTAAATTTATAATACAGTTCAATATCACTTACGGAGGCAAAGTACTTAAAATTCTTGCCTGGAGTAAGGAACGACTAAGAAATCGCCCTCGTACTGAGCGTGAAAGATTCCTGCCAGCTCCCCTCAATTTGGTAGGACGCAGAAAAGAAGTTGAGGGAGTGATCACTGAACTTCAGTCCAAAAAAATTCTTGAATTTTATGGAGAAGCTAAAATCGACAGAGAAACTCTTCTACGCCATTTAGCCAATCACAGTGAGCTTACGACTAGTTTTTCTGATGGGGTGGTATTTCGTGACGCAGGGAAATATCGAACTGTATCTGACTTGCTTCAAGCAATTCTTTTCATTTTTTATAGAGTCAAATCTCATACTTACTTTACCAACGCCGAAATCAGAACCCGATTAGGTGGCAAAAAGGCTCTTGTTTTACTGGATGATGTTCGACTTTCACGAGAGAGCATATTGTTTCTACGTGATCATATGAGAGGTTCTAAATTTGTTCTCGCCTCTCCCAAACGCTGCTTAGAAAAAGATGGTGACAAAAGCATTCCTTTAGAAGGAATGCCTGCTGATGAAGCTTTGGAACTAGCAAGACAAGAATGGAATACAGGAAAATTCTCTGCCGAAGAAGATCCTTTAGATAGCGATCAGGATCGTCTTGCAGTTGAAAAACTGCGTATTCTTCTGAAAGGAAATCCTGGAAAAATCCGCGAAGCTGTGAGAAAAGCTAGGAAGGATGACAAAAGACTGGAAGAGATTGCCGAGGAAATTGCAAATGCACCAAGCTCAGAATTCTCTGATCCTTCTTCAGTCTTAAAAATGCTGAATTCTTTACCGAAACCAGCACGACGAATTTTGAAAGTCTTAGCCGTTTTAGGAATAACAGGTTTAACTCTTCTCGTCGCCCAAGTTAAATCAGATGCTACAACATCTGTACCAAAAGGCAATTCATCAATGGATCTGTCAGCTACTGAGGTGAAATATCACTTAGACTCCTTGCTCCAAAATGGTCTTATTCAATCTGACGGTTCTCGCTACAGTTTAGATGAACCTCTCAAAGCAGTTTTCAAAAACAGCGAAACACTTGGCTCCGAGTGGGACTTAGTTCCCTGGCGAGACAAAGCCACTACATATTTCAATGACTGGATGCAACAGAATCAAATGCAGCCTGATGTTGTGCTGAAAGAATCTGATGCAGTTTTTAACCTTTTGGAATCGGCTGTTGATGGGGGGCGTTGGGAAGAAGTTGTACAAATGGGTCGCGGACTAGAGGGGGCGCTTGCCTTGAATGGACAATGGGGTGCCTGGGAAGAGGTCTTGAATTGGGAGTTAGAGGCTGCAAAAAACCTAAAGGATCGGGCATCTGAGGCTTGGGCACTTCATCAAAAGGGCAGTCGGGCACTCTGTTTGGGTGATACCGACATAGCCTATACTTGCCTGACTCAGGCACTTGCTTTACGGGAAGAGTTAGACGATCGCAATGGTGCTGCTGTCACTCGCCATAATTTAGGTCTGCTCTTGGGTTTGAAGCGCCCAGAATCCCATCTAATTCCCCCAATTCTTATAGGTACAGTAGGGGCAATTTTCTTAAGTTTGTGGAAAACACCTGATTATAACTATCAAGGGTATTCTGTCCCAATTTCTAAACCGAATCCTTTACCTCCAGCCGCTTGCATTATTACTGGAGGTTCATCTGCCCAAATTACCCAAAATGGCAACTCTTTCAGAGGTGAAGAAATTTCTTATCAACTGAATGGAAAACCAGCAAAAGCAACTCTGTTGGGAACTCTCAATACAAGGAGTGGTTGGTTTTATATGGAAACACAAAACCCTACTCCTGGAAGCTGCTTCATCAGACTTGATGGAGAAAAGATGTCAGATGGTTTGATAGTGGGTGGAGCAAGTGCAGACGAAGTGCTATTGGATGGCAAGAGAAGCAAAATTAAAACAGACAAAACGAGTGGGGCAACAGGTACGTTCAGAATGACTCTATCTGCACAAGGTGCTAATATCTGGACACTTAAGATTCCCAAAGCTGGAAATGAGGTGAATTTAGAGCAGCTACCACAATGGATGCTCAAATCTGGGCAGAAAAATCCTCCCAAAAACCTACCTCCAGGAAATAATCGGAATCCTAACGGAAACACGAATTCAAATCCGAGTGAATTAGTAAAACCAACACCGCAGGTTGAACCATTAAAGCGAATAACAGAATTACCGCCTATCTCATCCATTCCTAACCAAGAAGAGCTTCGATTTGCCCTAAAAATAGCAACAGACAAGAAAGACTGGAGCAGTGCTATTGAAATCGTGGATAGAATGATTAAGAACGCTTCTCCCACCGATGTAAAACAACTTCAGGAATACAAAGCAGAACTGCAAAAGCGACTGTCCGAGTCTTCATCATCAACTTCAAGGAAGTAATCATTTACCGCCACTCAACAAGCCAGGCTCGGTTAAGTCTTGAGGAATGACGTAAGCCTGAATCTGATGCTGGTTTTGCAAGGAGTTTGCTAATGCTTGCAGCTTATCTTTACCTTGATTCTGCAATGCCCGATTTGCTTGATAGCTAACCGCTGTAGGTTTCCCAGTTTATTTATGACTTATTGCCTCGGAATTTTAACTAGTGCTGGCTTGGTGATGGCTGCCGACTCGCGCACAAATGCCGGGGTTGATTATGTTTCGACTCACCAAAAACTGTTTGATTTTTCGCTGCCGGGCGATCGCGTCATTCTTCTCTGCACGTCGGGCAATTTGGCGGTGACTCAATCAATTGTGACGCTGTTAAAACGAGACATTAAAGCTCAGGAAGCGGTTAATTTGCACACCTTGCCCAGTCTCTATGAAGTTGCCCAATACATCGGCGACAAAACGCGGCAAATTCAAGAACGGGATCGATCGTGGCTCGAAAAAGATCGCATCGACTTTAAATGCACGTTTTTGCTGGGCGGACAGATTCAAGGTGAAGAACCGGAACTGTATATGCTCTACAGTCAGGGCAACTGCATTCAAGCGTCTAAAGAAACGACGTTTTTGCAGATTGGCGAAGCGAAATATGGCAAGCCGATTCTCGATCGTGTCCTCAATTTCGACACGTCATTAGAGGCGGCGGCGAAGTGTGCGCTGCTGTCGATCGATTCAACCATGAAGTCTAATATTTCAGTCGGCCCGCCGATTAATCTGGTGATGTATGAAGCGGATAGTTTTAAAATTCGCTATGAATTGCGGCTCGATCGGGGTGCGCCTTATCTCGCTCAGATTCGCAAGTTTTGGGAGGGCTATCTGAATGAGGCGTTTGAACGGATGCCCAACATCGATTGGGATCAGTCTCAAGACAGTCCTTGAATCTGAATCTGATAGTCAATAGTGGATTGCACGTCTCCGACTCGACTAAAATTGCCGGAGACAGGAGCCGCATAATCAGACACCGCACTCGCAACCAGGGCAACGTGACGATCGCTGACCGCTAATCCATGCGTCGGATCATAGCCTCGCCACCCCGCGCCCGGTAAATAAACCTCAGCCCAAGCGTGAAGATGACGATCGTCTCGATCTAAATCGCCTTCTTGATAGCCACTGACAAACCGTGCCGCGAGTCCGATCGAGCGACACACTTCGATAAACAGCACCGTTAGATCTCGACAAGATCCCAATTTTTCTGTCCAGGTGATGCCTGGTGATAGCGGCTTCCCGGTTTCGCGAACCAGATATTTACAGCTTTCGTAAATGCGTTGATTGAGGGTTGCTAAAAAGTTCACCGTGTCGCCTGAAACTTCGTGACTGATTTCTTGAGCGAGTTGTAGCGCGATCGGGTCAACCGAGGTGGCATAGTTGGCGTTTTGCCCCGTTAGATAAGGCTGAAGTTGCAGCAAAAGTGAAGTGGGATAATCGATCGCCAGTCGCGCTGCCCAAGGCTCCATCAAATAGTTAAACGGATTCGATTCGTGAGTTTCAACCTGAGACTGAGCTTGAATTTGCAGTTGCTCGGTTTTTTGCGGCGCAAACCACAGCTTGATCAGCGAGTTGCCATCGAGATCCACGATTTGCGATCGCGCGGTCGGCTGTGGCGTGACTTGCAGCGAAAACAATTTGAGGGTTTGCCAGCCGTTCGATCGGGGTCGCAATCGCACCAGATGCGGCTGCAACGTCACAGGCTGACTGTATTTGTAAGTGGTGGTGTGTGAGATTTGGTAAAACATTGGGCGATTTTGAATCTTGACAGACAACCAGAATCCAAAATTCGGCACTGCTGAATAGCGGAATAATTGGGGTAGGGGCAATCCCCCCGTGGTTGCCCTCCGTCATGGGTAGGCACGGGGGCGCTACCCCTACAGCCGATTTCATTCCTCATTGTGCAACGTCAAACTTCGCAGTTAATCATCGATTGGCAGGTTCTAACGCAAAAAAAGTCTCGAAAACATTTTTGCCAACTTCGTTCATCCGCTGCTGTAAGCTGTCTAGAAACTCGTGCAGTCCGACGTGAACGATCTCATCGATCGTCAGATAATCCAAGTCCGATCGCAGCCGCCCCAACGTGCGCTCGGCAGGATTACACCAAGTGCCGATCGGAGTGCCCGTGATCTCATGTAGCGATCGCTCGGCTTGCTGAATGCAAAACCGCATCGATCGCGGAAATTCTCGCTCTAAGACTAAAAACTTGGCGACCGACATCGGCGTGATGCGATGCAGACCTTGTTTGCGATACATCTCGTAGGCACTGGCAGACCTCAACAACGCTATCCACTGCAAGTCATCTAGCGTGGTGCCGACATCTTTCACTGATGGCAGCAAAATAAAATATTTCACGTCGAGAATCCGGCTGGTTTTGTCGGCGCGTTCTAAAAGTCTGCCAATTTGCCCAAAATGCCATCCTTCATTGTGGGTCATGGTCGCGTTAGTGATGCCAGCAAACAAGTGACTCGCGAGTTTCACTTCACTAAAAAATTCGGGCAACTGACCGGGCGAGTCTGCTTGAGCGGCTTCTTTGACCATGAAATAGAAGGCGTTTACCTGTTGCCACATTTCTGACGAGATGATTTCTCGCACCGATCGGGCATTGTTTCTCGCCGAATTCAAACACGACAAAATCGAATTGGAATAATTGCTGTCAAACGTGAGAAATCGGATCACATTCTCAGCCGTCGCCTCGCCATAGCGTTCTTTAAACAGCGGCAAATCTCCGGTGGTTAGCACCAGCGGCTCCCATTGTTGAGTGACTCCGATCGGAGAATCCAACAACAAGTTCAAATTGACATCAATAAATCGAGCAATATTTTCTGCCCGCTCAATGTAGCGGTTTAGCCAGTAAATCGAATCAGCAACACGACTCAGCATAGAGAATTTCTTATTGACAAATGACCCACGTATCTTTGCTGCCGCCCCCTTGAGAGGAGTTGACCACTAGAGAACCTTTTTTAAGCGCCACACGAGTCAACCCACCCGGATTAACGTAAATCTCTTTACCGTAGAGCACATAAGGACGCAAATCGACGTGACAGCCCTCAAACTGGTCGCCGATCAGCGAAGGCACGCGAGACAGTGAAAGCGTTGGTTGAGCAATGTAATTGCGGGGTTGCGCCTTGATTTTTTCGGCAAATTCGTCTCGCTGTGCCTGAGTTGAGTGAGGACCGATCAACATTCCATAGCCGCCAGACTCGTTGGCGCATTTGACCACCAGCTTATCTAAGTTGGCTAAAACGTGGCTCTGTTGCTGCGGCTCCCAGCAGAGATAAGTGGGCACATTGGCCAGAATTGGCTCTTCGCCCAAATAGTAGCGAATCATCGCCGGGACAAAAGAATAAATCACTTTGTCGTCTGCAACGCCAGTACCCAGAGCATTAGCCAGTCCGACTCTTCCGGCACGATAGACTTCCATCAGCCCAGGAATGCCTAAGAGAGAATCAGCACGAAACGCTAACGGATCGATAAAGTCGTCATCAATGCGGCGATAGACCACATCAACCCGCTTGAGACCCTTGGTCGTTCGCATTTGCAAATAGCCATCTGACACCACCAGATCTCGCCCTTCGACCAGTTCGACTCCCATTTGCTGGGCAAGAAACGACTGCTCAAAATAAGCCGAGTTATAGATTCCAGGAGTCAGCAGCACGACAGTAGGGTCGGGCAAATGGTGAGGAGCCAAATTCAACAGCGTTTCGAGCAAGTGGCTGGGGTATTCTTCGACGGGCTGAATATTCATCGTCTCAAAGACGAGCGGCAGAGTGCTTTTCATCACGCGCCGACTTTCTAGCACATAAGAGACTCCTGACGGGCAGCGCAGATTGTCTTCTAGCACGTACCATTCACCTGCACGATCGCGCACCAAATCCGTCCCGGTAATATGGCACCAGATGCCTTCTGGCGGCTTGACTCCCATACATTGCTTAAAAAATCCCGTTGCCGAATAAATCAGCTCTGCCGGAATTACACTATCGCGAATGATTTTTTGCTCGTCGTAAATGTCAGCCAAAAATAGATTGAGGGCATAAATGCGCTGCTTTAAACCTTTTTCTAGCTTTGCCCATTCGTTGGCTGAGACAATGCGAGGAATGATGTCAAACGGAAAGATGCGCTCGGTGCCTTGCGTATCGCCATAAACGTTAAAAGTGACACCCATTTTAAACAGCGCAATTTGAGCCGACTGCTGCCGTCGCTGCAACTCTTCCATCGACAGCGAATTGATCCGATCGACCAGAGGAATCGCATCTAGGCGAGGCTGTCCCTGCTCAATAAACAGTTCATCATAGAAATCTCCGGGTTCATAATCATGCAAATTCACAGCCGTGCGCCCAAAGTTTGACCGTTAACTTCTTAATGAATAGAGTTGACCACGACTTCAAACTGTAGCCGTGAATACTTAATCTTGTCTTCAGCGCGATCAACCATGTGAAGAAATATAGCGATCGAGTCGCTGACCGATCATTCATCCCAAGTCATTGATAGAACAAAAGGGAGAGGATGCAGGATCAGACTATGGCTTATCAGTGTGATTTAGGAACCGGACAACGGCTGTATCTCGAAAACCGAGGCACGCAGACGATCGTCAGGCTGACGAGTGGCAGTGCCCGACAGCAGCAGAGTCAGCAGAGCAACTTTGAAACGGGAGAATGGCAAACCTTGCCCAAAGTGTTTCGCACGGGCACCGGAATCATTTTGCAAATCGAGTCAGCCCAAAAGCAATCATTTGTCAGTTTGCAAGCTCAACGCATCGGCACGTTAAGCCACTTACCCGACATGACAGGCGCAGAGGTGCTGTCGCTTCAGCCTACCGAAGCGATCGCTTCATCATTCAAGCCGATGGAGCCGATGCAGCCCATGCAGCCCATGCAGCCGATGAAGCCGATGGAAATGAAAATGGGCAATATGCAGATGCAGATGGGCACGCCCCAGAGCGGTCAGCGCTTTTGTTCTCAGTGTGGAGAATCTGTGAGAGTTAGCGATCGCTTCTGCTCTCACTGCGGCACTCAGTTATCAACAAATTAACGAATGGTTTGATTGGCAAAGCTTAACTTTGTGCAGACTCGTTCATTTGCTGTTGAAGCTGTTGAACTTCCTCGATCGATAAACCTGTTGAAGACGCAAAGAGATTGATGTTCACGCCTCCTCGTAAAAGATTGCGTGCGATCGCCTGCTTCTCGTCTCTCTGAATTGAACGGTAAATCACAGATTCTTGCATAACGTCCCTCTGCACTAAACGATAAATCACGTCCTCCTCCAATCTTAACCCAGCCAAAATCGCTGAGGCTGCCATTAGATTAGCTTGCGTCGTTGGTTCTTCAATCTGATCCCCAACTTGAGTCACTTGGCGCAACATCTCTGCTGGATCTGCACTCTGTCCCAGTGCCGCAAAGGGCAGCAGTCCAGGATATTGCAGGAAGAGTGAAGCAGGTTGCTCCCATAAACGAACCACATCAAAGTCGTAACGTAATTCCCCTTCTAGATGCGATCGCAGCACTGCCAAAATAAACGATCGAGAACATTCTGTGACTTTAAGTGTGCATAACGTTTCGCTTCACCCGCCGCAAATAGCCTCTCGAACTCAATGAAAAGACTCTAAACGGTCGGGTGCAAGCAGATTGTTATGCCGTTTCTTACGATCAACTCTCCGTACATCGATCAACTTCCGCCTTGTGAGGAACCGTTGAGTTGTTGCTGAAGTTGTTGCACTTCTTGGATCGATAAACCAGTACTACGAACAATAATTTCAATTGGTACACCTTCTTGCAGAAGATTGAGTGCGATCGCTCGTGAATTCTCTGCTTGAGTCTCTCTCTGAATCGAACGATAAACGGTAGATTCTTGCATGATGTCTCTCCGTAGGATTTGATAAACGACCTCATCCTCTAATCGTAACCCAGCTAAAATCCCTGATGCTGCTATCAAATTTGCTTGCGCTTCAGAGTCTGCAATTTGATTAATCCGTTGTGCCGCTTGCCGCAACGTTTCCTCTGCGTCTGCGCTTTGACCAAGAGACGCAAAGGGGATCAGCCCTGAATATTGCAGGAACAGGGCTGCGGGTTGCTCCCAGATTCTCACCACCTCGAACTCGTGGCGTGTGTTCTCCATCTCAAAGCTGGTTTGATACACGCGCTCAGATGCAGTTTGCTTCAGGTAAATCACAACCTGCCGCATCGGTTTGCTTGGATCTTTACGATACCCACGCACACGGTAGTCCAGCATTCGGAATGGAACATTATCTTTAGGCAGGGTTTGAAACTCTAGATGTAAAAAAGAAGCAACTGACTGCAGCAGAATCAGGGCATCGGTGCGAATCGGATCGAGAGAAAGTTCAGAGGGCTTGAGTTCTGTCATTTCGACAGGTTCTCCCAAAAGCCAACTGGCAAAGTCTGAGGAGAAGTGTTCGGCAAGAAATCGGCAGGTATCGTCGTACATAAGAAATAGTAAAATTGTACGCCCTGCATGAGCAATTTGTTTCTGTGAAAATCTGAATTTTGATGACTGATTGTTGTGGTGCGTTTATTAAACTCCTGCTCCTTTGGATCATTCTAGTAGAATCGCATCCCCATACGGAGCCACTCCCAAAAATTTAGCTGATATTTCATTGGGTTAGGATCAATTTTCAGCAAGATCTCAATAATTTCAGAAACCGTAGATTGCTGAAATTTATTTATTGCTTCAGGCTCAGAAAGTTCTGCAATTAGAACTGTAAAAATTTCCGTATCAATTTCCTGGTTTCGTATTTGCCTATTAATTTTTGTCAACTCTTGAGCAATGTCTTTTGGATCTGACATTAAACGTAGTTGATTCAAGGTGTTTGATTTCTTAAAGAATTCTGTGAACTGGCTACCAAGTTCCTTTTCTTGTCGATAAATTCTAACTCTTAGGAACAAACATAAAATAAAGTGGTAGGCATAAAAAAAGAAAAACAACAGTGCCAAAAAAGGAAGGAGCTGTAAGATGGGGAATCTCAACATTAGAAGATTCCACCAGTTTGCTTCAGAAGTAATCTCATACTCTCTGACAGAATCGTATGAAATTTCGCGAAGGTTGACCTCTTTCAGTCTTACACTTGGAACGACCTCAATGTTAGATATCCTCTCACCTACGATTGTGTAAGTTGCTTTGAATACGGGCTTTACTGGAGTTCCAAAAGCAGCAGTAAATTCCGAGGACTCATGATTAGGCTTAGATGATTCTTCAAAACTAGAGCGATTTAGAATATCTATATTGTAAAAATATTTCCTAGTTGAATTACTCGCTAGGGACTGTGATGCAGATAATTTAGTACTATCCTTGTATTCAGTGGGAATTTCTTGAGATATTATTCTCAAAGGTTTGCTCTTCCCCTTTTGTTTAAATTCAATAGATATCTGAACTTTATCAAAATCTTTATCAGATAGATTATAAACTGCAAAATCTATCTGACCGACTTCTTGAACTGGATTTTTAATATTGTCATTAACACAATAGTTCGGACAATTTTTGACAGAAAAGCTATCCATCGGATAGGGTGCAACTACTAAATCAAGCGCACCGGATAGATAGCTATGGAAGCCATTGTACAGAGCCTACTGACCAAAGTGGGCGTTTTCGCAAACCGCAAGTGACCTTTTTCGTGACGCTGTTTTCAACGATTCTGATTGTCTGCGGCAAGGTCAACTTCACGAATTTGAGCCGCTATAGTGAGTTGCATGAGAAGACGTACCGACGGCACTTCGGGGCGGAGTTTGACTTCACCTCGTTCAATGTCGAACTGGTCAACCTTGGAGCTAGGACAGAACAGGCGTTGCTGTTGGTGATGGATAGCTCGTTTATTCCCAAGAGCGGCAAGGCGACGGAGGGCATCGACTGGTATTGGAATGGTTGTGCTAGCCGGGTAGAGAAAGGCTTAGAGATCTCGTTAGTGGGGGTGGTGGATGTGGAAACCAAAACCGCTTACGCCCTGTCTGCCCAACAGACGCTGGCTCAAGCAGAGAT